>JBGAVQ010000004.1:47500-58450 GCA_044228045.1 Spirosomataceae bacterium
ATTGAAAATCATTCGTTGGCTAAAATCTACTATTCGAGATGATGTAATTTCGTGAAGGGCATTCATGTCATTTTTAATGGGCTCATAGAGTTCTCCTTTGTCGTTTTTAATCTGCACACCTTCATATCGTTTTATCATAGAATCAAGTACTTCGAGCGTAGCAATGGTATCGGCTTCGGCACTATGGGCATTATCAAGTGATTTATTGCAATAAAATTTATAGGCGGCTGTCAGGCTTCGGGGTTCCATGAGATGAAAAATACGCTGAACATCTATCATTTTTCGATTTTTGATATCAAAGTCTATTTCAGCTCTTAGGAATTCTTCGACAAGTATGGGGATATCAAAACGGTTAGAATTGAAGCCTGCTAAGTCACATCCTTCAATAAATTGAGCTAAGGATTTGCCTATTTGTTTAAAGACTGGACAATCTTTAACATCATCATCATATATGCCATGTATTAAACTTGATTCGAGTGGTATGGGCATACCTGGATTGATGCGCTTGGTTTTGATTTCGACCGTGCCATCGAGTAGTGCTTTGACGACACTGATTTCGACAATTCGGTCTCTAATGATATTTACACCTGTTGTTTCGAGGTCAAAAAAAGCTACGGGTTTACGAAGTATGAATGAGTGACTGAGCATATAAAGTTTTGAAAATTTTCAGGTTTGAATACGATTTACTGGATGTATCTTCGTCATATAGCTTTACTTTGCATGTCTGTTTTTTGCAAAAGAAACAGATATGAGTACGCTCCAGAACAACTCTTATGGTTTAAGAACAAGTCCAATAATACAGCAGAATTTTTAACTATTTGTGTAACAAAGGTAACAAAACGCTTTGGAATGTGGTTAGTTTAGTTTTGAAAGGTACTTTTGCTTAATTTTTAAAATAAACCCGCCTTAGCGGATTGATACAGTCTTGAATCTATCTTCTTATCTAAATGCCCTCAACCATGAATTTGCCCAAACTGAATATGGGCATGACCCCGTTGAGTTGTACGAACCGATTCGCTACCTGATGTCGTTGGGTGGAAAACGATTGCGGCCCTTACTTACGTTAATGTCGGCTTCGATGCTTACTGATAACTGGCAAAAAGCTTTGAAGCCTGCGATGGCCGTAGAGGTTTTTCATAATTTCACCTTGATGCACGATGACATAATGGATCAAGCTCCTTTGAGGAGAGGACAGCCAACGGTGCATGCCAAATGGGATGAAAACGTAGCTATTCTGTCGGGCGATGTGATGTTGGTTTGTGCTTACGACCTAATGCTGGAAGCGCCAGCTGGTTCTTTGAAAAGAATTTTGAAGCGATTTAACAGAACAGCAGCAGAAGTATGTGAGGGGCAGCAGTGGGATATGAATTTTGAGAAAAGAGAAAGGGTATCTGAGCAAGAGTATTTGCGAATGATTGAACTCAAAACAGCGGTGTTACTTGGCTTTGCGTTAGAGTTGGGGGGGATTATTGGTGAAGCTAACGATGATGTTTGCAGAGTACTATATAGTATAGGGGTAAATATTGGGTTAGGCTTTCAGTTGAAAGATGATATTCTAGATGTTTATGGGGATGCAGACAAGTTTGGTAAACAGGTAGGTGGCGATATTATTGCTAATAAAAAAACGCTTTTATTGATTGAGGCACAAGAACGGGCAGAAGGAAATTTGAAAGATGAATTACTGTTTTGGTTAAGTGCCAAGGAGTTCAATGCTCCCGAAAAAGTAGCCGCAGTTACAGCGATTTATGACCAACTTGGCATTAGGCAGATTGCTGAAGATATGATGAACAGTTATTTTGAAAAAGCGTTTATGCTACTCGAAGCCTTGCCTATTGAAGCAAATCGCAAGGGGATTCTGATTGAGTTTACAACTTGGCTGATTGACCGGGAGTCATGAGGGTTAATGGTTTTCTGAGTAATTTGATATAGCTTTGCAATAGCATAGACAAAAAAACAGTTTACCAAATAAAAAAAGCTTAGTACTATTTGATAATCAAGCAGGTACGATTGCGATAAGTTTCAATTTTATTTAGGAAAATAAAGTTTGGCTATTCTTTAATGGAAAAGGCTCTCTAATGAAAAAACAAATAAGACACTAAAATAGCCGTCACAATGCTGGCAAAGTCGGCGGTTAGGCCAGCCCAAAGTGTGTAGCGAGTTTTGCGAACATTGACCGAACCAAAATACAATGCCAATATATACAAAATAGTGTCGGAAGAACCTTGAAACACGCAAGCCAAACGCCCTACAAAAGAATCTGCACCGAAGGTTTTCATGGTGTCAATCATCATGGCTCTTGAGCCGCTTCCACTTAGGGGGTGCATTAGGGCGGTGGGTAAGGCATCCGTAAAATCAGTATTGATACCAGTCAGCGAGAAAACAAATTTTAGCCCATCCACTGCGTAAGTCAAAGCTCCCGAATTACGCAACACACTGATAGCCACCAGCATACCTACCAGATAGGGGATTACCCGTATTGAGGTTTCAACACCACTTTTGGCACCTTCAATAAACGTAGCAAATACATCTACTTTCTTTCGCAAAATACCTAAGATAAACGCCGTAATAAAGCTGTATAGAATCAAGTTGCTAACTACTTTGGAGGTTGCTTCAATTTCTTCTTTGTTCAGTGTTGAAAAGTACCACAAAAGCACCCCAAGAAAAGCCGTAATCCCACCAAGCCAGCCAAGAATAACAGGATCAAGCAAATTGATACGCTGACGAATGGCGACAAACAACAAACCCGTCACGGTAGCTACATAAGTGCCTATCAAGCACGGGATAAAAATATCAGACGCATCTGCTGCCCCATAAATAGCCCGTTGAGCCATCACACCCAGCGGTATCAGCACTGGCCCCGAACTATGGAGGGTCATAAACATAATTTGGGCGTTTGAAGCGGTGTCTTTTTCAGGATTAAGGTCTTGAAGGCTCTGCATCGCTTTGAGGCCAAAAGGCGTGGCGGCGTTGTCGAGCCCGAGCATATTGGCCGAAAAATTCATAATCATTTGCCCATGAGCAGGATGGTTTTTAGGAACTTCTGGGAACAAGCGATTGAAAAAAGGCCCTACCAAACGAGCCAAAAAATTGATAGCCCCGGCCTTTTCGCCTATGTTGAGCAAACCCATAAAAAAGGTCATTACACCAGCAAGGGGGAGGGCTATTTTCATAACCGCCATCTCGGCAGAGTCAAACATCCCATCAATTAGTAATTTGAAAATCTCAGTATCGCCAAAGAAAATTAGCTTGATCAGTGCCACCACAAAGGCAACAAGAAAAAACGCTATCCAGATATAATTGAGGGCCATTTTGTAGTGATAAAAGGTGAAGCGACAAAGGAAAAAGGCATTATGCGCTAAATCAAGGGCAAAATCGTTATTTTCACCCAAAAATTACTTATTCTTATGCAAAAAGTATTGATAGTGGGCTTAACTATGCTGGTTACATTGGCTCATGCTCAGGAATTTTCGGGTTTAATTGAAAAGACAAATTCAAAAATTGAATTGCAAAAACTACATGATTATGCAGCCATAGTTTATGGAATGGGTATAAATCTGGTTATTTCTGAGAAAAAAAATCATGAAGTGTCTATTGAAAAAGGGAAGATAAACGGTCTGTTACAAGAAAATGGGTGCATGGTTTACAAGATGAAATGACGACCCCCTCCTCGGAGGGGTGTCCCGCAGGGACGTTGTGGGTGCAATTGACTGCCCCGAAGAGAAAAAAATGGAAACTGCAGGCTTAGTGGACATCCAGACAATGGATGCCTCCATTTTGGTAGATTTAAAATACACCACAACTGATAATTTTGTAAAGCAAGATGTTTATGGCTGTATTACCCGTTGTTTTTTACAGAAACTTGCCGCCGATAAGCTGGTAAGAGCGAGTCAATATTTACAAAAAAATCACGCTAATTTACGCCTCTTGGTTTATGATGGCGCACGGTCGAGGTCGGTGCAGTGGAAATTCTGGAAGGCAATGTCGCACTTACCCCCCAACCAACGAGAAGACTATGTGGCCAATCCTACACAAGGCTCAATCCATAACTATGGCTGCGCCGTAGATTTAACATTGGCCACAGCTGATGGTAAACCGCTTGATATGGGTACTATCTTTGATTTTTTTGGTGAGTTGGCCTATCCTCGCCACGAAGTAAGGCTCTTAAAATCAGGAAAATTAACCAAAACACAAGTAGAAAATCGCCGTATTCTGCGAGAAGCCATGCGAAAAGGCGGTTTTACGCCCATTGAAACAGAATGGTGGCACTTTAACGCTATCTCTCGTAAAAAAGCAAAAGCAACGTTCGGGATTATTGAGTAAGCAACTTTTTGAAGAATTATTCGTTGATAATCCTGAAAGTCCTTAAACCAAAATCATGAAAACTACGAAACTATTCTTGTACACGCTCTTGCTGATGGTGTCGGCATTGAGCTTTGAGGCTTGTAAGAAAGAAGATAGCGCAACCCCTTCGGGAACAGGCACTTACAAATATGACTATCGAGATACCATGTACGCCAACATCCAGAACCTCTACCTATGGTTTGACAAGTTGCCTGCAGCATCAGATTTTAAGCCTCAGTCGTACCCGGCCACTGACCCCAGCCAAATGATGGCCAAAGTCAGAACATACAGCCCTCTAAACGCCCAAAATCAGAATATTGACCGATGGAGCTTCGTAATAACTCGTGCCGAATACGAAGCCGAACAACAAGGCCAAGTAACAGGCTTATTTGGTTTTAGCAGAGGTTTTGTTAGTGATACCGATTTGCGAGTAGCGTATGTGTTGCCCAATTCACCATTTGACAAAGCGGGTGTAACTCGAGGTTGGCGAATTATGAGTGTAAACGGCGTAAGTGCTACCTCTGCCAATGTGACGGCTCTTAATACAGAGTTTGGTAAAAGTTCGGGCAAGTTTGTTTTTCAAGATACAGCCGGCAATCAGAAAGAACTAACCATAGCTCGTGCCGACTTTACTACCAGCCCAGTACAGCATAGGAGTATCCAGAAGGTTGATGGCAAAAACGTAGGCTATATCGTATTCTCAGAGTTTACCGACAAAGGCAAGCAAGATTTAACCAGTGCATTTAGTTATTTTCAGCAAAATGGTGGTATTCAGGAGCTTGTCATTGATTTACGATACAACGGCGGCGGCGACCCCAACGTAGCAGCGCATTTTGCCAACCAATTTGTACCTACTTCGGCAGATGGAAAAGTGTTTTATACGTATCAGTTCAATAGCAAAAATACCCAGCGCAATAGTACTGTTCGGGTGAGCAAATCAGGAAGTTTGTCATTAAGTCGGGTGTTTTTTATTACTACTCAGGGTTCGGCCTCAGCCAGTGAGTTGCTTATCAATGGCGTAAAGCCATTTATGCAGACCATCTTGGTTGGCGACCGCACACATGGCAAGCCAGTTGGTATGTTAGGTTTTTATGTGGATAAATACCTACCATTTGCCATTAGTTTCAAAACAGTAAATGCCAATGGCGAAGGCGATTATTTTGACGGCTTGCCTGCCCAAAAACAAGAGGTTGATGACCTTACCCGAAATTTTGGCGACCCTGCCGAGAAATGCTTGGCAGATGTACTATATTATGTAAAAAACGGGGTATTACCTGCCACTCAAAACCAACGCTTGGCTACACCAATAGTAGAAGCAAACGAGCGACTAACCCAAGAACGTACTCGAACTGATATGATGGTGATTCAGAAATAAGGTTGAAAAAACCTATTTTTACGCTATGAAAAGCAAAATTACGCACATAGCGGTGATTGGAGGAGGCAGTTGGGCAACGGCCATCATTAAAATATTGTCTGAAAACAATGTGAAAATCCGTTGGTGGCTTCGTAATCAAGCGGATTTGGAGCATATCCGTACCTTTCATCACAACCCCCGCTATTTGAGTGGGGTTCAGCTCGACTCCAAAAAAGTAGAAGCCGTTAGCAGCTTATCGGCAGCTATTCAAGATGCCGAATATGTGATTTTGGCCGTGCCAGCAGCTTTTTTGAGTGAGGCTCTCGCAACCATTCAACTACCTGATTTACAAGGAAAACGAATTGTATCGGCCATCAAAGGGATGGTACCCATTGAAAATTTGCTCGTAACCGACTGGCTCGAAAAACATTATCAGGTTTCGCCCTCCAACCTGTCGGCCATAGCTGGGCCTTGCCATGCCGAGGAAGTTTCGCTCGAAAAACAATCGTACCTGACCATTGCTTCGCCTAACTTGGCACATGCCAGTGATTTTGCTCGCTTAATGACTTGCCGCTATGTGGTGGCCAATCCTATTTCTGATTTATACGGCGTTGAATACTGTGCCGTGATGAAAAACATCATGGCCTTGGCCTGCGGCATTTGTCATGGCTTGGGTTATGGCGATAATTTTCAGGCTGTGCTTGTTTCTAATGCCGTACTCGAAATCAAACGCTTTCTCGAAGTAGTTTATCCTTATTATCGTGACTTAGATGGTTCAGCCTATCTGGGCGACTTGTTGGTAACGTGTTATTCGCAATTTAGCCGCAACCGGACCTTCGGCAACATGATTGGACGTGGATATAGTGTAAAATCAGCCCAAGTTGAAATGAACATGGTGGCTGAGGGCTACTATGCTGTGCGGTGCATTCACGAAATCAACCACACTTTTGAAGAAAATATGCCCATCACCCGAGCCACCTACAACATCTTGTACGAAGGTCATGCAGCTGCCGAAGAAATGAATTTATTGAAAAGCTTATTGAAATAATAATAGCTGCAAATAATTAGTTTTTACTACATCAAATGACCAATTATCTGTTCAATTTTTCAATAAGGTAGCGTTTGCCAATGCTACCCTATTGAAAATAATATAAACTATTTCTATTGAACAACTTATCTCTACAACTTTGCCTTAATCTGCGCTGCCGTAGCAGCCAATTCGGCTTGGGTTGGCGTAAGTTTGGGTCGGCTAAAATTTACATCACTTATGGTGTTCATTGGAATAAGGTGTACATGGGCATGAGGAACCTCTAACCCAATGATACTCACCCCAATACGCTTACATGGAACGGCCTGTTGCAAAGCTGGCGCAAGCGATTTGGCAAACAAGATGAGTCCAGAAAGCAGCTCATCGGGCAGGTCAAAAATGTAATCAATTTCTTGTTTTGGAATCACCAAGGTATGCCCTTCGGCCAGTGGCATAATGTCTAAAAAGGCTAAAAATTGGTCGTTTTCAGCAATTTTGTGGCAAGGGATTTCGCCACTTACAATTCGAGAAAAAAGCGTGGGCATAATAGGGTTACTGTTTTATAATGGTATCGAAGTGTTATCATAACATAGGATCAAGGCTCTACAAACCATTAGGCGTTGGCACTAACCGTTTGTCCAAATTGACCTTGTAAAACTAATAAAAATGGAGAACTTTAACCCAATTTTCAACCAAACAGCATAATATCATGGTCAATGCCAAACACTTAGCAACGTTTGTTCTGGGAGCAGCCGCAGGCGTAGCCTTACACAAATATTTTCAGACCGAAGAGGGCGAAAAAATGCTTGAAGATCTCAAAACTCAAGCCTCTGACCTCAAAAACCAAGCAGAACAGGCCGTTGACAAAGCCCCTGAATATTTTGAACAACTCAAAACCGATGGTTCGGCGGTGCTAAAAGAGAAATTTCCAGAGATTGAGAAATTTTTGCAAGACTTAATGGGCAACAAAACCCAACAGGCGTAAGAATACAGCGTACAGTGTATTTGATGATTAAAACATCCCAGTTTATTGATTATAAATGTTTCAAGATGGATACCCGCACGGTTTCTCTGAGTTTATAATTGAACAAGTTGGCGTGTGATACCGTCTTTTTATAGCAAAGTAAAAACTCCCTGATTGTTTTGGGTTTGCAACTCTCAAAACAATCAGGGAGTTTTTATGCACTCCTTAATATTTGGAATGACTTATGTTTGGGTGAATAAAAAAGCGTATTTCAAACTTACTCTATCTTGAGTATTTTTTTCATTACCCGTTTATTATTGCTCTCAGCTTGTAAAATATAAGTACCCGATTTATAACGACTTAAATCTATACTTGTCTCGTGAGATTGTACTTTGTCGTTCAATTGCCACTCCTGAACATTAACGCCTGAGGCATTAGTGAGCCGTAATTTTACAGAGCCAGGTTTGGTCAATCGGATGTTTACATTCACCTGACGCTCAGTTGGATTAGGGTATGTGTTTAATTCAAAAGCATCAGTTGCATCTGGACTAGCCAATCTTGGTGCACCTATTACCACCGCAGTAGTAGCCGAAGCCGTACATCCTGTACTTGGTACTAACAGATTGACAGTATAAACACCTGCATTAGCTGTAGTTGGGCTCAAAATCGTTGGCTTACGCACTGTACTTGAGAACGACGCAGGTCCTGTCCACTCGTATTTCAATGATGGTGGGTTAGCCTCAAGAACAATACTGGCAGCTGTTACGGTATTACTAATAGATTGACCTACTGCTGGTCCCACTGTAATATATTTCTGTACTGATTTGAATGTGCCAGAACAACCACCTATACTTGGAATACCCTTAATTTGCACTTCATAAGGTCCTGCTTCGGTAATAGTAAGGGCATACGTGTTAGAATTGGCCATTGGTGCTGTATTCTTAATCCAAGTATATTCTACATCGTCTCGTTCAGGAATAGCGATAAGGGTAAGCGGAGTGTTTGCACACAAGTAAAACTTACCTGACGAAGTTGTGAAGTTTGGTTTAGAAAGGGGAACAGAGACCCTTACAGAAGCTGTGGCTGAATTTGAGCAGATAGAAGTTCCTGTTAATGTAACTGAATAAACTCCACCATTAGCAGTAGTTGCGCTGGAGATACTTGGAGCCTGATTACTATTTGAAAAGCTTGCAGGCCCACTCCAACTGAATGTGCCAGAGCCACCCGCATTTGCCGAAAGTGAAATCGTACTGCCTTCGCAAAGTGGCGTATTGCTACTAATAGAAAGCGTAACAGGCGGTGTAACTGATACTGAAATTGTAGCAGAAGCAGTGCAGCTATTAGTACCCGTCACAGTGACACTATATATGCCACTACTGTTGAGGCTCGCCGTTAAGCTCGGAGTAGCACTGCCAGACATGAAACCATTAGGCGCTGCCCAAGCGTAACTACCTCCACCAGTTGCGGTTAAAGAGATTGTATTCCCTGGACATATTAAGCCTGCCGTTACATTTGTCGTAACCGTTGGTGGTGCCTTAGAAGATACACTGGTTGTGGCTGTGGCTGTACAACCGGCCGCATTGGCTCCTGTTACCGTATAGTTGTAAGCACCTGTCACAGAGTAAGTTTGAGTGTAAGAAGGTCCCGTTGACGTACCAGTAAATCCACCAGTAATATTCCATGAATAAGACACCCCTCCGCCTGCAGTTAAAGTAAGCGATGCCCCTATACACACAGCGGTAGGAGTTGTAACAGAAATCGTAGGAAGTGGATTAACGCTTAAGCTCACCGTAGCTGTAGCGGAGCAACCATTGGTACCCGTTACGGTCACTGTGTAAGTACCCGTAGCAGACGTAGCAGACGTAAAGCTTGGGTTGCTGCTGGTTGAGGCAAACCCACCTGGTAGCCCGCCTGTTTTGTTCCATGAGTAAGTACCCCCCCCCGGAGCCGTTAAGGACACCGTAGCCCCCACACAAATAGTTCCAGCAGGCGACACCACACTGGCCGAAGCCGTAGGAAGTGGATTGACACTTAGGCTAAACGTAGCAGTGGCAGTACAACTAACAGAACTCGATGCCGTTACTGTATAAGTACCTGTGTTAGTTGTAGCTGCCGTAAAGCTTGGGGTACTGCTGGTAGAACTAAACATATTAGGCCCAGCCCATGAATAAGTAGAACCTCCCGAGGCTGATAAAGCTACTGAAACCCCCACACATACTGTGGTGGACGGGAAAAAAATCGAAGCCGCAGGAAGTGGATTGACACTCAAGCTCACCGTAGCTGAAGCCGTACAACTATTAGTACCCGTTACTGTCACCGTGTAAGTACCCGTAGCAGACGTGGCAGCCGTAAAACTTGGGTTGCTGCTGGTTGAGACAAACCCACCTGGTAGCCCACCTGTTTTGTCCCATGAGTAGCTACTTCCTCCTGATGCACTTAAAGATACTGTATTACCTGAGCAGATAGTGCTGGTAGGCGATACTAAACTTGCACTCGCCGTAACCTGCACAGCCGAAATAGTAGCTGAGGCCGTAGCTGTACAGCTACTACTGGCCTGAATAAAGGTGACCGTAAATGAGAAAACGCCCGGAGCACCTGGAGTAAATTGGAGCTGTCTAACCGTTGGATTTGAAGTAGTACTTGTAAAAACACCACTATAATTCCAAGTGTACGAATCTCCACCGTTGGGGGTGGCCGTAATAGTAACAGGCAAACCAACACACACTGTGGCTGAAGGCACGTTAATTCCAGTAGTACATACAGCTGGTAAAGCCCCTAAAGGAAGCACTTCAATAATAGAAGGCTTAATTTCTGTACTTGCAAAAAAGTTAACCGGCGCATTAGTCCAAGCAGTAGCTTTGGAATCATTGCCACTCAGTAGTGCATTTTTAGGGTCAGTAGATTTAGCAAAAATAGAGGGGTTAATCAATAATAGAATTGATAGTACCCAAAATAGATAGGATAAGCGTTTGTTCATAGACGTAAAATTGAGGTAAGAAGATAAATAGATGAAATAAAAAGAGGTTTACTATTTGAATAGCAATGTTACATTATAATTGAGTTATTTCAAATTAAAAAAGTAAGAATTTATTATACGGCAAACCCAATGTAATGATAGCACCGTTAATATCAAAAAAACAGGTCAATATTCCTTTTGCTTCCCATAAGTAAAATAGAAAATAAGCGGCTTACACTCAATTCCATTGAAAATATTCATACTCCACGTCATGTTGATCAAGAAAAAACTTGAAGGCAAAGAAGGCC
>JBGAVQ010000217.1:0-9766 GCA_044228045.1 Spirosomataceae bacterium
GAAGTGGCCGTTATTCCAGAGGCGTGGTTTACCCACTATGCCGAGTTGTTTGCCTTTGTAGAAACTGACGATGAACAAAACCGCCACATCCTCAAAAAATACCACGTATCGCTCGTGCAAGACTTGGCACATGACAACTTGGCTTCGGTAGTGATGAGCCGAAAACTCGAGCAACTACGTGATTTTCAAAAAATTGAAGATGCTCCTATGCCCAAAGGTTTCAAAGGCAAGCTACGGCCTTACCAAAAAGCTGGCTACGACTGGATGTACTTCTTGAACCGGTATTCGTTTGGCGGTTGCCTTGCCGATGACATGGGCTTGGGCAAAACTGTTCAGGCATTGGCCTTGTTACAGTCTCAAAAAGAGCATGGTGTTACGGAGCCGTCGTTGTTGGTGATGCCTACTTCACTGATTTACAACTGGTTGCTCGAAGCCGCAAGGTTTACACCTCAGCTTAGGGTATTGGTTTATACAGGCACTTATCGGGACAAAAACCCGAAACAGTTTGACCATTACGATTTGGTGCTTACTTCGTATGGGATTGTGCGGATTGATGTGGATATACTGCAACATTGTCGGTTCAATTACATCATTCTCGACGAATCGCAGGCTATCAAAAACCCGTCGTCGAATATTGCCAAAGCCGTCATCATGCTCAATGCCAAGCATCGGCTTATTTTGACTGGTACTCCGCTCGAAAACAGCACGATGGATTTGTGGAGTCAGATGAGTTTTGTGAATCCGGGTCTGCTGGGTGGGCAGGCTTTTTTCAAGAATGAATTTTTGCTTCCTATCGAAAAGCACAACGACGAAAAGAAAACACAACGACTTTACCATCTTATCAAACCGTTTATGCTCCGCCGGCATAAGTCGCAAGTAGCTACTGAGTTACCCCAAAAAATTGAAAGTGTGCAATATTGTGAAATGGCTGAAGAACAAGAACGTGAGTATGAAGAAGCCAAAAGTTATTATCGGAACATGATTTTGCAACATATCGAAGACGAGGGCATTTCAAAGTCGCAAATGATGGTGTTGCAAGGTTTGACCAAACTCAGGCAGATTGCCAATCATCCTCGGTTGGTAGATGGCGATTATGAAGGAGAATCGGGTAAGTTGACCGATGTGCTTCGCAAAATGGAGACGGTGATTAAGGCTAACCATAAAATCCTGATTTTTAGTCAGTTTGTGAAGCATCTTGCCGTTTTTAGGGAACACCTCGACTCACAGGGAACGCCCTATGCCTACTTAGATGGTAGCACCTATGACCGGCAAGAGCAGGTAACGCTTTTTCAAAACGATGAATCCATAAAAATTTTCTTAATTTCACTCAAAGCCGGGGGGCTGGGGCTTAACCTTACTGCTGCCGAATACGTATTTATACTGGATCCGTGGTGGAATCCGGCCATCGAATCGCAGGCAATAGACCGAGCACACCGAATTGGACAAGAAAAAACGGTGTTTACCTACAAATTTATTTCCAAGAATACGGTAGAAGAAAAAATATTGGCACTCCAAAAATCAAAACTTCGTCTGGCCGATGGCTTAATCACAACCGAAGAAACTTTTGTAAAGTCACTTTCCAAAGCTGACGTGATGGCACTATTGGCATAGATGCGTCAGTCTTAGTCTTAAGGTGCAGACACTGGTTTTAGTGTAAATACACCCCAAATCCATCGGCATCTAACACTACTTCGATGTGCTCAGTAAGGGTTGTTGACAACACGTAGCCTACATACTTGGCGGCAATTGGGTACTGATGATGCCCTCTATCCACAATAACGGCAAGTTCCAGTTTTTTGACTTGAACTCCAAAAAACGACGACAAACCATACACAAGCGTTCGGCCCGTGTTGAGTACATCGTCAATAACGATTACGGCTTTGCCTTGGAGTAAGGACTTGTCCAAATCAAACCCAACAGGGCTGGTATGTGGCGATAGCTTATCAATAGTTACACGAACCAAAATCACCTTTAAGTGCGAGATTGCTTCAATGTGTTTTTGTAACAATTCGGCAACCCAATAGCCCCTATCCCACACACCAGCCAAAACGATTTCAGACTCTTCAAAATTATTTTCATAAATCTCGAAAGCAATCCGACGGATTTTCTGCATCACTTGCTCGTGATTGAGCAATTGGGTTCTATGTGTTGTAGTTGTCATGCCACGAAATTACGGATGACACCGCATACCTGCAAGGGGTATGGCACAAATTGTATGTTTTCGCAAATTGTTACCTGTTTTGTGTGAAACCTAAAAAGTTGGCACAGTTTTTACTACTAAACTAAGCAAAACGATTGCAAAACCGCAAGTGTATTATGAAGTTCATCGCAAGTATTTTATTAACTTTGGTATTAAGTGGCGTTTGGGCTGCTGGTGTACCAACCGACGGCGGACTGAGCCAAAAGCTGAAAAGTGCATTAAAAAATGGGAAGGCTAACGAACTGGTAGCCTTGTTTAACAAAAATGTAGAATTGGTAATAGATAGCGAAAAAGTGGATTTTAGTAAAATAAGTACCTCACAAGCTGAGCAAATCCTAAAAGCTTTTTTCAAAAAACACCCCCCTCACGACTTTCAGTTTGTCTATCAAAGTACTGGAGCCACTATGCGCTATAACACAGGCACTTACCTTACTGGTACAGATGCCTATTTGGTCTATATTTTGCTAAAAAAAGCTGGGAATCAATACGTGGTCGAAACCCTCCATTTTAGGAAGGAGCAGCCGCCAACTGCCAAACGTTAGACTTCAGCTCTGGCAAAATTGCAACAGGTTCCGAAATTATTCGGAGCCTTTTTTTATTTTTGCACTTTATTGTTGTAATGCTATTGGTTGTTGGGAATGATATGTGGTAAGTTGATGCCAATCAACCAATAACAAATGTATTAATCTAAAACTTAAACAGAGAGAAATTTTCATTTCTACCAAAAAATGGCAAAAAAGATTCTTCAGCAACCCGGGTTTATTCCACCTGTGACCTCAAACCCAGCGGCAATCAAAACAAAGAAATATGCACTTGATAGTAAAACCTACGTAAACTTAGGCTTGAAGCATTTATGGAAAGAGCAATGGTTTTGGGCATTTGTGCCTCTTGCCCTCATTATCCTGAATGTAGTATTAAACCTAACTCGTTGGTATCCAAATTACTGGATTTATATTTTAACTGTTGTGGGTGCCATTTTGTATGTTGCATTTTGGGTAATACAGTTTACGGGTGTTACGCAATTGGAGCAATACAAACCACTGTTTCAACGCTTTGCTTATGAGATTGACAGCCGACAAATTTTGATGAAAACTAATGCAAACGAAGCAGGTATGATGAAATGGGAAACCATTAAATCAGGTTATAAAACCAAAGATGCCTACGTGTTGGTGGTTTCAAAAGGCCAGTTTTTGTATTTTCCATTCAGTATTTTCAACTCAGACCATGACCTCAAATTGATGGAACGGATTCTGAAACAAAAAGAATTGTTGAAAGACGAAAAACCAAGCAAGTAGGTGACTATACCAAATGAATTTATGAAAAAAATACACTTCATCACACTGGCAACCTTGATGGTTAGCCCTGTTTTTGCTCAAAAAACGCCAGAAAAGTTTGCCGAAACCATTTTGGCCAATGATCTCAAAAAGCACCTGTCAGTCATTGCTCACGATAGCCTTGAAGGCCGTGGCACAGGTACGCCGGGTCAATGGAAAGCAGCCAAATATATTGCTAATCACTTCAAAACCATTGGATTAAAACCCGTTGGAAAAGGCAATTCGTACTTGCAGCCTGTTGAATTAGTGAAGAGTTCTTGGAAAGAAGTCTATGCCATTGTGGGCGGAACTCGCCGTGAACTCTACAAAGATTTTTATGTAGCAGGCACCAAAAACATCCCACAAGAACAACAAATAGAAGTGGTGTTTGCTGGCTATGGTATTGAAACAGAAACCTATAACGACTACAAAAATTTAGACGTAAAAGGCAAGTTAGTTGTCATGTTAGACGGTGAGCCTAAAACCGCAGCAGGTACCTTTGTACTAACCGGCACCGACAAAGGTTCTGAATGGACAGAGCGAGGCGGAGCGCAGAAAAAACAAAAACTTTTAACCGACAAAGGAGCTATCGGAAGCATAAGCATTGCTAAGCAATCAGATGAAGAGCAAGAAAAAGCATTTGTTAGAATGAAAGGTTTTTCGGCTCGGTTGAGTCAGTTGGTATTCAAAGATGATGCCAATCGGGGTAAAAGTCCTTTGCAAATTACCGCCAAGCAGTCGCTCGTAAAAGAAGTGTTGGGCTTAACTGACCAACAGCTTGCTGATTTGATAGCAGGAAAAATGACCGCTGGTGCTGCCAAAGGGCAACTTACCATGAAAGCCGAACGCTTAGAAGAAGATGTGGAAACCTCAAACGTGGTTGGCTTTTTGGAAGGCACAGACAAAAAAGACGAGATCATCATTGTAACGGCTCATTATGACCACATTGGCATAGGCAACGACGGTCAAATTAACAATGGTGCCAACGACGACGGCTCAGGTACTGTAACCGTAATGGAAGTTGCCGAAGCCTTTGCCACTGCCAAAGCCAAAGGACAAGGCCCTCGGCGAAGCATTTTGTTTATGACTGTTACAGGCGAAGAACGAGGACTGTTGGGTTCGGAATATTATGTAGAACACCCAATTTTTCCACTCGAGAATACCATAGTTGATTTGAACATTGATATGGTAGGCCGTACCGACAAAGACCACGAAGGCAAAGGCGATTATATCTATGTAATTGGGTCTGACAAACTGTCGTCTGAACTTCACTCAATCAACGAAACGGCAAACCAACAACACACACAGCTTGACCTTGATTACCGTTTCAACGACCCCAAAGACCCCAATCGCTTTTACTATCGGTCTGACCATTACAATTTTGCCAAGAAAAAAATCCCTGTAGCCTTTTACTTCAATGGCGTTCATGCCGACTACCACCGCCCCACCGACGACATTGAGAAAATCGAATTTGACAAAGCCGAAAAAGTAGGTCGTCTGGTATTTTACACGGCTTGGGAACTGGCCAATCGTGACAAACGGATTGTGGTTGATAGCAATAAACAATAACAATAAAGTGATGTGCCAGCCTAACCCCTGTTACCAGTTTTGGTGACAGGGGTTTTGTTTTTGTGAAAATTCATAGAATTCTCTACATTTAGGCAACTATTTGAATACTCGGGCTATCCATAGCCAATCATATTCCAATAAAACCACTGCTATCAACTAACCATCAACAATTAACACAACAACCCTCTAAACACAAATGACTGATTTTCAGATTAAAGAACAACCCAAAGTTTTTGATGCCGTCATTGTAGGCTCTGGCGCAGGCGGGGGCATGGCAGCTTATATGCTTGCCAAAGCTGGTGCAAAAGTATGCTTGCTCGAAGCCGGTGGTTATTTTGACCCCGCAGACCCCAAGTACATTACCCAACTCAAAAATCCTTGGGAATCGCCACGACGTGGGGCCAGTACAACTCGCCCCTTTGGTGACTTTGATGCCGCTTGGGGTGGCTGGCAAATTGACGGTGAGCCATACTCGGCCAAAGCAGGCACGGAGTTCCATTGGTTTAGGAGCCGAATGTTGGGTGGACGGACCAACCACTGGGGGCGTATTTCGCTCCGCTTTGGCCCCGACGACTTCCGCCGAGGTTCTATCTCAGGCGTAGGCGACGACTGGCCCATTGGCTACGAAGACATGAAGCCTTTTTACGACCGAGTGGATAAATTGATTGGCGTATTTGGTACCAATGGGCTTGGTATGCCCAACGAGCCAGATGGTTTTTTTCTGCCTCCACCAAAGCCTCGTTTGCATGAACTTATGCTCACTAAGGCAGGTAATCAAATTGGAATACCCATCGTGCCTTCACGTCTCTCGATGTTGACAAAAAAAATCAACGACGAAAGGGGTACGTGTTTCTATTGTGCTCAGTGTGGCCGGGCCTGTCAGGTATATGCTGACTTCTCGTCGTCGTCGGTGTTGGTGATTCCGGCCTTAAAAACTGGAAATGTAACCCTTATCAACAATGCGATGGCTCGAGAAATTGAGACTGACCCAAAAACTGGGCTTTGCACGGGCGTGTCGTATGTGGACAAGGTGACAATGGAAGAAAAAACGGTGCGAGGCAAAACAGTCATGTTGGCAGCAAGTACTTGCGAATCAGCCCGTATTCTGCTCAATTCCAAGTCAGCTCGCTTTCCTAACGGCTTGGCAAATACAAGTGGGGTGATTGGCAAATACCTCAACGACTCTACGGGTGCAAGCCGTGGCGGATTTGTGCCAACGCTGATGGATCGCAAACGTTACAATGAAGACGGCGTGGGCGGTATGCACGTTTATACCCCGTGGTGGCTCGACAACAAGAAATTAGACTTCCCTCGTGGCTATCACATCGAATATGGCGGTGGCATGGGTATGCCGGGCTATGGTTTTGGCATGGGTATGCAAAGCATGAATGGAAAATATGCTTACGCCAATGGCCAAACACTGCCTGCTGGCGGCTATGGCTCACGCTTAAAAGAAGATGCCAATCGTTTCTATGGAGCGTATATTGGTATGGCTGGCCGAGGCGAACCTGTACCTTTAGAAACTAATTATTGTGAAATTGACCCCAACGGTGTGGATAAATATGGTATTCCGACCCTCAGATTCCACTACAAATGGACTGACTACGAAATCAAACAGGCCAAGCACATGCAAGATACCTTTGAGGAGCTTATTACAGCAATGGGAGGGATTCCACAAGGTAAAAAACCTGATGCAAGTACAAACTATGGCCTTGCTGAGCCGGGCAAAATCATCCACGAGGTAGGCACAGTGCGTATGGGCAACGACCCTAACAAATCAGCACTCAACAAATACCAACAAGCCCACGACGTGAAGAATTTGTTTGTGGTAGATGCCGCCCCGTTTGTGTCGCAAGGTGATAAAAACGTAACTTGGACTATTCTGGCTGCTTCTATGCGTACCTCTGAATACTTGATTGACGAAGTGAAGAAGAAGAATATCTAAGGGTGTTCACAGTTGTTGGTTTACAGTTCACAAAATAAGCATCATTAAAAAGTAACTGCCATGATAAAACTTGCTCGCACTACGGATGAGGTTGTCTGGGAGTTGGAAAACATCATTGAGGATTGTATTCGACAGCAAAACCACCTTGGCATTTTTGCGGCACTGTACCGAAAAGTAACGCTCAATGTCAAGAAGGCCATTAACGAAGGGCGGTTTGACGACAATGACCGAATGGAAATTTTTGATGTAAAATTTGCCAATCGGTACTTAGAGGCTTATCATCGAAACCGATTGGGTGAGCAACCCACCTCGTCGTGGGGAATCACGTTTGAGTCAATCAAAAACCGCAATTTGGTGTTGATGCAGCATTTGCTAATGGGCATGAATGCACACATTAGTCTTGATTTGGGGATTGCTGCCTCTGAGATATGCCCAGGAACACAATTACCTACCTTGCGCAATGATTTTTTGGAGATTAACCGTTTGCTGACCGAAATGGTTGACGATGTGCAAGACCGCATCGGGAGGGTATCTCCAACAGTAAGAATCATGGATTGGATGATGCTGAGAATGGATGAAGCGATTGTAAAACAAGGACTCATTTTGGCTCGTGATGCCGCTTGGGAAGTTGCTGAACAATTAGCCCCGCTGTCGTTAGAACACCGAAACCTGATGATCGCCGATTTGGATAGCAAAGTAACCAACTGGAGTAAAAGCATCAAACGACCTCATATTTTACTGAGCCCATTTGTTCAGATTGCCCGTAAGACAGAGAGTCGTCGAGTTCATCATTTAATTCAAACACTTTACGACGAATGAGTGATTATCACACACAAAACAAAGATTATCAAGACATTAAACAACGAAATTCATGAAACGCAGAGATACACTTAAAGCCATTTCGCTTACTTCGTTGGGGCTGGCGGCCTTGCCTTCCAACGAAACCATTGCAGACCCTACTGATACCCCGCCAGTGAAGATACCGGGCGGGCGACTGAAAGAAGAAGCCATTAGAGATGCCAAATTGAAGGCTGAGGTTTTCTTTACTCCCCACGAACTGAAAACCGTTACAGTATTGGGAGATATTATTTTGCCTGCCGATGCCAGATCGGGAAGTGCTTCGCAGGCTGGCGTGCCAGCTTTTATTGAGTTTATGATGAAAGACCAACCCCAGAATCAAACTCCCATGCGGGGTGGGATTCGTTGGCTCGATAACGAATCGGTAAAACGCTTCGGTAAAAAATTTGTGAATTGTGCTAAAAATCAACAAATTGAAGTAGTAGAAGACATTGCCTATCCCGAAAAAGTAAAGCCTGAACATGCCCAAGGCGCAGCGTTTTTCTCGAAAATGCGAGACATGGTCATGACGGGTTTTTATACCAGCCCAATGGGTTTCAAAGACTTAGGCTATGTGGGCAACACCCCCAATATGTGGACAGGCGTACCCAAAGACGTACTCGATAAATACGGCCTCGCCTACGATCCAAAAATTAAGTACGCTGATATGGATTAAAAGTAAAAAGGTGTCTGACACGTTGCTGTCAGACACCTTTTTAGATATATTGGTTCTGGCTTCTTTTAGCCAGAACCTACTCAATTAGGGCTTCCAAGCCCCAAAGCAATCACCCATCCACCCTCCTACACAACTGCTGCATGACCCAGTTGGTTCTTGCGCCAGATACGCCTGTGCTGGGGCAGGTGTCTTTGCCTTGTAGTTGGTCCACAATGGTTTGAATGAGTGGTTGCTGAATGTGCTTGGGCATTTCGAAGCGTAATATTTCTTCGGCTTGTCCGTCAATGGTTAGAGCGATATGAAAATTACCAAAAACTGTAAATGACAGTTTCCCTTTGCTTCCATAAACAGTAGTAAGCTCTTTATCAGTTTGTTGTGAAGCATTGAAACACCAAGTACAGTACCTTGCCCCAATATTCCATTTTCAAAACAAAACGACCCCAACACAATGTCTTCGGCTGGATAAATACCCGCTTGGTTGGTGGCAAAACCATGAGCTTGTTTGATGGGACCAAACAGAAAATCGAGTAAGTCTAATTGGTGAGAACCAAGGTCATAAAAATAACCACCGCCGGCTACTTCCGGAAAAATCCGCCAATTGTCTTGGCTTCCGCTTGCTCCTACAATATCTGGTTGGAGGGGTTTATGTATGTTAATCTCCACAAACCTAACATCGCCAATTGCTCCGCTGTCGAGTAATTCTTTCACTTTTAGGTAAATAGGCAATGATCTTCGATAAAAAGCAACAAACAGTGGCACGTTTGCTTGCTGGCAAGCCTCCACCATGTTCAAGCATTCTTGATAATTGCGAGCCATTGGTTTTTCTACATACACAGGCTTGCCTGCCGCCGCAGCTTTGAGTGTGTAATACTCATGTGTATCGGGTGGTGTGGCTATGTAAATAGCATTAACATCGGAACTATTGATGAGTTCGTCGGCATTGGTGTACCAGTTAGGTACACCGTGCCTACGAGCGTAATCTTCTGCTTTTGAGGCATTTCGGCGCATGATGGCCACCAGCTGTGAGCCTTCGATAAGGTTCATGGCAGGGCCGCTTTTTACTTCGCAGACATCCCCTGCGCCAATAATGCCCCAACGTACTCCGTTTTTGAATGGGTTGTTGTTCATAAAATAAAGTCAACCAAGAATTACTTAAAATGATTGAGTGTAAGTAATCAGACAAAATCAATTTAAAAATGACCCACCCCGTACCCCTCCATGGAGGG
>JBGAVQ010000218.1:0-9729 GCA_044228045.1 Spirosomataceae bacterium
AAATACCAAACCCTTGAAAGTAGTGCTAAGGCATGAAAGAAAAAGAGCCGCAAGCTAAATCTGCGGAGTTCAATTAAATTTTAACCTCTTGTGATGTTCCCCAACGCAACAACCGAAGAAATAAACCAAATCATGGAAGCGGCACAGGCTGCTTTCCTAAGTTATCGTAGTAAAAGTGGCAAAGAAAAAGCTGCCTTTTTGCGAGCCATCGCCGAAGAAATTGAAGCATTAGGCAATGAGCTAATTCAAACAGCCATGAAAGAAGCCCACTTGCCCGAAGCCCGCTTGCTGGGCGAACGTGGTCGGACTTGCTTTCAGTTGCGTTCTTTTGCCGACTTGGTTGATGAAGGCTCTTGGATAGATGCTACCATTGACACCGCTCTGCCTGATCGTCAGCCACTTCCGAAGCCCGATGTTCGTAAAATTTCGATACCCATTGGGCCTGTGGTGGTATTTGGGGCGAGCAATTTCCCGTTTGCGTACTCTACGGCTGGTGTTGACCCGTCGTCGGCATGGGCTGCTGGTTGTCCGGTCGTGGTAAAAGCGCATCCCGGTCATCCCGAAACTTCGGAGTTGGTCGCAACTGCCATACGCAAAGCTGCCGCTCGCACGGGTATGCCCACAGGCGTGTTCGGTCATGTACACAGCACGGGTTTTGAAGCGGGTCAAGCACTGGTGATGCACCCACTCACCAAGGCGGTAGGCTTTACAGGTTCGTTTGCAGGCGGTAAAGCCCTGTTCGACTTAGCCAACCAACGCCCCGAACCCATCCCTGTTTTTGCCGAAATGGGAAGCACCAATCCTGTCTTTTTGTTACCCGATGCCCTCACCAAAAACGCCGAAGGCATTGCCAAGCAATACGCTGGCTCTATTACTTTGGGCATGGGGCAGTTTTGTACAAAGCCGGGGTTGATTTTTGGTATAGAAAGGCCTGAATTACAAGTATTTATTGAAGCACTTTCGGCAGCAATACAGACCATCAGCCCACAGCCAATGCTCCACGATGGCATTGCAAAAGCGTTTCGTACCAAACGTCAGCAGGTACTTGAAGGTACTCATTTAGAAGCCGAAAATGCCCAAACCAGTTCTGATTTAGAAGGAATTCCTTCGGTGGCCACTGTTTCGGGAGCTACTTTTTTAGCCAACAAAACACTTCATCAAGAGGTTTTTGGGCCATTTTCGCTGGTAGTGAAGTGTCAGGATATGGATGAACTGCGAGCCATCATTGGTCATTTAGAAGGGCAATTGACATCTACCTTAATGGCAACTGATGCTGATCTTCGCAACTATGCCGACATCATGCAATCAGTGAGTTTGTTGTGCGGACGCTTGGTATTAAATAATGTACCAACGGGTGTAGAAGTATGCCCTGCTATGCAGCATGGTGGGCCGTTTCCGTCAAGCACCGACGGGCGATTTGGCTCAGTAGGTGCTCACGCCATTCGCCGCTTTGTACGTCCGTTAAGTTACCAAGGTTTTGCCGACGAGTTTTTACCTGATGAACTCAAAAATGGTAATCCACTCAACATTTGGCGAATGGTGAATAGTTCTTGGACAAAAGAGGCGATTTAGCAACAATAAATCGGTTCAACTATAATTTATACGGGAATTGTCCGGCTGTGCGTCCCAGACTGTGCGCCCCAGACTGTGCGCCCCAGACTGTGCGCCCCAGACTGTGCGCCCCAGACTGTGCGTCCCAGTAGTTACACGGACAATGGCGATTGCCTGTGTACTATCCATAGTGGAGCTACCATAGTGGAACTGAGGCAACCTTCATCCCGTATAAATCAACGAAGAACCAATTTTAATTACTAAGTCATTAGAAGCAATCTAAATTTTCTTTTTGTTAATAGATAAGCTTAAAATAATTAATCCTACTGACAGGGCTAAAATTAATAGATACCCAAAGCCTTGACTTCCATTTGGGTTACTCAAAGCTGCTGTAATAGACGTGGCAGTAACATCTATTTTTTGATAGGCTGGCACTATCCATTTTATTACGTAAACCTGCAAACAAGTTAAAATACAGATGATAAAAAGCATAATAAAGCTGTGTCTGACCGTAAACCGAAATAAATCAGATTCTTTACCGATAAGGCCAACGGCAGCTGCACCTACAGCGATAGACTGTGGCGAAATCATTTTGCCAGTCACGCCACCTGTTGCATTGGCACAGACTGTAACTAATGGGTCAAAGCCTAAAGTATCAGCGGTAGTAGCTTGAAGTTTGCAAAATAAAGCGTTAGCAGATGTATCGGATCCAGTAAGAAACACACCTAACCAGCCCAATATCGGTGAGAAGAAAGGAAATAATGCGCCTGTACTTGCCAGTGCAACTGCCATTGTAATTGACATGCCTGAATAATTGGTTACAAAAGCATAACCTACTACCGCAGCTATTGTAATAATTGGAAACTTCAATTGTATTAATGTTTCTCTAAAAATCTTTATACTCTCTCTGACGCTGATACCAATTGAGGGAATAGAAATAAATGTTGCGAATATCACTGCCGTGCCGGGTGCAGATAGATAATTAAATTCAAACGCTTTGATTGCTAAAGGGCTTCCATCTGGTTTCA
The DNA here is from genome assembly GCA_044228045.1 of Spirosomataceae bacterium. GTDB lineage: Bacteria > Bacteroidota > Bacteroidia > Cytophagales > Spirosomataceae > JAXLVB01. The sequence goes on from JBGAVQ010000218.1 coordinate 2,580, forward strand.
GAATAGAACCATTCAACCCTGGAATTTGAAATTTTGTGAAACCAATTGTATTCAAAATATCTTTCACAGGTTGAAGCCCCCATGCGACGATGAACAATGTCATGATAATAAAAGGAGACCATGCTCTAAGTATCTGTAATGACGAATATTTTAATTCGGACTCCGCTTGCAAGTTAGGTTCTTCTTTAAATCTCCAAATGGATTTGGGTTTCCAATATTTTAATAACAACAACAAACTTAAAATGGAGGCAATGCCCGCTAATACATCAGGCAACATAGGCCCCATATAATTAGCGGTGAACCATTGAAAAAACGCAAACGAAAATCCTGACACAATAATAGCAGGCAATACCTCTAATGATTTTTTAAACCCTGACATTAAAGTGACCAGATATAATGGCAGCACCAAAGACAATATGGGCAAGGTACGACCCACCATCTGAGAGATAGCCAACTCAGGAATATCAGACATACGTGAAGCCATAAGTATAGGTGTACCAACAGACCCAAAAGCAACTGGGGCAGTATTAGCAATTAGGCATAATCCTGCGGCATACAAGGGATTAAAGCCAAGGCCTACTAACATGGCACCTGATATAGCCACAGGTGCTCCGAAACCAGCAGCTCCCTCCAAGAAAGCGCCAAATGAAAAGGCAATTAATAATGCCTGTAGCCTTCTATCTGGTGTAATAGAGGCCATAAAGTTTTTAATTACTTCAAATTGTCCACTTTTAACAGTTACGTTAAATAGAAATACTGCCGAGATAATAATCCAGCAAATAGGAAATAATCCATACAGTGCACCATGCACAGTTGATAACACAGCCAATTGAAGTGGCATGTCATAAACTAATATGGCAATCAATATGGCAATAACTAATGCCAATAAGCTGGTTTTGTACCCTTTCATTTTTTTAATCAATGACCAGAATATAAATATTATGGGGATACCAGCAACCAGTGCAGATATGGGGAGATACTTAAAAGGGTCGATGATTTGAGTCCAGGTCATAAAAAGTGAATTTTATCTTACATGCTTTTTTACTGCTTATAATCACGACATTATTTATTACTGTGCCAAATAATTGAAAATTGCACAAACAATCTTCAAAAAGCTTCCATGGCTACTACATAAAGATTACCCCGGTATTTGCCTTCAATTTCGCCCCAACCGTAATCTACTCTTAGGTTGAATTTTTCTTGTTTCAATACTGCAAATCGAAGCCCTGCACCAAATGATTTTTTGAAGTTATTTAGTTCAAAACTACTTACTTCGTGGCTTACTCTCCCTATGCCACCAAAAGCAACCATGCCTAAACGCTTATATACTGGTGTGCGAAATTCGGCTTGAAGAGCCATCGAAACCTTGTCTCGGAACCGCCCGTTGTAATAGCCTCGCATGATGTTGGAGCCGCCAATAATGCCCATGCTCCTAAATTGCACGTCGCCGCTTGTCAAAATACCAAGACTTTGCAAGGCCAACACTTGTTGTCTGCCTATTTTGAGGTACTTACGGATGTCAAATCTAAATTGTGAATACGTAAAGTCGCTCCCAATGGCCTTATGAAAACGTGTAAATGCTAATTGCACCAAAGAGCCTTTGTCTGATACATAAGCGTGGTTACGGCTATCAAAAGTAAATACACCGCCTACACCCAGGGTTAAGCCCTTGTACCGCCCATTTACTTGCTCTTGGTCAAATAAACCATTAGACTGATACTCCATTTTGATAATTCGCTGATGCTCAACAACTGCACCTATAAAAAAATTCTTTCCTATGCTTCTGAGTATCTGTGGGTTAAGGTAATATTGCAAATAAGTATAAGATTCCATTTTTGCCTCTTTGCTTTGGTTACCCAAGCCCCAAAAACGGTCAGGAAAATAGCTAAACGTGTTCTCGAAGCGTAAAATGTACCTTTCTTTTGGAAAAAAGATATTGCCACCTATGCCAACTAATAATTGTTTACGAGCTGTATAGATAAGTCCAAAGGGAATAGTAGAAGTACGAAGATTCGTGTCCGCTTTTTGCGTTTTAAAAATATATGCACCTGCCAAGCCCCCGTTCCAATCGGTTTCAGGAGAGCGACCGACCAGCGGAACCACTAAAAGTTTACTGCGAATCTTAAAAACTTTGGTTGTGTCAGTATTGGGGACGGTTTGGGCAAATGCCTCAAACGACCAGAAGTATAAGACAAAACAAAGAAATAATTGAGGTTTAGAGGGTAATTTTGCCATTGGAAGGGCAAATTTAGCAGATATCTCTTTAAAAATTAAAGGTTCAACATAAGATTTAAGTGGCAGGAACATCAAAATTGTAAGCAAGACGTAAACGACAACACCTGAACTTTCTTCCGAGTCACGAAAAGTAAGTATCGCTCGAAAAAGAAATAGGGTTTAACCATAGTATTGTCCGTGGGGACACGGACAATGGCGATCAATTGCTGTTGTCTGTGTCCTCACAGACAACCTTCGTTCCTGTATAAATCAACGCCCCCAAAAAGTAGCCGATACCGTGCAGATTTTATATCATTTTTGAACTCGTTGTAAAAATAGCAGGAGAGTACAGGAGGGTTTGTTGTTAGAATCTTGCTACTTTTCCTGAAAAATTCAATACAAGATGTGCTCTAAGCTCTTTAAAACCTTCTTTTTTATATTATTCATACAAGGTTTAGTCCTTGCCCAGCCCAAATGGCGACCAATCACCAAAGAAACCAAGCCCTGGACTCGCTGGTGGTGGATGGGCAATGCCGTTAATCAAAAAGATTTGACAACGGTAATGGAGCAATATCAAAAAGCAGGCTTAGGTGGGCTCGAAATCACCCCGATTTATGGCGTAAAGGGTAAAGAAATGTCGTTTATCAATTTGCTGTCGCCGCAATGGACTACCATGCTGGGGCATACCCTCCACGAAGCCAAACGCCTCGACTTGGGTATTGACTTAGCCAACGCCTCGGGTTGGCCTTTTGGCGGCCCCTGGGTGAGCCAAGAAGATGCCTGTAAGTACATTGCTTACGAAACTTACACCCTTTCAGCAGGCGAACAGCTTTCGCAGCCTGTTCAATACATTCAAAAACCCATTGCAAGGGCCGTTAATCGCAAAGTAGAATTAGCCTCACTCTCCGACCCCGTGGCAACCAATACCAACTTGCAAGCCCTTGCCCTTGATCAAATACGTTTTGAAAAGCCCATTCCTTTGGTTTCGTTGATGGCCTATTCAACTGATGGTCAAGTACTTGATTTAACCAAAAACGTTGCTGCCTCTGGCAAACTCAATTGGACAGCACCTGCTGGAAAGTGGACACTTTACGGAGTGTTTCAAGGCTGGCATGGCAAGCAGGTGGAGCGAGCAGGCCCAGGTGGCGAAGGCGATGTAATTGACCATTTTTCAAAAGCTGCAACGCAACGGTACTTACAACAATTTGACAAAATACCAGCTCCTAACAACATCAGGGCTTACTTTAACGACTCTTATGAAGTGGACGATGCCCAAGGCCAAGCCAATTGGACACCACAGTTGTTTACTGAGTTTCAGAAACGGCATGGCTACGAGCTTCAAAATCAGTTACCTGCGCTTTTGGGAAAATCTACCAACGAGCAAAACCAACGAGTGCTGTCTGACTATAGAGAAACTATTTCTGAACTGCTCTTAGAGAATTTTACCAAAACTTGGCATGATTGGGCTGGTAAAAAAGGTAAAGTGGTTCGTAATCAGGCACATGGCTCGCCAGCGAACATTTTAGATTTGTACAGTGTGGTTGATATTCCAGAGATTGAAGGTACAGAACTGCTTCGCATCAAATTTGCGTCGTCGGCATCAAATGTGATGGGTAAAAAACTCACCTCTTCTGAATCGGCTACGTGGTTAGATGAACATTTTAAGTCTTCGTTGGGTGGTGTAAAAGGGGCGCTTGACCGCTTCTTCTTGGGCGGAGTCAATCATATTTTTTATCACGGTACCAACTATTCGCCACCCTCAGAGGCGTTTCCGGGTTGGCTGTTTTATGCGGCGGTGCATTTTATGCCACAAAATCCTTTTTGGCGAGATTTCGGCGCACTCAACCAGTATGTAACTCGCTGTCAGTCATTTTTACAAACAGGTAAGCCCGACAACGATGTGTTGCTTTACTTCCCAATCTATGACAGTTTTGCGCACCCGAGCAACAAGGGCCTATTACATCACTACGACGGCATTGGCCCCGAATTTAAAGGCACAGCTTTTGAACAGAATGCTGAAGATATGCTCAAAAAGGGGTATTCTTTTGATTTTGTTTCGGATAAACAACTTCAAAATATCACTTATCAAAATGGCAAATTGCGTACAGGAGGAGCTGGTTATCAGACTATTGTAGTGTCGAATGTGCAATTTTTACCTTTGCCAACTTTGCAGCAACTCCTCCAATTGGCTCGTAATGGAGCAACAGTTGTTTTCTACAAAAGCCTCCCCAAAGACGTACCAGGCTTGACCAATTTGACAAGTCGCCAAGCTGAAATGAAACGCTTGCTGGCTTCCTTGCAGTTTAAGGGCAGCAAAGCAATACTTGGAAAAGGGGCAGTTTTATTGGGTGACAATCTTGAAGAACTTTTGGCTATGGCTAAGGTTCGGCAAGAAACGATGGTGGAAAGTGGCTTACAATTTGTGCGCCGAAGTCAAGCAAATGGGCATTTTTACTTTATAGCCAATGCCCAAACCAAAGCAATTGATGGCTGGATTCCGGTAGCTACCTCGGCATCTTCTGTAGCTATTTATAACCCCATGACAGGTAAAATGGGCATGGCTGCCACTCGCATAACCAACGGCAAAACTGAAGCATATTTGCAATTGGCTGCTGGCGAATCGTGTATAGTAGAGGCATTTGCCAACAAAACCACTGGCGAAAAATATGCCTACTATCAATCCGAAGGCAACAGCCAAGATATAGCAGGAACTTGGCAAGTTAGTTTTGTGAACGGAGGGCCAACTTTGCCACCTGCCAGACAAGTGACAACCCTTACCTCTTGGACAGAGTGGCAGGATGAAACCCTAAACCGTTTTTCGGGAACGGCGGCATACACCACTACTTTTGCCAAGCCAACAACCAAGGCTTCGGCTTACTTGCTTGACTTGGGAAATGTGCAAGAAAGTGTTCGTATTCAACTGAATGGCAAAGACATAGGTACATTACTGGGGCCAACTTACCAATTAACAATACCTGCAAATTTACTCCGTGAGCAAAACGAATTGATAATAGAAGTAACCAACTCCATGGCCAATCGCATTATTGATTTGGACAAAACTGGCGTGCGTTGGCAAAATTTTTACAACATCAATGTATCAATGAAACAACGTGAGAACCGAGGCGATGATGGGGTATTTACGGCTAAAAACTGGTCGCCAAGCCCATCGGGATTGATGGGGAAAGTAACGCTTAAACCTTTAAAAACGATTATTCATTAAACAATTGGGCGTATGACATACGCCCCTATCGCTATGGAAAAAGTTGCTTTTTTGATGAAACTCAAACCAGGCTTTGAGGAAGAATATAAAAAACGCCATGACGAAATCTGGCAAGAATTGTCCGACGCTTTACACCAAGCAGGTGTGCGTGACTACTCCATTTATTTAGACCGCCCAACTGGTTTTTTGTTTGCCGTACAAAAGCGCACCGCCACTCACACCGCCAACGAGCTACCGAACCTGCCCATCGTAAAAAAATGGTGGGCTTACATGGCAGACATCATGGACACCAACCCCGACAATTCGCCTGTGGCGATGGATTTGGAGTGTGTGTTTCATTTGGAGTGATGACTTTGTTTGCTTGTAGCTTTCTCCAATTTGCAATCCGTCATGGAATGATGAGCTTAACTGGGTATTGCGTCCGCATGGGCGGCCCCGTCCAACGCAAATTACCTCATCTCCTCCAACATACCCCTTACCAAATTAGCTGAGTTGGTGGCTGCTACGGTGGCGAAATTGAGCATGGTTTTGCGTGCGTGTTTGTCGGCTTTGTCGCTCATGCTACGGATGACGAGACAGGGTACTTTTAGCTGAAAACAGACTTGCGCTACGGTTGCCCCTTCCATTTCGGTAGCGGCGGCGTTGAAGTCTTGTCGAAGTTGCTTGACTTTTTTCTTAGCACTGATAAACTGATCACCTGTAACCACAAGTCCAGTGATGACTTTGGGAGAAGCGCAATCTGGACACATTTTCAAGAAAGATACAGTGGATGCAGCCTTTTGTGCATGTGCTAACAATTGAGTATCACCTTGAAAATCAGCGGGATTTAATTCTTTGGTGATGGGATTGCGAGTTTGGCGAGACGGCTGCAAATCGCTACGGACGGTAAAATAATCGTGGTACGCCGTGCGGTCGGCAATCACAATATCACCCGGTTCTAAGTCTGCTTGAATTGCCCCAGCTATTCCTGTAAAAATCACCTGTTTGGGTTCAAAGCGTTCGATAATTAAGGCCGTGGTCATGGCGGCATTGGCTTTTCCGATACCTGTTTCGGCTACTACTACTTGCTGTCCATTGAGTTGACCAACCATAAAATTTAATCCTTTAAACTGTACGTTTTGTGGATTTTTTAGGGAATCTTGGAGCAATTTTACCTCCTTATCAAATGCACCTAAAATGGCCGTAATGCCCTGTGAATGTGAGGTTTGAAAAGCAAAAAAAATAAATAGAGCTGCAAGCAATTGTTTCATAGTGAATTGACATTTAAAACATCGGCGAGCTGTTCTACAAGTATAGGAACAGCTCGCCGATGTAATTCGTAACACATTTCGGGCTAAGTCGGTATGTTGGTTAGTGAGTCAATAATACGGAAATTATGCCTAATTGTATTTTTTTATTGAAAAAATTGACAAACTCCACTATCTCTCCCATACCAACGCCGATTTATTGTTTTTGGTAAGATTAATGTCTCCTACTCGAAACATATACGATGAATAGTTCATGTTGTCTTTTCCGGACTGACCACTCTGCCATTCTGAATTATCAAAGCCCCAGTTAGCCGAAAAATAACTTTTAGAGCAAGGATGATCGCCAAGCACGGTTTTGCCAATCGGACATTTATCCCAGTTTTTAGGAGCAATATCTTTCATGGCATCAGCCTGAATTGCTGCCTGCATAACCGACCGAGATGATTCTGTATTTGATTCAGCCAATGAC
>JBGAVQ010000219.1:0-9629 GCA_044228045.1 Spirosomataceae bacterium
AGTAGAGTCACCCTTAATGTTCGACTTTGGTTGCAGCTCAACTTGTTGGTCATAATTTTCATTCGACCTTGATGTCAGAAAACAAACTGATACTATCATGCTTGTTGCTATCAAAAAGAAATAATTTTTCATTCTTCTCTATTTGTTCTTTGTTTCTTTCTCTGCTGCTATACAATGACCGCTAACAGTAGTGTTAGTAAAACGATTTTTCGCATCATCGTACGTAGATTTGATGAGTCGAATATAAAGTTCTTTCCTAAAACTTAATACAATTATTGGGCAGAACGATGGAAAAGCAGGACGAAGCGAGAAACGTTGTTACAAAACCTGCCGAATGGCAGCCAGAATTTCTTTTCCACCTTTTTGTAGCAGTTTAGTGGCGGCTTCATGGCCAAGGGCTAATGGCTCTGTACTGGTGATGGTTTCAGTCAAAATTTGTTGTCCATCAAGGCTGATAATGCCTACTTTCAAGCTAATAGCTTCTTCGTGTAATGTGGCCAAGCCAAACACCGGAATGCTGCACCCGCCCTGCATGGTGGCCAGAAACGCCCGCTCGGCCAAAATACATGCTTCGGTTTGAGTATGATTGAGCAAGGCTCTGATTTGGGCTTTTTTGCCAGCATCTAAACTTTTGGCGCATTCAATCGCTACACTGCCTTGTCCAACGGCTGGCGTAAATTTTTCAGTGTCAAGGAGTTGTATGATGTGTTCGTCGTAACCCATGCGGTGTACGCCTGCGTAGGCGAGCAAGAGAGCATCGCAGTGACCCTCTTCGAGTTTGCGGAGGCGAGTTTGTAGATTGCCTCGCATATCAACTACTTGAATATGAGGATAGTAGTGCCGTAACATTGCCACTCGTCGAGTGCTGGAAGTGCCAATAACAAACGATTGTCCGCTGTCTAACGAAAGGCTTTTGTCAAATGAAACGAGTACGTCGTTGACTTGTTCTCGTTCGGTGAAAGCAATGAGTTCGAGGTCTTCGGCCAATAACGATTGCAAATCTTTGGCCGAGTGTTGGGCGATATCTATTTCTCCCGAGCGGAGTTGTTCTTCGAGTTCTTCGGTGAATACGCCTTTGCTTCCAATCTTAGAGAGAGAGCGGTCCAAAATCTTATCGCCTTTGGTTTCGATAATAACAATCTCAGTCTCCAAACCACCATTTTGGAGGGTTTGCGCTACAAATTCTGCTTGCCATAAGGCTAACTTTGAGCCTCTTGTTCCGATTTTTATTTTCATTTTTACTTCATTAGCTTCGCCACAGTTAGTGACAAGTCCAAAAATACAATCTTGGCTCGTGCATTGCGCTCGAGGTGATAATGAGCTGTGTTCAGCTCATCTACGATGCGCTCTACTCGTTCGGATTTAATCGCCTTCGAGAATTTTTGTACAAAGTCCAATTCCGCTCCTTCTAAGCGCACCAGTTCAGATGCCCCGCTTTGGTATAGAAACAAATCTCTAAAAATACTCAACCCATAGGCTAATAGTCCTTTTTGAGCTTCTTTATTTTGTGCATCAAAGGCATCAGCCTGCAAAACAAGCTGCTGAAAATCAGGCTTATAGCATTGTCTCATCCAATTGGCAAACCACTCGTGTTGGTCTTTGTCTTCGTTGGTTGATAAGACCACAGCTTTTGACAAACTTCCTTCCGACAAGTAAGCAATTTGTCTGGCTCGTTTTGGGTCAAGTTGGTGTTTTTCAATCAAATACGTTATTATGTCTTCTTGCTTAAAAGCCGGAATCGCCACTCGTTGCGTGCGAGAGAGAATTGTAGTAAGGAGCTTGTTGGCATCGTTACAAACCAACAAGAAAATTGTTTTGGCAGGTGGTTCTTCCAAGCTTTTGAGTAAGGCATTCGCCGACTCTATGTTCATCAGTTCGGGTTGCCAAATCAGCAAGATTTTGTATTCGCCCTCATAAGCCTTCAACGAGATTTTCTGCATCAATCCATGTGCTTCTTTAATAGGAATGATGCCTTGCTGATTGCCTTTTGTACCCACAAAATCAAGCCACTCGGTGAGGCTTCGGTAAGGTCTTTCCAATAAAAATTGTCGCCAAAGGGGGGTAAGAGTAGCTATTTCATCTTTAGCACTGGGCACTGGAAAAATATGATGTACGTCTGGGTGCACCAATCGGCTCATTTTGAGACAAGATGCACAACTTCCGCACGCATCATCAGCTTGGCGATCTTCGCAGTTTAGATAGGTAGCAAAGGCTATTGCCAACGCCAAGTTGCCACTACCCACCATGCCATGAAACAACTGGGCATGTGCCACATGGTTATGCTGCACAGCCTGTGTGAGTGCCTGCTTGATGTTTATTAAGCCTGGGATTTCTCTAAAAAGCACTTTATTTATACATAATTAGACGGCGAAGGTAAGAAATAGCGAAGATTTTTGGGCTATCGAATACCATCAGTTTCGATTTTACTACTTATATCTTTTTGGAACTAAATTAACTCACTCTCAAAAAATATCAAATAAATTAGAAAAAAAATAAACAATAAAGCATACAATCTGTTATATCGCTATATTTTGTTTAACTTTTTGGCAAAATAATTAAACACATCTCAACAAAAAACAGGTACTCATGAAAAAAATCACAAAGATTATCGTCCTTTTAGCTCTTGTTGGTCTTAATTTCTCATGCAAAGAAGATGAAGCAACTCCAAAAACTATTACTGATGTAGTAGTTGAAAATGCAGACTTCAGTTTATTGAAAGCTGCTGTTACTCGTGCTGGTTTAGCAGATGCACTCAAAAGTGGTTCTTTAACCGTTTTTGCACCTAATAATGCAGCCTTCATCGCTGCTGGGTTTGCCAATGAAGCCGCTATTAATGCTGCCCCTGTTGCTACATTAGATGCTGTATTGAAATATCATGTACTCAGTACTAAAAATCTTTCAACGGCACTGCCAACAGCTGCTAATACTGAAGTAACTACATTGGGAGGAAGCAAAGCCTATATTACTAAGGGTACAGGTGGCGTTTCTATCAATGGTGCAAAAGTAATACAGGCTGACATAGAAGCATCTAATGGCGTAATCCATGTTATTGATCGTGTTATACTACCTCCGGCAGGTGATTTAGTGGCTGTTGCTGCTGGTAATCCAAATTTTTCGCTTTTAGTGGCCGCTGTTACACGAGTGGGAACTGCTGTTACAAGTGTATTGACAGGTGCTAATCCGATTACTGTATTTGCTCCAACAAATGCCGCCTTTGCGGCAGCTGGCTTTGATACGGTTGCGAAAATCAATGCTGCCCCAGTAGCAACATTACAAGCTATTTTAACCTACCATGTAGTACCTGGACGTATGTTTTCTACAAACCTATCCTCAGGTGAAGTGACAACGGCTCAAGGAGGTAAACTTACTGTTTCACTATCTGGTGGCGTTAAGGTAACAGGTAAAGGAAACGGTACGAATGCTTCTAATGTTTCAGCAGCAGATATTGTTGCTACCAATGGTGTAGTTCATGTAATTGACCGTGTATTGCTCCCACAATAAGGGCTGTAATTTTAATGTTTATCCAAAAAACAATAAAGCCGTCTATTCTACGGCTTTATTGTTTTTGTGCGTTTGGTCATAAACATGTTTCAAAATGCGTGCTTCTGTTTCGTCCATTACAATATTACGCCGCTCCATGGTGCTCCGGGCTACTTGCATAGCTTTCTCAAATCGGTATTTTTCAAAGCCAGTGTCAGCCCCACCCCATGCAAACGATGGCAGGTGCTTGGGTGGAAGCCCGCTACCAAATACATTGACACTTACCCCTACCACTGTTCCAGTATTGAACATGGTGCCAATGCCTGTTTTGCTATGGTCGCCCATAAATAAGCCCACAAACTGCCGCCCAGTGTCTTCTAATTGCTGAGTGCGGTAATTGTGGAGTTTTACAGTGCCATAATCATTTTTGAGATTGGAGTTATTTGTAGCAGCTCCCCAATTACACCACTCGCCTATCACTGAGTTGCCCATGTAGCCTTCATGTCCTTTGTTAGAGTAGCCCATTATCACCGAACCACCTAACTCACCTCCTACCTTGCACCAAGGGCCAATGCTTGTATTAGGACGCATTTTGCCGCCCATACTCACAACAGAATGGTCAAGAATCGAAAAAGGCCCTTGAATCAACGACCCTTCCATGATTTGAGCATGCCGCCCAATGTAGATTGGCCCACCTGTTGCATTAAGGCTGGCATTCTTGATATCGGCACCTTCTTCAATAAAAATCTGGCTTTCGTTGTAATAGGCAGTCCATTTATCTGTAATGGGCTGAGAGGTACGCAATGCCGTAATACGCTGAAAATCAGCTACAATTTGTTCACCATTGTAAACAAAAATGTCTGGTAGCTGGCGAATAATGGTAAGATTTGCAGAGTACTGAATACCCGATAAGGCATGGTAATTAGATACGTCTAACTTTTTTACTCGGCTGGCAAGTAGCGTTCCCTCCTGAACCAACGACTGCCCAATTTCTAATTGGCAAATCGCTTTGACCAACTCAGCGGTTGGGCATACAGCTCCGTTTATGTATATGGTGTCGTCGGTAATAATGGCTGGATATTTGGTCTGGAGGTAGTCTTGGGTCCAAAAAGAGGGCTTATTACCCAGATAGTCCGACCATTTTTCTGTAATTTTCCTAATTCCACATCGTAATTCGCTTACTGGACGGGTAAAGGTTAATGGCAACAGGTTAGCCCTTATCTGGGGGTCGTCAAAAAGCAAATAATTCATTGGTTGGAGTTTAGCCGTTTAAGAAGCTTTTTAAAACCGTATTGAAAAAAGCCAAATTGCCATTTAATGCATAACAGCCCACAAAACTATGAAAATAAAAATTATTGAACCGAAATACGTACTTGGTGTACAAATGTTAATTTAATGTGCATCATAAATTACTGACTATAAAGCACTTACAAACATCATTAGTTAATCATTCCTTAACAATTACTTAATACTCAATCTCTTTGCTTGACTTTATACACTCCTCATAATCAGGGTATTACGATAATAATAAAAAGATTGATTATTCAAACTAAAACAACAAAACCCTGCCGAACTTATGTTCGGCAGGGTTTTGTTAATCTGTTTCCAATTGTAAACGCCTGTAAAGCAAGTAATTACTTTTTGCCGTAACGTTTCATGAACTTATCTACACGACCAGCAGTATCTAACAATACGTTTTTGCCAGTATAGAATGGGTGTGACTGAGAGCTAACTTCGACCTTGAACACAGGGTAAGTATTGCCGTCTTCCCATTGAATAGTTTCTTTGGTTTGTACTGTAGAGCGAGTCAAAAATTTGTAATCACTCGACAAATCCCAGAAAACTACAGGTCTATAATCGGGATGAATCTCTTTCTTCATGGTAATTTATGATATATTTTGAATCTTTTCACAAAAAGGAGTGCAAATGTAGGATTTTTTTTTGAGATACCAAAGGTTTTGTATGAGATAATTTAATATCGTAGCCACTCCCCTTTTTTTTTCAAAAACTCATTTTTTTTTCGATAGTATTATTCCAATCTTATCATTCTATAATCTGTTGATTCATGGATTGATAACTTAGATTTTTCAAAGCCAAACTGACAAAAGTCAGCCTCCAAGGTGTTTACATTTGTAAATAAACGCTTGCTTTTTTGCTTTTGTTTTGCTTATCTTTATCAGGCGAAAAGCTACGTGAATGTTGCCTGTCTTTGCAAATGTCATGTCTTGTTTCTGCTGGTTGTTTTTACCCAAGCTCATAACTGTTATAAAAGTATGTATGTAATTAAGCGAGATGGACGGCGTGAGTCGGTCAAGTTTGACAAAATCACTGCCCGCATTGAAAGACTGTGTTACGGTCTGGATATGACTTATGTGCAACCCATTGAGGTTGCCAAGAAAGTAGTTGCTGGTATTTATGACGGCGTAACCACCTCTGAGTTGGATAACCTCGCCGCCGAAACGGCTGCCTCCCTTACCACCCGACACCCCGATTACGCAACGTTGGCGGCTCGGATTGCGGTTTCTAACCTCCATAAAAACACACAAAAATCGTTTTCGGCAACCATGAAGGTACTTTATACCTATGTGGATCCCAAGACGGGCGAAAATGCTGGGCTTATTTCTAAAGAAGCCTACCAAGTAATACGTAATAATGCAGCCCTGCTCGATTCAAGTATCATCTATGACCGTGACTTTGGCTATGACTTTTTTGGGTTTAAAACCCTCGAGAAATCATATCTGCTGAAAGTAAACGGTAAGATTGCCGAACGCCCCCAGCACATGCTCATGCGGGTAGCGGTTGGTATTCACATGGACGACGTGGAGGCTGCTGTTGAAACCTACAACTTATTATCAGAACGTTGGTTTACGCACGCTACGCCTACACTATTTAATGCTGCAACACCTAAGCCTCAAATGTCGAGCTGTTTCTTGCTTACCATGCAAGACGACAGCATCAATGGAATCTACGACACGCTCAAGCAGTGCGCCTTGATTTCACAGTCTGCTGGTGGTATTGGGTTAAGTGTACACAACATTAGGGCTACGGGGAGCTACATCAAAGGCACCAACGGCACTTCTAATGGTATTGTGCCTATGCTCCGGGTATTTAACGACACGGCTCGTTATGTAGATCAGGGTGGTGGCAAGCGCAAAGGCTCTTTTGCCATTTATTTAGAGCCGTGGCACGCTGATATTTTTGACTTTTTGCAAATGAAGAAAAATCATGGCAAAGAAGAACTCCGTGCCCGTGATTTGTTTTACGCATTATGGGTACCCGACTTGTTTATGAAGCGGGTTGAAGACAACGACGTGTGGTCGTTATTCTGCCCACACGAATGCCCAGGCTTGGCAGACACCTACGGTGCCGACTTTGAAGCACTTTATGAAAAATATGAACGTGAAGGCAAGGCTCGCCGAGTAATAAAAGCTCAAGAGCTTTGGTACGAGATTATGGAGTCGCAGACCGAAACGGGTACGCCTTATATGTTGTATAAAGACGCAGCCAACAGTAAGTCGAACCAAAAGAATTTGGGAACCATCAAATCATCGAACCTTTGCACCGAGATTATTGAATACACAGCTCCTGACGAAGTAGCAGTTTGTAATTTGGCCTCTATTGCCTTACCCAAGTTTGTGGAGCGTGGCGATAACGGTTACTATCGTTTTAATCACCAAAAACTATATGAAGTAACCAAAGTTGCGACCAAAAACCTCAATAGAGTTATTGACCGTAACTATTACCCCGTACCAGAGGCTGAGCGTAGCAATAAACGGCATCGCCCCATCGGGTTGGGTATTCAGGGCTTGGCAGATGCGTTTTTGATGTTGCGAATGCCTTTTGAGAGCGACGAAGCTCGTCGTTTGAATGAAGATATTTTTGAAACCATTTATTATGCCGCTGTAGAAGCCTCTATGGAATTGGCACAAAAAGATGGCCCTTACGAAACATGGCAAGGCAGCCCTATATCACAAGGTATCTTCCAGTTTGATATGTGGAATATTAAGCCCAAGTCGGGTCGGTGGAACTGGGAAGATATGCGTGAGAAAGTAAAAAAACATGGGGTCCGCAATTCGTTGCTCTTGGCTCCAATGCCAACGGCTTCGACAAGCCAGATTTTGGGAAACAACGAGTGTTTTGAGCCGTTTACGTCTAATATTTATGTGCGCCGTGTGCTTTCTGGCGAGTTTGTGGTAGTTAATAAGTTCTTACTCAAAGACTTAGTGAAGTTTGGCTTGTGGAACGAGTCTATGAAAAACAAACTTATTGCAGCTAATGGTTCGGTGCAGCAGATTGACGAAATTCCTGCTCATCTCAAGGAACTGTATAAAACAGCTTGGGAAATTAAGCAAAAAACAATTGTAGATATGGCCGCAGACCGTGGTGCGTATATTTGCCAAAGTCAGTCGCTTAATATCTTTATGCAAGACCCCAACTTTGGTAAGTTGACTTCGATGCACTTCTACGCCTGGAAAAAAGGCCTCAAAACAGGCATGTACTACCTCCGCACCAAGGCCGCTGCCGATGCTATTAAGTTTACGGTAGAGACCCAAGCCGAAGTAGCCATGCAGGCTGCCACGGTGGTAGTAGAAAAAGAAATGATATACGCCCAGTCCGACGAATCGGCCCCTGCCCAATGGAGCGACGAGCAAAATTGGTCTGATATGAGTTGCTCTCTCGATAACCCAGAAGGTTGTGAGGCGTGTGGGTCGTAGGGAGAGATAGATAGACTTATGATTTTATTGATTAAAACCCCTTTTTGTAATGAGAAGGGGTTTTGTTTTTCTCCTCTGTCTATGGTAGCACTGGACTGTGCGTCTCGCAGAAAAGAGTAAAGAAGATTTTATAGTATTTTGCCATAAGCTTTTTGATACACTGCATGATGTTTTTACAACCAAGAGCAATGGGAATGGCTTTCATAACTGAGAGACAACTTGGTTTAAAAAGTGCTAAGCTATATATTGGTTATCAACAAAATGAAGATGGTTATGATACAGACTGTGCCAACCGCATCATTACCCCGAACCCTCGACGAATTCATCAATTGGGAACCCAACGATGGCTTTAACGGGGTCGCCCGTGCGATATGAGTGGAATGATGGGGAATTGATAAAATTTGTAGGAATGAAAAAGAAACATTTAAAACTTATTCAAATTCTTAGCTTGTTATTTGACACTACAAATGCTAAAAAAGAGAAGGGATTACTTATTTGCGAGCAGGATGTAATGCTTAGCGGAACGCCGCCCGCAGGCATTCAAATCCGAAGACCTGGTATGGCTTATTTTTCAAATGAGCAAATCAGAGATGAGCAAGAGGAACCCGTCCCCGCTTTTTGTATCGAAGTCATTTCTACGTATGACCAGCTTAATGACGTGAAGAAAAAACTCATTGAATATTTCAAACACGGCGTACAGGTGGCATGGGTGATTTTGCCCGAACACGCCATGGTAGAGGTTTATACATCCATCAAAAACGTAACGATTTGCATGGGTAGTGACATTTGCTCGGCTCACCCTGTGTTAGACGACTTCGAAATTTCGGTGGATGATTTGTTGAAGTAGGGCTTTGCAAAGCCCTCGTTAATAATAGGCACTAGCTGGAAGACAGAATTAAAACCGATACTTAAAATAACATGATGAAAAAAGTATTGTTAATTACAGCAATCCTCTTAACCTCCTTTATAGGGTATAGTCAAAATATTGATTATTCTAAGAGTGGGGATTCAAAATATAATGTTAAGGATTACAAAGGAGCTATTGCTGATTACACAAAAGCGATAGAGCTTAATCCAAGAATAGCTTTGACTTATTTCAAGAGGGCGACAGCAAGACAAATGTCTACTTCCATAAAAGCACAAGTAACCAAAGTACCTCCTGATGACCGTGAATATAAAAAGTATAGCGAAAAAATGTTAGGACTTGCACTAGAAAAAGCAGACGAGTTAAAAAGAGCTCTTGCGGATTATACAAAAGCGATAGAACTTGATCCAAATAATTGGGCTATTTACAATAATAGAGGTCTTTTAAGAAGTATGTTTTCTTTCCAATTTTTAGACAAAAAAGCTCAACTTGCACTTACGGATTATACAAAAGCGATAGAACTGATATGGCTTAATCCAAATATATATATTAACAAAGAATTTTCAAGA
>JBGAVQ010000005.1:0-57943 GCA_044228045.1 Spirosomataceae bacterium
ATGGAGTGCTGCGCCTGGAGGTGATTACAGACGGTGAGTTGGTTGTAGATGTGATTCCTCACTTAGGCTATTTGCACCGTTGTTTTGAAAAACACGCCGAATCTATGCCTTTCAACCAAGTAATTCCGTATGTGGACAGAATGGATTACTTGGCCGCAATGAACTCCGAACACGCCTATGTAATGGGAGTGGAACGGATGCTGGGTATCGACAAAGACATTCCGAAACGGGTCGAGTACATTCGGGTGTTGGTGGCTGAACTCAATCGACTGGCATCACATTTTGTAGCAATTGGCACGTATGCCCTTGACATTGGGGCTTATACGGCGTTTTTGTGGATGATGCGAGACCGTGAACACATTCAACGCTTGCTGGAGTGGACTTGTGGCGCACGGATGCTCTACAATTATATTTGGGTAGGAGGTTTGTTTTATGACTTACCCGTAGGATTTGAAGATCGTTGCGCTGATTTTGTGAAATACCTCAAACCCAAGCTGGTAGAATTGCAGCAATTGGTGATTGAAAATAAGATTTTTGTACAACGCACAGCAAACGTCGGTGTTTTGCCGATGGCACTGGCCATCAACTATGGCTGTACGGGGCCAGTGTTGCGGGGTTCTGGGCTACGACTTGACCTGCGAAAAGTAGATGGCTATTCGGTGTATCCCGAAATAGATTTTGACGTTCCGATTGGTGAAGGCAAAATGGGTACTATGGGCGATTGCTGGGATCGAAACTACGTACGGGTGCAAGAATGCTGGGAATCATTGCGAATTATTGACCAATGTGTTGCTCGCCTAAAAACAGATTTAAAGAGAACCCAAGACTTTGACCCACAGGCACTTGTACCTAAGAAAATTCGTCCACCCAAGATGGAATATTATGTGCGAGCCGAAAATCCCAAAGGTGAATTGGGCTTCTATTTCCGTACAGACGGGCGTTCAGATATACCCTTGAGAGTAAAAGCACGGGCTTGTTCTTTTCATAACTTATCGGTCATTGCCGAAATATCAAAAGGGGCATTAATTGCTGATTTAGTGGCAGTTATCGGCTCGCTTGATTTGGTGATGGGGGAGGTGGATAGGTAGTTTTCTAACATCGGTTTGTAGTTTTACAAGTAACCTATGTATTACTGGGTATTTTCTAATTGTAAACCGTATGGTGTGGATTGATTCCCGCTGTAATCTATGAAATCATAAACTGAAATGCTAACCAAACGCATCATACCCTGCCTCGACATCAAAGACGGACGCACCGTAAAAGGCACAAACTTTGTAAACCTCCGAGATGCTGGCGACCCAGTAGAACTCGGTGCTATTTATGCCGAACAAGGAGCCGACGAATTGGTGTTTTTAGACATCACCGCCACAGTCGAAAATCGAAAAACACTAATCGAATTGGTTCGTAAGGTAGCACATACCATCAATATTCCCTTCACCGTTGGTGGTGGCATTAGTTCGGTGCAAGATGTATCGGCTTTGCTCAACGCTGGTGCCGATAAAGTTTCGGTCAATTCTTCGGCTGTTCGCAATCCCGCCTTAATAGATGAACTTGCCCTACAGTTTGGTTCTCAGTGTATTGTGGTAGCAATAGATACTCGTTATCTGGTTACATCGGGGGACGAGGGTGAGGTTTTTGAACACATTGTACACACCCACGGAGGCCGAAAACCAACAGAACTACGAACAATTGCGTGGGCAAAGGAGGTAGAAAACCGAGGTGCTGGCGAAATCTTATTGACTTCGATGGATACCGATGGCACCAAAAACGGTTTTGCAATAGAACTCACAGCTATAATTTCGGGAAATGCCTCAATTCCTGTGATTGCATCGGGCGGAGCCGGAAGCATGGAGCATTTCTTTGAGGTATTTACAGCAGGCAAGGCCGATGCCGGGCTTGCCGCCAGCATATTTCACTTCAAAGAAATTGATATTGTGGATTTGAAGCGATATTTACAAGGAAAAGGAATTTCGATACGATTGTAAGTAAATGATTCAAATCGTTACTAATGAATCTATGTGGGTAGTGCTAAACTTGTAATGCTGAGTAGGTCTGACGGAATGTCTGGGCGACCCCGTCTGACCGGCAAACAGCATTACATTTAGTGGACTACCTCTATGTGTACTATGTTTCAAAGTGGTTACTAAGCACTCAACTCATGCGCCTTGTCTCCCATCCTGTTTTGTGCAATTACTATGTAACTTATCGCTGCAATGCAACGTGTAGCTTTTGTGACATTTGGGAGAAACCATCGCCCTACATAACCCTCGAAAATGCCCGAGAAAACATAAGGGATTTGAAGCGACTGGGCGTAAAGGTCATAGACTTTACAGGAGGCGAACCATTACTTCATCGCCAATTGCATCAATTGCTCGGTATCGCCAAGGAGTTTGGCATGATTACCACCGTTACTACCAACGGTCTGCTTTATCCTAAACGAGCGCAAGAACTAAAAGGCTTGATTGACATGCTTCATCTGTCGCTCGATTCGCCTCTGCAAGCCGAACATGATGCCAGCCGAGGTGTAAAGTGCTTCGACAAAGTGATGGAATCTATCCAAATAGCCAAGGAAATAGGCGAGCGACCAGATATTTTGTTTACCGTTTTTGAGCATAACATCGAGCAAATCAGCCAAGTATGGGAACAAATTACCCAACCCAACGGCTTGGTGCTGATTTTGAATCCAGTGTTTGAGTACAACGGCGTAGGAAGTGGCCTTTCAGAAACGGCTTTGAACAAACTACTTTGGTGGGGTAAGCAAAAGAATGTTTATCTCAACGAAGGCTTTATTGAACTACGCAAAGACGGAGGAAATCACACCCAAAAACCAGTTTGCAAAGCAGCCAGCACCACACTTGTTATTTCGCCCGAAAATCAGTTAGTTGTGCCTTGCTATCACTTAGGCACAAAGTCTTTTGCAATCAATGGTCAACTTTTTGATGTTTATCATTCGCCCGAAGTACAACATTGGGTAGCACTCGAAGGCCGCCTGCCCGAGTGCGAAGGCTGTGTTGTCAACTGTTATATGCAGCCCTCTTTTGCTGTGGAGCTTAACAAATATTGGCTCAAAGCCCTACCCAGCACGCTCAAATACAACTTTATAAAAGGGACATGGAAGCAATTGGTGAAATGAAAAACATATTTACATGACCGAACTCGAAAAAAAGATTTTGCAGAAGAACTACGGCTGTTAGTTGAAATCCACGAAGTATATCTTGCTGGGTGGTAGCAAATCAGAAAGAACAGAACATTTACTTGACATCATGGTACGAATTACTGAGATTCGAAAAATATTACAAGAACATGACAAAACAAACCTTAAATAACTGGCTGGATACCTTCAAAAAATTACCAACAGAACAGGCAAAAAAGGAGTTTTTGGCTGCGATGAAGACAGAATTGCTGCAAGAATCCCCCGAAGAAGTAAAAACGGGTATTTTAACCTTGAAGGACAAAGTAGATGAGTTACGCCACAATGTAGAAGGGGTTGAAATATTGGGGTGAACAACAAACCCGCATCGTTATCATCATTCTTTTTACAAATTCTTGTAAAAAACCAAGAACAACAAAGATGATTTGGCAAATCTGACCAAAAACGGAATAAAATATATTAAATTTGCGCTTCTTCTTCATCTTCTTTGAAACCTATAGCATCGTTAATCATACGAGAAATCCAGAATCTCCATTATTAACTCATTCAAAACGAAGCTGTTAAACAATAACCTATGTCCACAACAACCAACATCAAGCCGGGCGTTTTGCATGGCGATGCCGTTCAAGAACTGTTTGAACTTGGCAAAAAACATCAATTTGCGCTCCCAGCCGTCAATGTCGTTAGTACTGATACGGTAAATGCCGTCATGGAAGCGGCCAAACTGGTTAACTCGCCAGTAATCATTCAGTTTTCTAATGGTGGGGCGCAGTTTTATGCAGGCAAATCGCTCTCCAACGACAAACAACAGTCTGCCATAGCTGGCGCTATTTCGGGAGCGCATCATATTCACCAATTGGCTGAGGCTTATGGTGTTAGCGTGATTTTGCACACCGACCACTGCGCCAAAAAATTATTGCCGTGGATTGATGGCTTGCTCGATGCCGGTGAAAAATTCTATGAGCAATACGGCAAGCCCTTGTATAGCTCGCACATGCTCGATTTGTCAGAAGAGCCATTACACGAAAACATTGAAATTTCGGCAAAATATTTGGAGCGCATGGCCAAAATGGGCATGACACTCGAAATCGAACTTGGCGTAACTGGTGGTGAAGAAGACGGTGTGGACAACACAGATGTGGACTCGTCCCGCCTTTATACCCAACCTTCTGAAGTGGCGTATTCTTACGAAGAGCTTTTGAAGGTATCACCTCGCTTTACGGTAGCCGCTGCTTTTGGCAATGTGCATGGTGTTTACAAGCCAGGCAATGTGAAGTTACAGCCTGTTATTTTGCACAATTCGCAAGAGTATATTCGTAGCAAATATGGGCTTACTGCCGAAAAACCCATCAACTTTGTATTTCATGGTGGTTCGGGTTCATCTCGTGAAGAAATCCGTGAGGCTATCAGCTACGGAGCTATCAAAATGAACATTGATACAGACTTGCAATGGGCGTTTTGGGAAGGTATTTTAGGGTATTACAAAGACAAAGAAGCATACCTGCAAGGTCAAATTGGTAACCCAACTGGCGACGATTCTCCTAATAAGAAATACTACGACCCACGGGTTTGGCTTCGTGAGGGTGAAAAAACCTTCGTAAAACGCTTAGTAGCCGCCTTTGAGGACCTCAACTCTATCAACGTGAATCAGTATTTGTAAGAGAAATATAGACTATTAAAAGCTAAAATGCCTCTTTTTCGGACAGAGAAAGAGGCGTTTTTGTCACGCTGATTTTACGAATAGTAAGTTCGCCAGCATCTGACCATGAACAAACTCTTCCCTATTTTTGTCAAATTAGAAGACCTCCAAGTGCTGCTGGTTGGTGGTGGCAATGTGGGCTTTGAGAAGCTAACCGCTTTGCTTAACAATAGTCCTGATGCAAAAGTTACCGTAGTGGCCGACTTGATTCGAGACGAATTAAAGGAGTTTGTAGCGGATAAGCCTAATGTTCAATTAGTTAACAGAACGTTTCAATTCACCGACTTACAAGGAAAAGACTTAGTGATTCTGGCAACCGACAACCCCAACCTTCACCAGAGTATTAAGCGTGTAACAGCCGAAAACCATATCCTGACCAATGTGGCTGACACTCCCGACTTATGTGATTTTTATCTCGGTAGCATTGTTCAGAAAGGAGATTTGAAAATAGCCATTTCAACCAACGGCAAATCGCCCACCCTTGCCAAGCGCATTAAGGAGTTTTTGAATGAAATCATTCCAGATGACATTCAACAGCTATTAGATAATTTGCAAACTTACCGAAACACGCTTAAAGGCGATTTTCAGGATAAAGTAAAGGAGCTAAACGACTTGACTGCTTCGTTACTTAAAAAAGCATAACATCGTTTTGTACTTGATTTTCTTTAAAATGCACTACATTTGCAAGCCTAAATACAGTCAAAAGTCGTGAGCCATAGGTCGTAAGTGGTTGATTTTTAATTTTTTAGAATTTAAAAGTCATTCTTAAAAACGAATAATTTACGACAGAGAACGACTAATGTTTCCGTCAAAATTGAATAGTAGATGGAAACCTACGACTTACGACTGAAAAACTTACGACTGAACTATGTCTTGGTTTACCAGAAAAGATAAGGGTATTCAGACCCCTACCGAAATGAAACGGGAAGCCCCCGATGGGCTTTGGTACCAGTGTCCTTCTTGCAAGAAGGTAACACACACACGTGAGCATAAGGCATTGGCATACACCTGCCCAAGCTGTAATTATCACGAAAAAATAGGTTCGCAAGAGTATTTTGAGTTATTATTTGATGAAACCAAATTCATCGAACTTGATGCCACCATGACCTCGGGCGACCCACTCAAATTTGTAGATACCAAAGCCTATCCTGACCGTATTCGCTCAACCGAAAAGAAAACGGGCCTCAAAGATGCCGTCCGCAGTGCAGTTGGTAGCGTAGAAGGCCAAGAAATTGTGGTGTCGTGCATGGATTTTAGTTTTATAGGAGGCTCGATGGGTTCGGTAGTGGGCGAAAAAATAGCCCGGGCCATTGGTTATGCCCTCCAGCACAAGATTCCGTTTTTGATGATTTCTCGCTCGGGGGGGGCTCGCATGATGGAAGCTGGCTTTTCGCTCATGCAAATGGCTAAAACCTCTGCCAAATTAGCCCAACTTTCCGAAGCAAAAATCCCCTATATTTCTCTCCTCACAGATCCTACTACTGGTGGTGTAACTGCATCTTTTGCCATGCTGGGCGACTTTAACATTGCCGAACCGGGCGCACTGATTGGTTTTGCAGGTCCACGGGTTATTAGAGAAACCATCGGTAAAGACCTACCCAAGGGCTTTCAAAGTGCCGAATTTGTGCAGGAACACGGCTTTTTAGATTTCATTGTGGACAGAAAAGAACTCAAAGACAGACTGGCGAGTTTGCTGGGGATGTTGAAGTAGATGACTCTTTAATAATCCTACTATGAAAAGTTACCAATTCACTATTGTTGTTCAGCAAGATGAGGACGGCAATTTTCTTGCTTTATGCCCGGCTATGCAAGGATGCTACGCCGAAGGAGAAACCAGAGAGGAGGCCATTTCTTATTTAGAAGATGTTATCCAACTTCATTTAGATGATAGAATTCAGCGAGGAGAGGTTAGCTATGAAGAAGTATTTTCAGAAAGAATCACGATTGCGGCATGAGCAATAAACATCTTAAACTAACGGCTAAGCAAATCATCAAAATTCTGGAGGCTAAAGGGTTTTATTTTTCTTGACAAAACGGAAGCCAAGCTATTTACATAAATCAAATTGGTATCCGAACAACAGTTCCGATTCATGGCAAGAAAACACTGGAATAGGATTGTTGAAGCAAATTATGAAAGATACCAACTTGGTGATTGATGACCTAAAAGAAGAATGAAAGTTAATTTTAATAAAGATTCAGGCGGCTTAGTGCCAGTGGTTGTGCAGGATAACCTCACGGCAAAAGTGCTAATGCTGGGCTACATGAGTCAAGAAGCGCTCAATAAAACGCTATCCGAAGGAGTTGTTACGTTTTTTAGTAGAAGCAAACAACGCCTATGGACTAAAGGTGAAACCTCTGGTAATTTCTTGAAAGTAATAGAAATTCTGGTGGATTGCGATGGTGACACACTGCTCATCAAAGCTAACCCTGTGGGGCCAGTGTGCCATACTGGAGCCGATACCTGTTTCGACGAAAGTAATCAAGGACAAGCCGCCTGGCTTAATCACCTTAAAAGTGTGATTCGAGACCGCCATCAAAATCCATCTGAACACTCATACACTTCTAAGCTTTTTGCAAAAGGCATCAACAAAGTGGCACAAAAAGTAGGCGAAGAGGCCGTTGAATTGGTGATAGAGGCCAAAGATACCAACGACGACCTGTTTAGAGGCGAAGCCGCCGACTTACTTTTCCATTACTTAGTCTTGCTCGAAGCCAAAGGCATTGATTTTGACCAAATCATTGGTGTACTTCGAGAGCGGCATTCAAAATAATCAACACCGTTTACCCTTTCAAGTAGCGCAATCGTTCGGCTTCTGGGAATTTCTCGATGGCATATCGAAGCATGGTGCGGGGCATTTGTGGAGCGTGTAGGTCAAGAAATTTTCGTAATACAACACCGTTTTTTTTGCCAACTTCTCGTAGCATCCAGCCCGTGGCTTTGTGAATGAGGTCGTGTTTGTGGTTTAACAAAAGCTCGCACAGCACAAGGGTTTCGTCAAATTGTCCATTACGAATGAAGTGCCACGTAGCCACCACCGCAATACGCTGGCTCCAAAGATGATTTGTTTGGGCAAGTTCATAGAGTATATCACGGTCTTTATCAAATAGATACGCCCCCAAGATGTCTCGTGCCGAACAATCTACCAAATCCCAATTATTGATTCTACTAACATTGGCCAAGTAAAACTCAACTACATGGCGGCGGTGTTGTAATGTGCCTTTCTGGTATTGTTTGACCAAAATCAGCAAAGCTGCCATGCGGTATTCGTGCAGGGGTGAGTTGAGTAATTTTTGTAAATCTTCAAAAGCCAGTCCGTAATAGTCTTTAACAATAGCTCGCAGTTGAGGATTGGTCAGCCCCAGAAATACATCCCCCTCGGCGTATTCGCCCTTGCCTGCTTTGAAGTACCGTAAAGCAAATGCCGCCTTTTCGGGGTTGGCGGCATTTTGTAAGGATTCTTGAATGGATACAAGCATGTTTAGTATGCTAACGAATGTCTGAGTAGTTCTTCTTTTACATCTTGCAAGGCTACCAACGGAACGTTGTATCGTTGAAAAGTTGGTATTTCTTCTGTTTCGGCTGAAATTTTAGTGTTGACTTTCATGAGCTCAATTCGGCTTGGCCGATTCTCATCTTGATAGACGTATGGTTTGTCTTCGACAGGTGGTTCTGGCTCTGGTGTCGGTTCGAAAGGCGGTTTTTGCTCCGGTGTTGGTTCGATAGGTGGTTCTGGCTGCGGTGTCGGCTCAGATATTGGTTCCACTATTACTTCGACTGGGGGTTTCTTTTCACCGTCAAAACCTGCTGCAACAATGGTAATACGAAGGGTTCCATCAAGGGTATCGTCAAAAATATCTCCACTTTTGGCAATAGGCACAACACCGCCAATTTTTTCTTTAATAAAGTCGGTTATAACAGATTGTTCTCTCATCGTAATCTCAGACGCACGGCTATAAGCCATGGTGAACAAGACTCGACGGGCATTACGAATGTCATGGCTTTCGAGCAAAGGCGACGAAAGGGCTTGTTCTATGGCTTTTAGCGCACGATCAGTACCAGAGGCTTCGCCAGCACCCATTAGGGCTTTGCCAGCATTTTTTAGTACAGTCTGAACGTCTTTAAAGTCCACATTCACTTTACCAGGCATGGTTATTACCTCGGCAATACTTTTGGCTGCTTTGGCCAGCACTTCATCAGCATGTGCAAAAGCTTCGCTCTTTTTGAGGTCTTTAAAATCTTCGGTGAGTAATTTTTCGTTTAGAATAACAAGCACCGTATCGCATTGAAGCGCAAGGGCATCTATACCATCTTCGGCTTGTTTGAGTTTTTCTGGGCCTTCAAATTCAAATGGTTTAGTAACGATGGCTACCGTCAGAATATCGTACTCTCTGGCAATTCGAGCAATTACAGGGGCTGCTCCTGTACCTGTACCACCACCCATACCAGCGGTGATAAACAGCATTTTAGTGCGAGCCTTGAGTTTCTTTTCCTTGGTTTCGGGGTCTTCATAAATGGCATCTTCGGGCGGATTGGCGGGGTCAAACCCGAGCAAAATTTTCCGAATCTGCTCAATACTTTCTTCGGCGGCCAATTCGCCTTGCTTAGGCAATGTGCCTGCGCCCAGCCCTTCGGTGAGTTTTTCGCCCAATTGAATTTTTACTGGAACCGGGCTTCCCTCCAGTGACTGAATGTCGGTGTTAGAAACAATAAAATCAACGTCTTTGATTTTACGCTCAAACATATAATTAACAGCATTGGTGCCGCCACCACCAACACCTATAACTTTGATAATATTTTTGAGCGGATTTGCTGGCTTAAAAGTAAGGCTACCGTTGAGTTCCATCATAATTGGGTATTATTTGAGAGAAAATAACCGCTAAACAATGTTTTTTCTATATTTTAAAATTTGATTCTAAGCAATCAGACAATTATTTGGCTTTTCCTAAACAAGTTAAAACATGTTGTACAACTACTTAAACACCGTATGGCTCCAGAAACAACTCTTTACGGATGGTATTTGTCATTGTCTTTTATGTCGTCAGTAAGAATATCTTTACCAAAGCTTAATAATCGTTCAATAAAACTTTTCTTTTTTTCTCCGTCTGATGTTGTGGGCGTAGTAGGCTGATTGCCAACTGGCTGGTGCTTTGGAGGTTGTTTTGCTGGTACAATCACCTCTGCTATTGCGGGCCTTATGGTTTTATATTTAGTTTCACGAGAGTCTATTTCTTCAAATCCTCTCCAAACTAAGCCTACGGCAGTAGCAAATTCTGGACTTTGAATTTTATGAACAGTTTCAGAAGAAACCCGGTGCGTTGGGTGGCCTATCCATACGTACTCATCAAGTACCTCCCCAAAAAGCTTGTCAATAAGAGGTAACTTGGCTGTGCCACCAGTCAATACAATCCCATTGAATAAACGGCCTTCGTAGCCAGACTTCTTGATTTCGGCACCTACCAGAGAGGCAAGTTCGAGTAAGCGTTGTTCAAGAATGATGGCGATGTTTTTGAGCAAAATATCTTCAGAAGGACGACCCACCTTGACATGCACCGCAACGGCTTCGTTGAGGGGCACGTCTTTTTGTAACGCCTTTCCAAATTTTACTTTTAGTTTTTCGGCTTGTTCGTCTAACACACGGCAGCCTTTTTCAAGGTCTTTAGTAAGCAGATTGCCCCCCCAAGGAAGAATGGCAACATGTCTAATGATATTACCACTATAGACAACCACTTCGGTAGAACTGCCGCCAATATCTACCAAGGCAACACCTCGCTTACGGTCATCGTCAGTAATTACACCCATACCAGCAGCTAAAGGTGATAGCACCAAGTCTTCGCAATCAAGAGCTTTGGGTCGGCAGTTTTTTAAGCAAAGCTCTATCTTACGTAAGTCGTTGTCGGTTGTTGAGATAACCTTAAAAGTACCTTCGAGCTTGGCTCCATCCCAGTCCACTGGGTCAAAAATATGATTGTTGCCTTCACCTAAGCTATACTCTTGTGGCAATACGTGTACAATGGATCGGCCCAGTACTCCAGCGTTTTTACGTACATCACGGATTATTTCGTCCACGTCATGTATTGTCACAATGTCTCTGGTAATGGTTTTTACCTGAGGGAGTGACTTTATCTGAACATTAGCTCCCGAAACATTCACAATTACGCCACCCACGTTGATACCAGCCTCATCACCAGCATCTTGGATAGCTTGATTGATAGCTTGTGTAGTGCTTCCTGTGTTTTGGATAGACCCCCGAATCACGCCATCAGACTTGGCTTCGCCAACGCCCATGATGCTTAACTCGCCGTTGTTGAGCTGCCCAACTACGGCACGAACTTTGGTTGTACCGATGTCAAGACCGACAACCACTGTGTTTTTTGCCATTATTCACAAACAATTTGGTTATGAAACTTTACACTCACACTACGATACCGACTCCATCCTTTGGCTGGTATGACGGTGGTGTAGAATATTTTTAACTTATTAAATTTTGCTTCTGGTTCAGTGGCATTCCCAAAATCTACAATATGCTCACCAACTTGAGGAATCATTTCAATCTCACCATCTTTACTTATGATTAGCTGAGCAATTTGTGCTTTCCAAAACGGCTCTTGGTCAATGAGGTTGAGTAAAGTCACTAATTGTTTATCTTTTTGTCGAGTTAGCCCATTTATTCGCTCAAAATATGTCCCAGATAGCAGCAAGACTCTTGCAGTATATTGATCCGACATCGGGAAAAACTCACCATTTTCGTTTACATACATATCGTTTACGCCTGCTACGCCATTGGCAAAAGTTACTCGAGCAACAGGGCGGTGCTGGGTAATTTCTACGACCAAGTCTCCATGCAAATCACGGAAAATTTGGCAATTATCAACTACTTTGTTTGATTTTACTCGTTTCTCTAAGGTTTCAAAGTCAATATCATCAAAATATTTATTAATCACAGGCGCATTCCCATTGTCGGTTATTAGTTTTTCGACATCAGGGGATGTAATTAAAAAATTATCAGACAGCCCTTTGTCTATGTCAATCCGAAGGTTTTTGCACCTTTGGGTGGCTTGTTGGCTTAATGCAAAGCCGATAGAACCCACCAGCAAAATGCCAACGAATATCCATAGGATTTTTCGGAATTTAAAATTAGAAAACATTGCCAAACAAGCTAAAAACCAATTAAATAATTTAGTTAAGCGGAGGCTAACTGTCTATCAAAAGCATTTCTTTCAAGGCTGGCAATAGTCCATCCACATCTCCAGCTCCAATGGTTACAACCACTTCAGCAGGAAGATTTGTCAAGGTTTGGATAACTTCAGACTTAGAAAGGAGGATTTTATCAGACAAAGGTACTCGGTCGAAAACAATTTTCGATGAAATTCCTTCAATTGGTTTTTCACGAGCAGGATAAATATCTAACAACAACAGCCGATCTGCCAAACCAAGACTGGCAGCAAAGCCCTCCTGAAAGTCACGAGTACGGGTAAACAGGTGCGGCTGAAAAATAGCCGTGATGTGTTTGTTTGGATAAAGTGCCCTCACCGAACGCAAAAAAGCCTCTACCTCGGCGGGGTGATGTGCGTAGTCGTCAATGAGTACCTTAGTTGGTGATTGATGATGGTATTCAAAACGCCGCTTTACACCTTTGTAGGTGTTTAATGCGGCTCTAATTTGCTCATTATCAGTACCAACAACCCATGCACAGGCAAAAGCGGCAAGGGCGTTTTCGACATTGTGAAAGCCTGGCATCATCAGTTGTATATCCGCAACCACACCGCCTGGATACACCACGTCAAACACAAAACGGGCGTTTTCGATACGAAAATTAGTTGCATGAAAATCGCCACTATCAAACGAAAAATCCTGTACTTGGGCTTGTGTGTGCGAGGCCAGCGAAAGCCCTTTTTTCATAAACAACTTACCGTCTGATTTTATTTGCCCAACAAACGCTTGAAACGACTCAAGTACGTGGTTATGGTCACCATAGATGTCTAAATGGTCCGCATCAGTAGAGGTCACCACGGCAACATCGGGAAAAAGTGTGAGGAACGAGCGGTCAAATTCGTCGGCTTCTACTACGCACAAAACGCTACTCAAGTCGTCGGTGGGGTCATTGAGTAAAAAATTGGTCTGATAGTTCTGAGTAATACCACCTAAAAACGCTGCTACGTTTTTACCTGAGGCTTTTAGAATGTGCGCTACCATTGACGAGGTGGTAGTTTTGCCATGTGTGCCTGCCACAGCAATGGTACGCATGGTTGCTGCCAACAAACCTAACACTTGCGAGCGTTTGAGTATCTGAAAGTTGTTGTCTATCAAGAAATTCCATTCTTGATGATCTTTCGGAATGGCGGGTGTTAGTACCACTAAGGTTTGGGCTGGGTTCGCCAAAAATTCAGAAGGAATGGCGTTTACGTCGTCGTCAAAGTGAATACGTATGCCTTCGGCTTGGAGGGTATTGGTGAGTGCTGTTGGGGTTTTGTCGTAGCCAGCTACTTGAAAGCCATTTACATTGAACCACCGAGCCAAGGCACTCATGCCAATGCCGCCAATGCCAAGGAAATAGACGTATTTGATGTGAGAAAATTGCATAATGTTTAGGGTATCAACTTCAAAACTTGCTCCGCAATCTCTCCTGCCGCATCGGGTTTGGCGAGTTTGAGGATATTTTTACTTAAAACGTGCTGTTTTTCAGGGTTTTGGAGCAAGGCTAAGGTTTCGGTCACTAATTTTTCTTTGGCTTCTGAGTCTTTTACCAACAAGCCAGCGTTTTCATGGACTAAACTAAGGGCGTTTTTGGTTTGATGGTCTTCGGCGGCAAATGGAAAGGGTACAAAAATAGCAGGCTTGGCTACTAAACAGATTTCAGACACTGATAATGCGCCAGCTCGTGACACCACTACGTCGGCGAGGGCATAGGCTAAGTCCATTTCATAAATAAAATCAGACACATACACACCCTTTGCTTTGTGGGACTTTACGGTCTCTTTGGCCTTTTCGATAAACAACTTTCCTGTTTGCCAAACTACTTGATAACCAGCGGTTATTAGTTCACCCAAGCCTTTGTCAATGCTTTCGTTAATAGTTTTGGCACCTTGGCTTCCTCCAATAATCAGAAGGGTTTTCTTGGTAGCATCCATCCCAAAGTGTTTGACGGCGGCTTCTCGTTTAGACGAAGCATCCAGAATATCTTTCCGAACAGGATTACCAGTCATCAATATTTTTTCTGCGGCAAAAAACGCTTCCATTCCTGGGTACGCAACGCAGATTTTCTTGGCTTTTTTGGACAGAAACTTGTTGGTAATACCTGCATACGAGTTTTGTTCTTGAATCAAGAATGGAATCCCAATCATGCCTGCTGCCAACAGCAATGGCCCGCTGGCATACCCACCTACGCCTACTGCTACGTCGGGCTTAAACTCCTTGATGATTCCCCGAGCTTTGAGTAAACTCTTGACTAATTTGACAGGGAAGGATAAATTTTCGAGGCTGAGTTTTCGCTGAATACCTGCAATGGGCAATCCAATAATTTTGTAACCAGCTTTGGGTACTTTTTCCATTTCCATTTTGCCTTCGGCTCCTACAAAAAGGATTTCGGCAGACGGAGCAACGTCACGGATGGCATTGGCAATGGCAATGGCTGGGTAAATATGCCCGCCTGTGCCGCCGCCACTGATGATGACTCGTGGAGAAGACGGTTTCAAGGAGTTAGGGGTTAAAAGTGACGGTTGAGAAGACACACAACGTTGCCGTTTCGACCTTTGATAGTTCAACTATTTGATGGCTACTTCGGGAATACCTTTTCTACTTACACTCAGAATAATACCAATACTAATGGCGATAGCCCACTGCGACGACCCTCCCATGCTAATCATGGGCAGGGTTTGACCAGTATAGGGTATAAGGCCAACACAGACACATACATGGATAAGTGCCTGAATAACAATTAGGAACGTAAGCCCCGCCGAGAGCAATCCCCCAAAAGCACGGTCGCTACGAGCGATAGCTTTCATGCCTCTGTACAGTAGCCAGAGGTAAAGAGCCAAAGTTCCTAAGCCTCCTACAAAATAGCCGTATTCTTCGATGATAATGGCATAGATACTGTCTGAATATGCTTCGGGAAGGTAGTTGCGTTGAAGACTCCGACCAGGGCCTTTGCCTAATAAGCCGCCTTGTGCAATGGCAACATAACCTATTACCAATTGGCTGTGGTCATCATATTCGTCTGCTCCGTGCATAAATTTATCTATCCTATTCTTAAATAATGACCCACGAGTTCCGGTTGCTAATCCAATGGCTCCCAAAGAACTACAAACAATAACCAGCATAAGAAGATACCGAGGTGGAACCCGCCCAATGAACATAAGTAAGAAACAGGTACTTCCCAGTAATACAGCCGTAGAGCCATTAGAAATGGCAATGGAACCGCAAATGATACCAATCCAGAAAATCATGGGCATCAACATACTGAAAAGTTGCTCAGGTTTGTACTCTCGGTGCTGACGTTTGGCAAGCATAATGGCCAAATTAGCAATGAGGGCCAATTTGGCTAAATCAGAAGGTTGAAAAGTTAGATTAATCAACGGAAGGTTAACCCAACGACCTGCATTATTGACTTTATGTCCAAATAAGTTGGCATACCAAATTAGAGCCAATGACATCCACAAAACCAAGCGTGTGGCTTTTGAAGCAAAAATCATATAGTCACTACGATGCACAAACCACATAAAGACTAAGCTCACAATGGTAAGCAATAAATGCTTGAGCAGATACGCCTCCGCATTGGTTTTGACCCGGTATGCCACAGCTCCTTTGGCACTATACACCACCAAAATACTGAATACGGTCATGATGCAAACAATGATCCAAATTTGATAGTCGCCTTTGAGGTTTTCTTTGAGCCAAGTTTTCATCTAATTAAAACAGTAGTTATTTTCAATGGTGTTAGATTGCGACGCATAGTCTGCGACGCATAGTCAGAACGCCCCAGGCAACAACGTATGCAAACATTCCGCTGTGTGAAACGAATTACCTGCTTGGGCGTTTCATGTAAACAATGCTTAATTACACTTTTTGCAAAACATTTAACGAAGTTATAGAAAAAGAAATTTGAAACGTAAAAGGATTTGCAAAGAAATTTTTTTTTATTGTTAACTATTTGATTTTGAATCACTTAAATTTATCAAAATAAAGTAAGAGTTTATTGGTTTGTCTGCTGTAAGGTCACTACGGCAGCTTTGAATTGGTTGCCCCGGTCTTCGTAATTACGAAACAAATCGAAGCTGGCACAGGCAGGAGAGAGCAGTACAACATCTCCAGAATTACCCAATTGAAGTCCCCACTGTACGGCCTCTTGGATGTCTTGGGTCTCGATGATGGTAGGAACTTTTCCACCAAAAAAGTCAATAAGTTTGTGATTGTCTTTGCCAAGGCAAATCAAGACTTTCACTTTTTCTTGTACTAATTTGTCAATTTGGGAGTAGTCGTTGCCTTTATCCACACCACCCATGATTAAGATTAAGGGTTCATTGAAACTCCCCAAGGCATAATACACCGAATCTACATTGGTGGCTTTGGAGTCGTTTACGAATTTAATACCATTTATCTCGGCAACAAGCTCTACCCGGTGGGCGGCGTTTTTGAATGAAAGTAATCCTGACCGAATTTGCTCATTAGTTAGCCCAACCGACTGCGCCACCAAAACAGCACACATTGCATTGAGGGCGTTGTGTGTGCCTTTGATGGGCATTTCATCTTGCGATATTTCAAAGGTGTGACCGTGACTACAAGCACGTAACACGCCATCTTTCAAAAAAGCACCTTCTGACAACGCTTGGTGAATAGAAACAGGTAGGCGGTGTGGTAAAATGTTTCGGGTTTTTAACTCTTCGGCTACGGCTTCGCTTTCTTGCCAGTATATAAAGTCATCGTTGGCGGTCATGTTTTGCAAAATGCGAAACTTGGAGTTTACGTAGTTCTGAAACAAATACTCGTATCTGTCCAAATGGTCAGGCGTAATGTTGAGCAAAACGCTGATGTTGAGGCGAGTTTGATACAGACTATCTAACTGAAAACTGCTGATTTCGAGCACATAATAGTCGTGGGTATCGTCAATTACTTGCTTGGCAAAACTATCGCCAATGTTGCCAGCCAAGCCAACATTTAGCCCTGCCGATTTGAGCAGGTGATAAGTAAGTAGGGTAGTGGTGGTTTTGCCGTTGGAGCCTGTAATACCAATGAGCTTGGCTTTGGTATAGCGAGCGGCCAATTCAAGTTCTGAAATAACGGGCGTGCCTTGGGCGTGTAGTTTTTTGACGAGCTCTGCTTTGTCGGGGATGCCGGGGCTTTTTACTACTTCTAATGCATCCAAAATCAGGCTTTCGGTGTGCTGGCCTTCTTCAAAAGGGATTTGGTGGTCAGTCAAGATTTGCTTGTATTTGTCTTGCAACAGCCCTTTGTCTGACAAGAATACCTCAAAACCTTTGGCTTGGGCTAATAGTGCTGCTCCGGCACCGCTTTCTCCGCCACCGAGGATGGCTATTTTGGGTTTGCTCATATCGCTATTATTTTTTACAAAAGTCCATTTACCTTGCCATTTTCACAAACAGTTTGGCGTAATTAAGTATTGATGAGTGATAAATGACAAACGATGAATGTGTAAATTCTTGACAGTAAGGGTGTTATGTTAAAGAAAAACAGCGATGACTTATATTCAAGCACATACGTTGAAATTGCATTTTTGTTTTTTGTAGATTTGGTCAATTTCTGCAAAGTTGGACTATGCTGCACCTCAAAAAAATAGGCTTTTTTTGCGCTTTTATCTTGCCCGTACTGGTGGTTATTGGCTTTCAGTTGGGTGGCTGGTGGAATTTCCTGTGTGCGGGGTTTACCTACATACTGATTCCCATACTGGATGTGCTGGTGGGTAATGACTCAGAAAATGTAGAAGAAAGTAAGATTTCAGCCGTTTCGGAAGAACGATACTATCGCCTCATTACCTACACATGGGTGTATGTGCAGCTAACAATGGTGGTTTGGGGAGCGTATAGTTTTGCTACTGCTGAACTGAGTTTGTTAGAAAGTGTGGGTTTTTTACTGGGCATGGCCAATGTGACAGGTGGGATAGGTATTACGGTAGCGCACGAATTGGGGCATCGGAATACTCAATTAGAACAATTCTATTCTAAAGTGTTGTTGATGACGGTGAGTTATATGCACTTTTTTATAGAGCACAACCGAGGGCATCACGTACACGTAGCCACACTTCGTGACCCCGCCACGAGCCGAAAAGGGGAGAATTTCTATGTGTTTTGGCTTCGGACTGTGGTGGGGAGTTATCGAAGTGCTTGGCAAATTGAATGTAATCGCTTGACCAAGAAAGGCTTGCCAGTTTGGAGTTGGCACAATGAAATGATTCGGTTTGCTGTTTTCCCTGTTTTGTTTTGTGGAATGCTGACGGTTGGATTAAGCCTTTTTGCGGAACTTATTTGGTGGAAAGTGCCTGTTTTCTTTGTTTTACAGAGTGTAATGGCGTTTAGTTTGCTCGAATTGGTCAACTACATTGAGCATTACGGCATCTTGCGGCGAGAAATTGCTCCTCAGAAATACGAGCGTGTCAATCCGTTGCACTCATGGAATGCTAATCAGTTGCTCACCAACTTTTTTCTGTTTCAACTCCAGCGCCACTCCGACCACCATGCCAACGCCAATTTGCGGTATCAGGTCTTGCGCCATGTGGATGAAAGCCCTCAATTGCCCTTTGGCTACCCCACCATGATTATGATTGCCCTTGTGCCGCCCTTGTGGTTCAAGTTGATGGACAATCGGCTTGAAGATTGGAAGAGGGAGCGTTTGTTATCATAACCCCTCACACTTCCCCCAACTCCTTCACTGCCAGCCAACTCATTAAGCCTGCGCCGATTTCGAGTGCACTTTCGTCAATATCAAAAGTAGGTGTATGCACGCCCGACACAATGCCTCGGGCTTCGTTCCGAGTGCCTAATCTGTAAAAACAACTGTCAACTACCTGTGAGTAGTAGGCAAAGTCTTCGCCAGCCATCCAGATGTCAAGGTCAATTACGTTGGCTTCGCCCATGTAGTCAATGGCAGCCCCTTTGAGGCGGCGAGTTAGTTCGGGAGCATTCTGTAAATATGGGTAGCCTTTTAGCACCTCAAAATCGCACGAACCACCCATTGCCTCGGCCATACCTTCGGCCAATTTCCTCATTTTGGCAAGCCCATCGGCTCGCCATTGTTCGTCCATGCAGCGAAAAGTCCCCTCAATATGTACCTCATTCGGAATCACGTTGGTGGCACCGTTGGCGATTACCTTCCCAAACGAAAGCACAGACGGATACCGAGGCGGACGATTACGGCTGATAATCTGTTGCATGGCTACTATAATATGCGAAGCAATCAGAATAGGGTCAATGAGCATATCGGGCATGGCACCGTGGCCACCTTTGCCTTTTACGGTTAAGTACAGCTCGTCCGTAGAAGCCATGTACATGCCTTCTCTAAATCCAATTTTACCAACTGGAATATTGGGTGCTACGTGTTGCCCAATCATTTGAGTAGGAGCGGGGTTTTGTAATGCACCTTCGGCAATCATAATGGAGGCTCCACCAGGCGCTTTTTCTTCGGCTGGTTGAAAAAGGAGCTTGACTGTGCCGTCAAATTCGTTGCGGAGGCTGTGCAGAATTTTAGCTACGCCCAACAACGACGATGTGTGTGCATCGTGTCCGCAGGCGTGCATTACGCCAGGATTTTGTGACTTGTAGGTTACATCGTTGGCTTCTATAATGGGCAGGGCATCCATGTCGGCACGCAAGCCCACAATTTTTTGGCTTGGGTTGCGCCCTTCTATCACTGCCAGCAAACCCGTGTTGGCTATTGGTGTAGGTTGTAAGCCAATCTCTTTGAGTTTGTTAGCCACGTATTGTTGGGTTTCAAACTCTTTGTAAGATAGTTCTGGATGGCTATGCAAATGCCGACGATTTGCTACGATTTCGGTAGCAAACGCTTGGGCAAGGGATTTTATTTTTTGTTGAATATTCATATTTGGGAATCGGTTATCCGTTATCGCTTAATGGGTGTTTGCCGAAGCTGGATATGTTAATGAAACATTGTTACAGATATACTTTGTTTCTGATAATCAGTGTTTTAATAGGTCTTTTACACCATCTATTTACGACTTATGCAACCACATAGACATAGAGGACACATAGGGACTTCTATACTTACGACTTCTTGACTTACTACATTGCCTGACTTTTCATCCCCCTCCTGCCACGCTACCCTCCCCCTCCCCCTTCTCGGCTCACTTATCCACCACACAAGGGGGACAAAATTCGAATCTCTTGACATATCTGACTTCCTTGACTCTCTCGACTTATCTGACTTCTTGACTTCTGACTTCTTGACTTACGACTGGGTATAATCTTTGTTAGTCTTTTAATATGGTTTGTAGAAAGACCTTAGGTTCCATGGCTGACTGAATACCCGTTACTTGCTTGATTTTGAGGGCTGCTTGGTGCAA
The DNA here is from genome assembly GCA_044228045.1 of Spirosomataceae bacterium. Taxonomy (GTDB): domain Bacteria; phylum Bacteroidota; class Bacteroidia; order Cytophagales; family Spirosomataceae; genus JAXLVB01. The sequence continues at coordinate 20,378 of JBGAVQ010000005.1, forward strand.
TAACTCTTGGTTTTCACTTGTATTTTTGTTCAAAACTGCTCTTACTACTGAAATGTCCCTGTCGGTCAACATGGTTACTTCGGGGAATGAAACCCGGTGTTCGGTAGCCGTAGCGGGGGGCATAATCTGAGACAACCCTACGGGCGGACGCAACTTGACAACGGTAGTATTGGCCGCCATATCGCCCAGCCGCTGGCCCCGATTGTTGGAGGCAATAGCAATAATAGCTACAACGCCAGACATCAACTGGATGTCTATCAAGCGCATAATCCACCGAATGAGGTATGCCCCAACGGTAGGTTGAGAGCCATCTACCATCACAACCCGAATGTTCATGGCTTTTTTGCCTACGGTTTGCCCGTTCATCAATAGCTCCGACACCAAGTTGTAGAACATAAGCGGCAAGAATCCTATAACAAATAGTACAACAAATGGAGCGCTGTTGCTTCGAGAATTTATACCCAGGCCAACCCCTATAAAAATGAACATAATTAGCCAGGCTATAATGATTAAAGAGTCTATTAAATAGGCCAAAATACGGTCACCCACACTGGCAGGTGTGTATTCGAGCGTAACGTTTTGCGTGGTTTCTATCTGAATACTTTCCATAATTGAGTTAAATGAGTCAATTGGCTAAAAGGCGTTACTGTTTGATTTTCAGGTAATTAACTGAGCAAAGGCATTTAGAAAATAGCAACAACTATTTTTTCTGCAAAGAAAATGCAAATTAGTCGTAAATTTCGATTCAATCAGCAACTTACCAAAAAATGCGGGAAAGTGTTTTTGTGCGGCAAAACGCCGATAAGTGGAAACAATACGAAACCGACCAAGCACAAGACCCCGATGTGTTGTCAGAACGGTTTGTAGAACTTACCGACGATTTGTCGTTTGCCCGTACTTTTTACCCAACCAATCCTGTAACGCAGTATTTGAATAGCCTTACCGCAAAATTTCATCATAAAATTTACCAAAACAAACGAGAAAAACAATCTCGCTTTGTCCAATTTTGGAAGTATGAATTACCATTTTTGTTCTGGAACTCGCACCGGCAGTTGTTGTATGCCTTCATAATGTTTGGCATTGGCGTGTTATTGGGTGCTGTTTCGGCGGCTCATGATGACACTTTCGTGAGACTTATTTTGGGAGATAGCTATGTAAATATGACCATCGAAAACATGGAAAAGGGCGACCCACTGGCTGTTTATAAAAGTGCAGGTCAGGTCGAAATGTTTTTGGGCATTACCATCAATAACATCCGAGTTTCGTTTGTGGCCTTTGCGTTGGGGGCAGCGTTTTCGGTAGGTACATTTTGGGTGCTTTTTTCTAACGGGGTTATGCTGGGGGCGTTTCAGTATTTTTTCTACCAAAAAGGTTTTTTGCTAACCTCAGTTCTCACGATATGGATTCATGGAACCCTCGAAATCTCGGCAATTGTCATTGCTGGATGTGCGGGTTTGGTAATGGGAAACAGCCTTATTTTTCCCAAAACGCATACTCGCATGCACTCGTTTCAGCAAGGAGCCAAGCAAGGCATCAAAATTGTTGTTGGACTTGTGCCGATTTTTATAACGGCTGGATTTCTTGAAAGTTTTGTAACTCGCTTACCTTTGCATCCAATAGTGAGTAGCACCATCATTGGCGTATCAGCCGTGTTTATTGTCTGGTATTTTGTGATTTATCCGATTCGGCTCCATACTGAGCAAAATAAATAGTTCGCTGGTTTACGAGTTCAACAGTTTACGGATTTAGATGATTTTCAAAAGCGTTTAGATAACGAACCCCAAATTCTAACATTCACTCATTCTAATATTCCATTATTGAATTATGCGCCCCATCCAACTTCGCCAAGAGCGTGATTTCGGTCAAAAAATCAATGCAACCTTTCAGTTTGTCGGACAAAACTTCAAAACCCTGCTCATGCACTTGCTCTATACAGTTGTGCCGTTTGCACTAATTGGGGGCATTTGTCAAGCCATTTTTCAGGCAAATATTCAAAAATTGGTTCGTGATGCCACCACAGGTGCTGATTTTGACCCCTCAAATCCAGCAGGTAGCATTCTGCAATTGTATTCAACCATGATGTCCTCAATGTTTAGTAGCCCTTATGCCTTGCTTTCAATCGTGTTTAGCTTCTTAACAAGCATGATGATGGTCACTACAGTTTATGGCTATATGGTTGCTTACGAAGACACTAACGAGGAGCCAATCTCGCTCAATACTATACTCAATCACACCAAAAATAATATCATACCCGTGCTGCTTACCACTATTGTTTGTGGGTTGCTGGGCATAGTTGGTTTTATTTTGTTCATTATTCCTGGTTTTTATTTAGTGGTGACATTTTCGCTGGCGAGCATTATTGTAGTGCGAGAGGGCAAGAGCGTTGGTGCCGCCATTAGCCGTAGTTTTCAATTGATTAAAGATAAATGGTGGTCCACGTTTGGGTTAATGGTCATCATGACCTTGTGTATAGCCTTTATGGGTATGGCGGTGGCCTTGCCCTTAGGCATAGTACAAGGGCTTGAGAGCTACAAATCTGTGCAGTCGGGTGAGCCAAGTTTGCTGCTTATTGCTGTTTCTGCTATTACGCAAGCATTTTCTAACCTTATGTCGGCGTTGTTGTATGTGGCCATTGGTTTTCAATACTATAATTTGGTCGAGAAAAAAGATGGCGTGGGTCTCCAACAACAAATTAATCAAATTGGGTTGGCGGGTAATAAAAACGATGAAGAAGGAGATTTTTAAAAGAAAAATAGCTGTAAATGAGGTTCTTAGCTGTTGTTGTGTTTTTGTTGTTAGCAAATTTTTCTTTTGCGAACAAACCGCCATTACCCACAGATAATACACCTGTGCAGGTGCGTAAGCCAACTGAAAGCCAACTTAATACCTATCGCCAAGATCCCGCTTACCAATATTACGAAGAAGCAGCACCCCCACCCCAAGACTTTTGGGGTTATCTGTGGAGAAGCATTATTCGTTGGTTAGATGAATTTTTTGGCAATCCAGACTATGGCACTACCCGCAAGGTATTGGGCTATTTGTTTGTGGCAACAATGGCTATTTTTGTGATTCTCAAACTTATCGGCGTAGATTTTGCGGGGGTTCTCTCCAAAAAATCATCCCAATTAGTACCCTATGACATATTAGGTGAAGACATCCACGGAATCCCTTTTGCCGAAGCCATCGAAAACGCAACCCGTACAGGTAATTATCGCTTGGCTGTTCGGCTTTATTACTTACGAATGTTGAAGGACTTGTCAGATAATGGCTTGATTGATTGGCAATTAAATAAAACAAATCGGGTGTATTCGTATGAACTAAAGGGCGAGTTAAAAGATTCTTTTGAGGTAATTACGGCGCAGTTTGAATATGTATGGTATGGGGATTTTGCCCTGAATAAAGCCTATTTCAACCAAATTAGGCAAGAATTTGATGCGTTTGGGGGGAAATTGAAGCAACAAAATAGCCAACACGCATGACCTTAACTCGATTCTATACGGCATTTTTGCTATTGCTCTTTGTTGGCTATGTGTTGGTAGAGTATTACCGCCCCAAATCTGTGAATTGGACGCCAACCTTTTCGAATTTGGACAAAATACCGTTTGGCACAAAGGCTTCGTTTGAGCTATTGAAAACCACTTTTCCACAGCAACAGATTCGGTCGGTTCGATTACCTATTTACAATCACCTCAATGAGACAAAACGACCAATTAAAAGTAGCTATCTATTTGTAAATCAGTCGTTTGAATTAGACAAGATAGATTTGGCGCACCTTCTCGAGTATGTTTACGACGGTAATCAAGTATTTATTGCCGCCGAAGAATTTAACAAAGCAATGGAAGATACGCTTGGCTTCAAGGTGAAGTTTGGCTACAAAACAGCATTTAAGAAATCGGTCACGGTCAATTTTGTAAATCCACAACTTCGCCGACCCCAACATTATCAATTTGAAAAAGGTCGAACAAACCAATTTTTTTCGTTGACAGATACCGTTGATTTTAATAAAGTAAGGGCATTGGGCAAAAACAGCCGTGATTCGGTGAACTTCCTAAGCATCCAATTTGGTAAAGGAACGTTCTATTTACATTGCATACCTCAAGCCTTTACTAATTTTTATGTACTCAAACCCGAAACAGCTGATTATGCCTTTAAAGCGTTTTCTTATTTGCCTGTAGCTACTGTTTACTGGGACGAATACCAGAAACAAGGACGTATCGGCGAGGGTTCTATGTTTCGCTTTATTTATAGCCAACCCCCACTTGAATGGGCGTTTTATATTGCTATTGTAGGTATTTTGTTGTTTGTGTTTTTTGAAGGCAAACGCCGCCAACGTCTCATACCAATAGTAGCCCCACCCCGTAATACTTCCTTAGAATTTGTAGAAACCGTCGGAAATTTATATTACCAACAACGAGACCACTCCAACATTGCACACAAAAAAGTAGCGTACTTTTTGGCACAAATCAGACAGCAATTTTATTTGCAAACCAATACACTCGACAATGAGTTTAAAGAAGCCTTAGCTCAAAAGTCGGGAATAGACATACAAAAAATTAATGACCTCTTTGTATTGGTAGAGCAAACGCTTAATTTGGGGTATTTGTCTGAACATCAACTTATTCAACTCAACAATCAACTTGAAGAATTTTATCAAAATGCCCGTTAAGACGAAAACATACTTTTTGTATTATCTATTATTATTTGGTGTTTTGATGCTGGGGGCTTGCCATCCAGAGCAGTCGGAGCAATTGCGAAAGGCGTTTGATTTGACCCAATGGCAAGCAGACCGAGGTGGCTGTAAAGGGGTTAGAACCACTATGATAGACCAAGTAAAAGCAGCAGAGTTACTCATAAAGGGTTTAACACAAAACGAAATCGCCGACCTTATGGGCAAGCCCGACCGCCAGCAATTGGCAGAGCGCAATCAGAAGTTTTATGTCTATTTTCTTGAAAATGGCGAGCATTGCCAAAATGCCAAACAAGTTACAAACGCCCGTTCAGTAGCGTTTCGATTCAGCGCCATAGGCTTAGTAACCGAAGTAACGTTTCAAAACGGAATGCCACGGTAGTAGGGGATTGCAACACTTAATTATACACTTTTGGCAGAGTTTTTGCGTTGAAGGATAACGTTGAAAAATTTTCTCTGTTTCGCTCTGTTATGACAAAACTATTGGTCTGTTTACTTTCTTTTTTCTGCTTTTTGAGCTGCCGCTCACAAAACCAACCAAGTTATTCATTTCCTAAGCGAGAATTTCGTGCTGTCTGGATTGCCACTGTAGATAACATAGATTGGCCAACCAGAGGCAACTACGATGCCCAAGTACAAAAACAGGAGTTTATCAACATATTGGACTCACATCAAAAAACGGGCATCAACGCACTCTTTGTGCAAGTGCGCCCCGCATCGGATGCTTTTTTTGCCAAAAATACCGAGCCGTGGTCTGAATGGCTCACTGGCAAACAAGGCAAAGCTCCTGATGACCCTACCTACGACCCCATGGAGTTTATGATTCAAGAAGCCCACCAAAGGGGCTTTGAGTTTCATGCTTGGCTCAATTTGAATCGGGCTGTTCATAAGTCTGCCCGAAGTGTTTCTGAACAAAACATTAGCAAATTACACCCAGAATGGATTTTGACCTACGATGGACAAAAGCTGCTCAATTTTGGTATTCCCGAAGTGCGCCAATACATCACAGAGGTTGTAGTAAATATGGTAAAAAACTATGACGTGGATGGTATTCATTTCGACGATTACTTTTATCCTTATACTGTTAATGGGCAAGTGTTGCGAGATACGGATACCTTTAAGAATTACCCGAATGGCTTTGCCGATATTGAAAGTTGGCGGCGCAACAATACGGATGTACTCATTAAACAAATCTCAGATGCTATTAAAGCCACTAAGCCGTATGTAAAATTTGGCATTAGCCCGTTTGGAGTCTGGCGCAACAAAAAAGACGACCCCACTGGTTCCGAAACCTCGGCTGGGCAAACCTCTTACGACAACCTCTATGCAGATACTCGTAAATGGGCCAAAGAAGGCTGGATTGACTACATAGCCCCACAGGTGTATTTTAGCCGTAATTTCAGGTTAATACCCTACAAATCGCTGGTTAGTTGGTGGACACAATATGCCTATAGCCGACATCTTTACATTGGTCAAGCGGCGTATCGAGCCTCTGGCAACGACCGTGACAGCGGCTGGCACAATGCCAATGAGTTGCCTTCACAAGTTCGTTACAATCGTCAACAGCCGCAAATACAGGGAAGTATCTTTTTTAGCTCAAAATCAATTACTAATAACTCTCGTGGCGTTCGGGACTCGCTTCGTGCTGACTTATATCGTTTCCCTGCGTTGATTCCTACCATGCCTTGGAAAGACAACGTGCCGCCTATGTCGCCTCAAAACCTCACCTACGAAACTAATAGCAATGGCACAGTCTCACTGTATTGGCACGCTCCCGAAAAAGCTCCCGATGGAGACACAGCACATTATTATGTAGTTTATCGCTTCGAAAAGGGCGAAACGGCAGACCTCTCACTCCCCCAGCATATACTTGGAATGTGCCGAGACGTGCAGTTTCTGGACACAACATCGCTTCCCGACAAAAAATACTTCTACATGGTGACAGCAGTAGATCGTCTCCACAACGAAAGTATGGCAAGTAAAGATGTAAAAGTACGTACACCCCAGCTCAGTACTTCGGCTGTAAGCAAATAAAAGCAGAAAATATCTTTGTTTTTTTTCTACGGATTATCGTGGAAAAAGTAAATTACTCACCACTGCCTGTTATTCACAGATTGGCCTTTTGTGGAGGATTTGCTGCAAATTCATCCATTTTTTCTTCAATGTTTTTGTAATCTTCCATGAAAAACAGCCCTAATTTTGCTGTTTAGGCTGTTTTGCCACAAAATGTCTGATTTTTTTTGGCTATGACCACAGATAGATTAACCCAAAAAAATCCAAATTTTTGACGTTGAAAATAGTATGCAAGAATACTATTCTATAACATTTTTCTGAATTATTTGTAAAATAATAATAATCCTTTGCCTATTATTACCGTAACTTTGTAATCATCTCACTAAAAAAAAGCACTATGAGCAACTATTTTACGAAACTAATGTTGGGTTTGGCCTGCGTTCTGATAAGCATTGGCGCATTTGCACAAACCAAAATTTCTGGTAAAATCACAGATGAAGCCACCAAAGAAGGATTGGCAGGGGTAAACATAGCCATCAAAGGCAAAGTGATTGGTACGACAACTGATGTGAAAGGAAACTTTTCGCTTTCAACCAGCATAGCTACGCCATTTACAGTCCAAATCTCGTACGTTGGTTATGAAACGCAAGAAATTGTTGTAAACGGTAGCCGCTCAGATCTTAACGCAATGCTCAAAGAGCAAGCCGTTATGGGTCAAGAGGTTGTGGTTTCGGCCTCACGGGTTGAAGAAACGGTATTGAAGTCGGGAGCATCTATTGAAAAAATGGATATTCGCCAAATTCAGCAAACAGCAGCGCCTACTTTTTATGATGCGCTTGTTAACATGAAAGGCGTTGAATCGAGTATGCAGAGTTTGACATTTCGTTCTATCAATACCCGTGGTTTTGCTGGTAACGGTAACGTGCGTATGGTACAGTTAATTGACGGCATGGACTCGCAAGCACCAGGTTTGAACTTCTCGGTAGGTAACGTAGCTGGTATTTCGGAACTTGATGTAGAAAGTGTAGAACTTATTCCAGGAGCAGCTTCGGCTTTGTATGGCCCTAACGCTATCAACGGAATCATCTTGATGAATAGCAAAAGCCCGTTCTTATACAAAGGATTAAGTGCATAAGTCAAAACAGGTATGATGCACTTTAGTGACCCTACTGGTGCGCCTGTCAAGCCTTATTATGATGCCTCAATCCGTTGGGCGAAGTCTTGGAACGACAAAGTAGCAATCAAAGTGAACTTTGCTTATTTAACAGCCAAAGACTGGAACGCTGCCGATAGCCGTGACATTGATGCTAACCTTAATCCATCGAGTACTCGCCTCACTAATCCAAATTACAATGGTGTAAACTTTTTTGGAGATGAAACCTCTTCAAACATCCGTACGGTTGCCAACTCAATGGTCACTGCAGGCGTTTTGCCTGCGTCGGCTGTTGGCTTAGTTCCTAATATCAACGTTAGCCGCACAGGCTGGAAAGAAAGCGAATTGGCAAACTACGATACCAAGAGCCTTCGTACTAACGCCAGCTTACACTATCGTTTAACAGATAAAATAGAAGCAGTGCTGCAAGCTAACTTTGGTTTTGGAACAACGCTATACACAGGAGCTGACCGCTATTCGATCAAAAACTTCAATATTGGCCAATATAAGTTTGAACTGAAGGGTAGCAATTTCTTTTTGCGTGCCTACACTACCCAAGAACGATCGGGCGATAGCTACGCTACTGGCACACTCGGCCAGTTAGTCAACGAAGGCTGGGGTGGTGGTAGCCCCACCTGGTATCCTACTTTTGTGGGTGCTTTGGTACAGGCCCGATCGGCAGGACAAGCTGAAGCACAGGCACTACTCACGGCTCGTGCCGCAGCAGATGCAAAGCGTCCAATACCAGGTTCAGCAGAGTTTAATACCATTGCTGATAAGTATAGAGCTATTGCTATTCCTAATGGAGCACAGTTTTTGGACAAAACAAACTTGTTTCATTACGAGGGGATGTACAATTTCAAGAATCAAATCAAATTTGCTGAGGTAATTATTGGAGCACATCATCGTACTTATGCCTTAAATTCAGGAGGAACTATTTTTGCGGATAAAGATGGTCGTAAAATTAGTATTGCTGAGTGGGGTGCGTATGCTCAGGTTGCCAAGCAATTTGCAGATTTTGTGAAGGTAACGGGTTCTATTCGGTATGACAAAAACCCTAACTTTGATGGCCAATTTACCCCACGGATTTCAGCAGTGTTCACTGCCGCCAAAGATCACAACATCCGTATTTCGTATCAAACGGCCTTCCGTATTCCATCTACTCAAGACCAATACATTGACCTTAAAGTACCACAAGCTCGTTTGATAGGGGGGATTCCAGAATTCAGAACTACGTACAATCTAACGGGTAATCCAATTTACACCGTACCAAACGTAACAGCATTTGGTGCTGCCTTAACATCTGCTGCTGGAAGTGCAGCACTGCAAGCGAAAGCCGTAGCTATTATTACGGAGCAGGTAAAAATAGGAATAGCGGCTCAAGCTGCCCCTGTTGTAGTGCCTGCTGTAACAAAAGCAGTAACGGCATTGGTAACCTCAACGCTTACACCTATTGTAACGGCGGCTGTAACGGCTCAAGTAAATGCAGCCGTAGCCGCAGGGCAAATCCCTAATACGCCAACTGCTATTGCCGCCGCTATTCAGGATGGTGTAGCCAAAACATTACCTGGTGAGGTTGCCAAGGCAGTACCAGGCGAAGTCGCCAAAGCACTACCCGGAGAAATGAATAAAGCCATTGATGCAGCACTTCCAGGTCAATTACCAGCAGCACTTGCAGCAAACGCTTCTAATATTGTGTTGCTTTTGGCTGCACAGCAAACCAAGGGTACATTAGCTGCCTACCAGTTCAAGCCGTGGAATCCAGAAAAAGTTCGTTCGTTTGAGCTTGGCTATAAAGCACTCATTAGCAAGAAGTTGTTTATTGATGCGTATTACTATCGTAACCAATATGCCAATTTTGCTACCAGTGTTAATGCTATTCAGGTTACTCCTACGGGTAGTGCCGGGTTAGCTGCACAAGTGGGTGGTTTAGTATCGTTGGGTAATCAAGCCATCGCTGGTGCTACGCAGCTGAATGCACAAATACCAGGCTTGAATTTGGCTACAAGCAATATTTCTGATGCTGTCAAACTTTCGGCAAACGATGTGTTTGGCTTGGGTTTGGTGCAATCAAATACTCGCCAAGTGTATAGTTTTCCAACCAGCAGTGACGGCACTACTGTAACCTATGGCTATGGCTTAGGCTTAGATTATAGCTTGGCAAAAGGCTACAACATCGGTGGTAATATTTCGTACAATAAATTAGACCAATACGATGAAACCATCTTAGCAACGGGTGGTCGTAGTTTTTGGAACACACCAGATTATCGTTGGAACTTGTCATTTGGCAAACGTCCAACAGGCAATGGCTGGGGTTTCAACATCACAATGCGCCATCAAGGCAGCTTTATCTGGCACACCAGCTTTGTGAACACTGTGGATATTAACGCCACAAGTGTACCAGCCTTCACCACCGTAGATGCTCAGGTGAGTAGAAAACTAAAAGGATTGAAGTCGATTTTGAAAGTTGGTGGGTCTAATATCTTCAACAAATATTACACGACAGGCGTAGGAAACCCACAAATTGGTGGATTGTACTATGTGGCATTGTCGTTTGACGAATTGTTTAATTAGATAGCCAAGAATTGACAACAAAAAACACGGAAAAAATCTGCCTCTTTCCGTGTTTTTTGTTGTGGAAAACTTAATCAAAAATTCCGTTCAAAATCGAAGAGGCAATTGAAAGCACAATGCTAAAAATAAGGGCAGGAATGAACCCATTTACACTGAAACCATCAACTAATCGAGCAGCGAGGTAAATGATAATAACATTGATAACCAGCAAAAAAAGCCCCAATGTCAAAATAGTAATAGGAATGGTAAGTACTTGAAGAATAGGCTTCACAAAGGTATTGAGCAATGCCAGTACCACGGCTGCAATCAAGGCAGACTTGAAACCCGACACATGTACGCCCGGAATAAAATTAGCCCCCGCCATAACTGCTACGGCCATCAGGACAAGTTTAATGAGAAAATTCATAGAAAATTGGGTTTAGTTAAAAATTAAACTCTTTGTTCTTTCACGGCCATTTTTACTAATTCGGCAGTGTTTTTGGCCTTCGTTTTCCGAATAATATTGGCTCGGTGGTTCGACACCGTCCGCACACTCAGTTGAAGCATATCGGCAATCTCTTGGCTACTTAGTCCGTCTGCAAGTAGTTTTAGAATCTGTCGCTCCTTTTTTGAGAGTTTTTTTAGGGTTTTTTCGTCATCAATTGCCATTGGTCGTTTTGATTTGCTCAACAATGCCTCAGCCAATAAACTGGCTACATTGGCCGGGAAATACCGCTCGCCACCAGCCACAGTTCTAATGGCTTGTAAAATTTCTTCACGGCTTAGGTCTTTGAGCAAGTAGCCAGATGCACCATTTTCTACGGCTTTTACTACGTAGTCTTGGTTATGGTGCATCGAAAAAATAAGTGTTTTGGTTGCTGGAAACCGTTCCGAAATCTCCTTGGCGGCTTCCAGCCCAGTCATTTCGGGCATCGAAATATCCAATAATACCACATTGGGTGCGTTATTGGCCACTTGTTCAATGGCTTCAAGGCCATTGGCAGCCTCGCCTACAATAATCAAATCGGCCTCATCTTCAAATAACGCTCGTAGCCCTTTCCGCACAACGGCGTGGTCATCAGCAATTAATAGTTTTATTGTTTTCATCCTATTGTTTCATCGGTTATTGGCAAAGTAACAGAAATTTTCGTTCCTGTTCCTATTTTTGACGAAATCGTACACTCTCCACCCAACAAACGAACCCGAGTACGCATATTGTTCAAACCACTCCCCCAATTTTCGTGCTTCATTGGTGATTTTTTGTATTTTGTAGTCTTAAACCCCAACCCATTGTCTGAAACAACTAAGTGTAAGATGTTTTTTTTCAAGTATAAATCTATGACTATTTCCTGTGCCTTGGCATGTTTGATGGCATTATGAAGAGCCTCCTGGGTTACTCGATACAAGCCAATTTCTATCGGATCCGAAAACCGTCGGCTGTGTATTTCGGGTTCAAATAGAACCGGCACCCCCGAACTTTTCTCTGCTTGTTCAGCCAATAACCGAATCGCCGCTTCTACGCCAAAATCACTCAGTACAGAAGGCATCAAATTAAACGAAACGCTTCGGGTAGCTTCAATGGTTTCTATTACCAATCGGCGCAATTCTTCATAATTTTTTTGTTGTTTTTCAGTAGCAAAACCTGTGCTGCCTAACTTTTCGGTGTGTAATTTCAATGCCGTAAGCATTTGCCCAATACCATCATGTATTTCACGAGACAGTCGCCCCCGTTCTCGTTCTTGCCCTTCGAGCAAGGCCCCAGTCCGAATGGTTTCCTCTGCCAATTGGAGCTGATATTTTTCCTCCGTAGTTCTTAAAAGTGTTTCTTGGGTACGTTGCAACGACTCGTTGCTTTGTTGCAAATCTGTCTCTGACTTCATCAAACGCCAAATAACACCTTGTGTATGCTCTACAATAGGCCGAAATACAAAGAGCCCCTCCAATAATAGCACCACAAACGTGATTACTGTAATCATAAAATCAATGTTCCGAACCCGATCTACCCGCTGCTTGGTTTCGGTATCATACTGAAACACAATGGCATCCATCTGGTTCAAAAAATCTTGTTCGTGTTTCAAAATACTCGTTATCATTTTTGGGTCTATTGCTTGAATTCCATTGATGGCTTGTTCAATTTGTCCAAATCCAGCATACAGTGACCTAAAAGAAGGCTCAATCTGCCGAAACATAGTGTCTAATTTTGCACTATTTTGAGGAACAACCACCGATTTGCCAAAAATCAATTGCCCATTTCGGAGGCCCTCGTGGCATTGTCGCCAGATTTCTAATCGTTCGCCAAAATCACTCAATCTTTCCGAAAGATTGGACTGTTGGCTCACGAACAAAACGGCTTGCTTGGTTAGCCGTTGGCTCAACATACGCTGCCTACCAGCAATATTGATGACCCGAGAATCATCTAATTGCTTTGAAAATGAATACTGAACCAAAATCTGCCCCGAAAGCGATAACAAGCCCACCGCCGTCAATGCAGCAATGTAGTAACGGGTAAGCCGTTGAGCAACTAAGCTGTCTAAGTTTTTCAATGCGCAAGGAATTCGTTAAAATTGAAAAAATTTACGCAAAATGCTCTACACTTCCCAACAAACGGCTGAAATTCAGCAACATTTTTTTGCTTTCCTAAAAGTAGAGGAGCAAAATCATGTATTGACCCTAACGCTCAACCGCCCCGAAAAGAAAAATGCGCTCAATCCAACCTTACTTCATGAATTGGCTTTTGGCTTAAGTTATGCGCACCATAACCCAGCTATTTGGGTGGTAGTTATCAAAGCCACAGGTGATGTTTGGTGTGCAGGAATGGACTTAAAAGCCATGTCGGGGCAATCACAAACAGACACCTCAACTATACCCAATCCATTAGAAGCAGTTGTTTTGGGTGATTTGTTTGCTGGCTTGCATAAACCATGTATTGCTCAGGTTCATGCCCCTGTTTATGCTGGCGGTTTTTTAATTATAGGTGGATGCACGCACGTAGTAGCTTCCGAAAAGACTGTTTTTAGTCTTCCAGAAGTAAAGCGAGGGCTGTTTCCTTTTCAGGTTTTAAACACCTTACTGCAACTCATGCCTGCTCGCAAAGCCTTAGACTGGTGTATGCGAGGCAAAAACCTATCGGCTCAACAGGCTTATGAAGTGGGCTTAGTAACAGAAGTAGTGAATGAAGAACAACTCGAAAGTGCTGTTAATGAATTGGTAGCAGAGTTGCTTCTGTATTCGCCAACAGCCATCCAAAAAGGGCTTGAAGTTTATCAAAACCTGCCTTCTGTTCCACAGCAGAATCGACATCAATATTTATTGGAGCAATTTGTGGCCCTTCAACAAACCGCTGATGCCAAAGAAGGAATAGCTGCTTTTAACGAAAAACGAAAGCCTATTTGGAGGGGGAAATAATTTTTGACTGTTTCTCAAAAAACTTGCAAAACGCCGTAAGTTCACAAACTTGACATTTTGGATTTCGGGCAACACACACATAACGCCCATGCAAAATGAGCCAATGATGGGCTCGTGGTACAAGTTCTTCGGGAATATGCTTGACCAATTCTTTTTCCACAGCGAGTGGTGTAGTGGCTTTGGGCGGCACCAACCCCAAGCGATGCGAGGTTCTAAAAACGTGTGTGTCCACAGCCATAGCGGGTTGGTTAAAAATAACCGAGGCAATCACATTGGCCGTTTTGCGTCCTACTCCAGGCATTTTTTGAAGTTCTTCAATACTGGCTGGCACTTCAGAGCCGTAGTCATTAACCAGCATACGAGCCATACCGACCAAGTGCTTTGACTTGTTGTTGGGATACGAAATGCTTCGGATATATTGAAAAACCTCTTCTACATTACTCGCCGCTAATGATTCGGGGGTTGGAAATCGCTCAAACAAGGCTGGCGTAATCATATTGACCCGTTTGTCGGTACATTGGGCAGATAATATCACGGCTACCAGCAACTCATAAGGGTCTTGGTAGGAGAGTTCGGTTTCGGCAGTGGGAAATTTCTGAGAGAAATAATCAATGAGTAGGCGATAGCGTTCTTTTTTGAGCATTTTTCGGGACAAAACGTAGTTAAACCCACAAAGTTTTTGAAAACTTTGTGGGTTTGGTCATAAAAATAAAACCAATCCAGTATTATTTCCTAAACAGAAATAGAACGGGATTGGTTTACCGAAAAATTACTCGAAAATGCTAAAATTCGCTCGACAGTACGCTCAGAGGGCTGAAGCTGCACTTTGTCTAAGCCTTCCTTCAGGTCGGCAAGGTCGAGGTAAAACATCAACAAATCGGGGTCTTCTACAAGGGCATCTTCGATCTGTCGGTTTTCATCATCGGTTGTTTCTTCATAGACATACCGAATGATGTCATCGTGTGTAAAGGTTTGTATCATAGTTTAGGGGCGAATGTTTACTCATCATCTTCCTCAAATTGATGAGAGCATAACGCATACGTCCCAAAGCCGTGTTGATGCTTACGCCGGTAGCCTCGGCAATTTCCTGAAAGCTCATGTCTTCGTAGTGCCGCATCACCAGCACTTCACGCTGCGGGTCAGGCAGGCGTTTCACAAGCTCTCGAAGGTGCTCGTGTGTTTCATGCTTAATTTGCATCCCTTCGTAAGAGTCTTCTGCAAAATCAAAGGAATTAAACACACTGCTACCGTCTTCGAACACTACTTCGGGGTAGCGTTTGTCTCGACGGAAATAATCAATGGCTAAATTGTGAGCGATTCGCACAATCCAAGGCAAAAACTTACCTTCTTCGTTGTACCTACCAGACTTTAAAGTCTCGACTGCTTTGATAAATGTGTCTTGCGACAAGTCTTCGGCAATATACGAGTCCTTAACTATCAGATAGATAGTTGTATAAACTTTTGACTTGTACCGGTTGACGAGATGTTCGAAAGCACGCTCATTACCACGGATGTAAAGCGATATTAGCTCACTATCGCTAATTTGGATTTTTGCCATTTTCTGTTTCCAATTAGTTAACGTAGAGCTTTATATCATATTGCGCCTCCTGTGTGTTTTTTTAGTAGTTCCGTGATGTATTTATTAGAAGTTGTGTCAAAGATGTTGGGTTCTTTGGTAAATTCCAAATATTGCACACAAATTTTTAGTCAATTAACAAAATTTTAACAAATTATAGAACGTTATCACCGAATTCTCTATGGATAAAAGGGTGATTTTCAAGGAAATCTTTGTATATCAATATACGGAAGGAAAAAGAAAAAGGTTGCGTAATGTATTAGCAACCTTTTAATATTTGGTATAACTGTAATCTCGAGTTACAATATCCAGCGGAAGAAAAGAAACAAGGTTGCCGACAACATGATAGACACAGGCAGGGTAAGTACCCAAGCCAATGCAATGTTTCGGACAGTTTTGGGCTGTAAGTTTTTGATGCCTTTGCTTGCCACCATACTACCAGCAATACCCGATGACAAAATGTGTGTGGTACTAACTGGCAATTTCAAAAAGGTAGAAAGAGCGATTGTAATAGCGGCTACTAACTCTGCCGCTGCGCCTTGTGCATACGTAAGGTGTTGTTTGCCAATCTTTTCGCCTACGGTAACCACAATCCGTTTCCAGCCAATCATTGTACCCATGCCCAGCGAAAGTGCTATCATTACCAGCACCCAAGTAGGAGCGTAGTCAGTAAATTTTTTGATACCCTTAATTTCAGTTTTTAAAATTTCTACATCGTTGGGACTTAAATTAGCCGCACCACTATCTTGTATTTTAGTGATATTGTTGGCAATCAATAAGATGTCTTTCCGAACGTTGAGTTTTTGTGTTTCTGCAATTTTTCCTTTTTCATTTACAGAATCAACAACCACTATATTTAATTCTTTCATTTCTTTTTTGATATCGGCCAAGCGTTTGCGATCTGGTGCCGACAAGTTGGCCGAGTCAATTTTAGAAATAGTTTGTCCAATTATAGCAAGACTGGGTTGTAGCTTTTTAGGGTCAATGGAGTTATCAATTGCAAAAAAGGCAGGAACAATCCCAATTAGAATAAGCATAACTAAGCCAACACCTTTCTGTCCGTCGTTGGAGCCATGCCCAAAACTTACGCCTGTGCAAGTCAGAATCAACAATATACGAATCCAAAGTGGTGGTGGGGTATTTTTTTTGGGTTCTTTAAAGATGACTTCAGCTTCGCTGTCTTTGGTTATGCGCCGTAGGATAAACATCAAAATAGCCGCCGCCCCAAAGCCAACTAAAGGGGAGAGTAATAGCGAAAAGCCAATCTCGGTCGCTTTGCTCCAATTGACGGCTGACTCACCAGTGGTGTTTTCGGGCATGAAGGTAAAAGCAAGACCAACACCCAAAATAGAACCAATAAGTGTGTGTGAACTTGAACTTGGCAATCCAAAATACCATGTGCCAAGGTTCCAGATGATGGCACTCAATAGCAACGCCAGCACCATAGCAACGCTGTGATAGACGTTTTGGTCTATGAGTAGCTCAACAGGTAGCAGGTTCACAATACCCATTGCTACGCCAATGCCTCCTGCAAAAACACCTAAAAAATTACAGAAACCAGACCATACAACGGCGACGTTGGGTTTGAGGGAGTTGGTGTAAATAACAGTGGCGACTGCGTTGGCGGTGTCATGAAAGCCATTGACAAACTCAAACGCACAGGCACATAGGATACAGAAAAAAAGGAGTAAAAAAAGGGTAGTGTCGAGACCGAACATGGTGTAGGGTAGAAGTTTTGGCAAAGGTACGGAATCCGACAGACTTCCATATTAAGAAATTGTTAAGTAGCTCATAGCCGATTTATGATAATCCTCAATTTGTAATAGTCAATTTTGCCATTCAAGCGGTTGAAAAGTTCTGTCAATACGCCAGCGTCGTCTAAATTAAGCCCATTTGTAACCTGTTGAATGATTTTTCGCTCAGACTCTGATACAAATTGTTGTATGTCAATGTTTTCTCCTTGTTCTCGGAGTTTGAGCAAATGCCCCAAAATTGTCCCAGTAGTCATTTCACGTTGCTTGGCAATGGCTTCGATGGAATGTCCGTTTTTGTAAAGGTCGTGCGTAACCACGTAGGTCATGCCTTTGATGACCCGAGTATCACCTTTGAGGGTGTTTTCTTTGGCAAACGACAAGATTTCGTTAATGAAAAGCTCGCCATAACGCTCAAATTTTTGTTGCCCTACGCCCGAAATCGCCAACATAGAAACCTTATTGACGGGTTTGTGAGCGGACATTTCAGAAATGGTTTGGTCACTAAACACCACATATGGTGGCACTCGCTCTCGGTCGGCTATTTGTTTGCGAAGGGTTCGGAGCTTCTCGAAAAGTTCGTCTCGCAGGATTTCCTTCTTGGTTTTAATGGGGGTGTCGTCGGCCTCTTGTTGGGCTTTTTTGATTTCGTAAGGTACAAATTGCACCAGATTTACGGATTGTTGCCCCTTCAAAACCTTCCAACTGGTTTCGTTGAGTTTAAAAGTATGACCTTCGTCGTAGGCAATGTCCATCGTGCCATTGTTGAGCAGCTGAAACAGGTAATCAGCCCATACTTCGCTTTTTAGGTCTTTACCCGCTCCAAAGGTTTTGAGTTGATCATATTTTTTCTCAACAATATTTCGATTATGAGACCCTCTCAAAATATCAATCAATAAGCCCATGGCCACTTTTTCGTCGGTGCGGGCAATGGCCGAGAGGGCTTTTTGCGCCAGAATAGTGCCGTCAAACTTTTGGCGAGGATTTTTACACACATCACAATTGCCGCAGTCTTTCTCAACGGTTTCGTTGAAATAACTTAGCAGAATACGTCGTCGGCAAATGTCAGCCTCGGCATATTGCTTCATGCGGTCAAGCTTTGCCCTAAGCAGTTCTTTCTGATTTTCAGGGGCTTCTGACTTATTGATGAAGTCTGTTTGGGTAATTATATCAGCATAGCTATAAAATAACAAGGTATCGCTGGGCATTCCATCTCGTCCAGATCTACCGATTTCTTGGTAAAAATTCTCTACATTTTTGGGCAAATTGTAGTGAATAATCCACCTAACATTTGACTTGTCAATGCCCATGCCAAAGGCAATCGTTGCAACAATAATCTGAATGTCGTCTCGGAGGAATTCTTCCTGCACCTGCGAGCGATAGGCACCATCGCAGCCAGCATGGTAATGTTTTGCTTTAAAGCCCATTTTTTGCAGTCTCTCCGCTACCCCCTCCGTGGTTTTGCGAGCCAGGCAATAAATAATGCCTGATTGGTTTTGATGTTGCAACAAAAAAGACTGGATGTAATTGATGCGTTTGCGCCCTGGCAAAACACTTAGGCTCAGATTGGGTCGGTCAAAAGACGAAACAAAGATTGGTGCATCTGGAATGCCTAACTGTACTAAAATATCTTTGCGGGTAACTCGGTCGGCGGTTGCAGTGAGGGCTATAACAGGAATGGTAGGAAATGCGTTTTTGAGGATTTTAAGTTGGGTATATTCTGGACGAAAATCATGCCCCCAAAACGAAACGCAGTGGGCCTCGTCAATAGCAAAAAGATTGATATTCAGTCTTTTAATAAAGTCTAAATAACCTGATGTGAATAATTTTTCTGGCGAAATATAGAGCAATTTGATTTGGCCACTTTCGCAAAGCCATTCTATTTCATATTGTTCATTAGTGCTTAGGCTACTATTGAGGTATGCTGCCGCCACGCCATTGGCTCGTAGAGCTTCTACTTGGTCTTTCATGAGGGCAATTAGTGGTGAAATAACCACAGCCATGCCATCCAAAACAATAGCTGGAATCTGAAAACAAACGGATTTGCCCCCGCCTGTTGGCATGAGCACAAGAGCATCTTGTCCCGAAAGAACGTTATCAATAATGTCTGCTTGTAATGGGCGAAACGAATCGTAACCAAAATATTGTTTAAGGGCTTTTTCTTTGGTCATATCAAAATCTTAACAATGTACGGACTTAGGCTATCCGTTTTTTTAATGCCATCATTTCGTCCCGTAGGCGAGCAGCGGCCAAAAAGTCGAGTTCCTTGGCGGCTCGTTCCATGTCTGTCTGCACTCGCAGAATCTGTTTCTGAATCTCGGCTTTGTCCATGTAGGCTACTACAGGGTCAGCGGCGAGTTCAAAGTGTTCTGGTTCAATGTAGTAGCTTCGTTTTGGTTTGCCCATTACGTCGGCAATGGAGGTTTGCTCCATAATGGCCTCTTTTGATTTGAACACCGTTTTTGGTGTAATGCCTTGCTGAATGTTATACTCTCTTTGGATTCCACGGCGGCGATTAGTTTCGTCTATCGCTTTTTGCATAGAGCCAGTCATTTTGTCGGCATACATCAGCACCTTTCCGTTTTCGTTACGAGCTGCCCGCCCGATGGTCTGAATCAACGAACGAATATCTCGTAAAAAGCCTTCTTTGTCGGCATCCATAATGGCTACTAACGAAACCTCGGGTAAATCTAAGCCTTCTCGCAATAGGTTTACACCTACCAACACATCAATCACACCTAAGCGGAGTTCTCGTAAAATTTCAACTCGTTCAACCGTTTTTATGTCGGAGTGAAGGTAGCGGCACTTGATACCAACACGATCTAAGTATTTACTCAGTTCCTCAGCCATGCGCTTGGTCAGAGTTGTTATCAGCACTCGTTCTTGGCGTTCTACACGGTCATGTACTTCTTCGAGCAAGTCATCAATCTGATTGATGCTGGGGCGTACTTCTATTTCTGGATCAAGCAAGCCAGTAGGACGAATAATTTGCTCTACAACAACACCTTCCGAACGCCTCAGTTCGTAGTCGGAGGGGGTAGCACTTACAAAAATAGTCTGTCCTGACATTTGTTCAAACTCCATAAACGTCAATGGGCGGTTGTCTAAGGCACTTGGCAGACGGAAACCGTAGTCCACCAACGATTCTTTTCGAGAACGATCGCCTCCCCACATGGCTCTAATCTGCGGGATGGTAGCATGGCTTTCGTCCACAACTAATAAATAATCTTCGGGAAAGAAATCCAACAAACAGAAAGGACGTTGACCAGCTTCTCGTCTGTCAAAATAGCGAGAGTAGTTTTCGATACCCGAGCAGTAACCCAATTCTCGCATCATTTCCATATCAAATTCGGTGCGTTCTCTAATACGGGCTGCCTCGAGCATACGGCCTTCAAACTCAAAATACTTGATTTGTTCTACCAAATCATCCTGAATTTCGTGGATAGCCATGTTGAGTACGTCTCGGCCAGTTACAAACAAATTGGCAGGAAAAATGGCAATCATCTTCTCGTTGCCCAAGGTTTTGCCCGTGCGAGGGTCAATGCGCTGGATGGCTTCAATCTCATCGCCAAAGAAAATAACACGATACCCAAAATCGGCATACGGCAAGTGAATATCTACAGTATCACCTTTTACTCTAAACGTTCCTCTCAAAAAGTCGGCTTCGGTGCGAGCATACAGAATCTCGACCAAACGATACAAGAACTGATTGCGGCTGATGATTTCGCCTACCCCAATCCGCACGATACTCCGCCGAAATTCTTCAGGGTTTCCCATTCCATAAATGCAAGATACTGAGGCAATTACAACAACATCTCGCCGACCCGACATCAACGATGAGGTAGTAGAAAGCCTCAATTTATCAATCTCTTGGTTGATGGCAAGGTCTTTTTCAATATAAGTATTAGTAGAAGCAATAAAAGCTTCAGGCTGGTAATAGTCGTAGTAGCTAATAAAATACTCAATGGCATTATCGGGGAAGAACTGCTTGAATTCGCCGTAGAGCTGTGCAGCTAATGTTTTGTTATGGCTTAATATTAAAGTAGGGCGATTGATCTGGGCTATCACATTGGCCACAGTAAAAGTCTTGCCTGAGCCCGTTACGCCTAACAAAACCTGAGCAGGTTCTTCACGGTTGAGGCCATCCACTAATTGCTGAATAGCTTTGGGTTGGTCGCCAGTTGGCTCATAATCAGACACTAACTTAAAGTCGCCATCTGAAAAAGACTTTTCAGTAGCTTCGGCACTATTTGAGATGAGACGTTGGGCGTTGTTGAGTCCGGGTGTTGGATTTTCAATCATAAAGTTGGCTGGCGAGTAAACAGGTAAAGATAACGTTTTTTTTGTCAACAAAAAAGGATTGATTTGTAAATAATTGGTAGATTTGAAGTACAAGGCAACCTCAAAAAAGAATTCGCTATGTCAGTAGTTTAGTACCCCTAAAATTCAATTATAATTTCGAGAAAGGTTGCCCATCTTTACCAAAACAGTTTTCGTCATTTAAGTGTTGAAATATTTGATTTAGAACATAAATAAAAGGCCAACTTGTTTAGAATTGTTTTAAATAAGCAACAATAACGCTGAAAAAGAAAATATAGTATTTGAACTAAAATGTTACGATGCTACTTTTGTGGCCCAGAAGAACGAGTAATTCCATACTTTTGGTAATAAAACCGAAATAATCCTATGATTTTTAAGCATGTAAAGCACCTAAGCTACTGCCTTCGAGCGACTGCGCTGGCGGTTGTTTTATCGCTAAGTAGTAACTTAGGTTATGCCCAAGATGCCGCCGCCCCCGACCCAGCAATGGTCGCAAAAGGCAAATCGCTCTTTACTAATAACTGCGCTTCGTGTCATAACGTCACAGCAGCCAAATTGGTCGGGCCAGGCTTACAAGGCATTGACCAGCGTCGCAATGAAGCTTGGTTACTAAAGTGGATTAAAAACCCAGCGGCTGTTATCGCCAGTGGCGATTCGTATGCAGTGGACTTGTACAACAAGTTCAATAAAGCCCAAATGACCGCTTTTCCTGGCTTGGCCGATGATGACATTCGTAGCATCTTGGCCTATGTGAAGGATTCGGAAACAGCCGCCGCTGCCGCACCTGCTACCGCAGGTGGTTCTGGTACAGCTGGAACAGCTGGCGAACAATCATCGGGCTTGTTTAACTCTATCCTAATAGGGTTACTAACCGTGATGGTGTTGGTGCTAATTGCGCTTTTTGCCGTAGTCTCTATGCTCACCAAGCTGGTTAAACCCGAAAGCGATGCAGATGCTGCTGAAAAAGTACCATTCTTAAAACGCTTTTCTGCTGGGGCCGAGGTGTTGGCTGCCAATCCTGCATTCAAAACAAGTGCCTTGCTCTTGTTTGTTTTAATGGCAGGTAAGGCAACCATTGATGGGCTTTATGGCATTGGTATTCACACAGGCTATGCCCCAAAGCAACCTATTGAATTTTCGCACAAACTACACGCAGGTCAGTACAAAATCAATTGTAACTACTGTCACACAGGTGTTTACAAAGGCAAAGGTGCTAACATTCCTTCGGCAAATATTTGTATGAATTGCCACGGGGTCATTAAGCGTGAGTCTCCTCAAATCAAGAAAATCTACCAAGCTATTGAGCAAGATACACCTATTGAGTGGGTACGTGTACACAACTTGCCAGACTTGGCGTATTTTAATCACTCGCAGCATACAGTAGTTGGTGGAGTCAATTGCCAGCAATGCCACGGGGAGGTTGAGAAAATGGAAGTGATTCAACAACGCTCATCTCTTACAATGGGATGGTGTATTGACTGTCACCGCCAAACCAATGTCAATTCAAAAGGGAATGCTTATTACGACAAACTACTGGCCGTTCACAAAGGCGAAGGTGGTAAAGACCTCAAAGTAGCTAACATTGGCGGTCTTGAATGTAGTAAGTGTCACTATTAATATATTTATAGTATCTTGTGGCTGTTGTTTAAAGCAACCAACAAGCGAAATTCAAACTGAATCTCTCATACGACCTAAACGTATATGGAACATACTACGAAGCGGTATTGGAAAGGGCTTGAAGAATTACGCAACGACCCTGAATTTGTAAAAAATGCCTCTCGTGAATTCGGCGAAGCTCCTGTGGACGGCTCAGGCACATATCGCCGTGATTTCTTGAAAATGCTCGGCTTCGGTACAGCGGCAGTAGCATTGGCAGCGTGTGAAACGCCTGTGCGTCACGCCGTACCATACCTCAACAAGCCCGAAGAAGTAGAACCTACCATCGCAAACTGGTATGCTTCTACTTTTACAGATGGCGGTGAGTATGCCAGTATTCTGGTAAAAACTCGTGAAGGTCGTCCTATCAAAATAGAAGGCAACAAACTGTCGAGTGTGAGTAAAGGTGGTGTCGGCACTCGTGCACATGCTTCTCTTTTAGGGCTTTATGATAACGCAAAGCTAAGAGGCGCACAAGAAGGTGGCAAGGCTATTGAATGGGATGCCTTGGATAAAAAAGTAGCGGCTCAATTGGCATTGAGTAAGAACATCCGTCTTGTTTCGGGTACTATTCTCAGCCCAGCTACTAAAGCCGTTATTAATGACTTCAAAGCGAAATACCCATCAACACAACACGTACAATATGATGCCAACTCGGCGTATGCACTTACGCAAGCGCATGGAGGCATTTTGCCAAGTTACGATTTTGGCAAAGCAAAGGTTATTGTAGGGCTTTCTTGTGATTTCTTAGGCACATGGATTGCCCCAGACGAGTTTTCTCGTCAATGGGCAACAGGCCGCAGGGTAGGTAAGCACAACAACAAAATGTCTCGCCACTACCAGTTTGAGACTATTTTGTCGTCAACGGGTGCAAGTGCCGACTATCGCACACCAGTAAAAGCCTCGCAAGAAGGCTTAGTAGCCACACAATTACTCAAACTCCTTGGTGGAGCAGTTTCTACGCCTGCCGTTGAGGTAAAATATTTAGACAAAGCTGCGAAAGAACTCAAAGCTGCTGGAGCAGGTAATGCCTTGGTGGTTTCTGGCTCTAATGACGCAGCTGTGCAAGCTATAGTAGCCGAAATCAATAAAGTATTAGGCAGCTACGGAAGTACCATAGATACAGGTACACCATCTAACTACCGACAAGGCAACGATGCTGCCATGAATACGTTTCTTGATGAAGTGAAGGCTGGTAGTGTAGATGCTGTAATTTTTTATGGTGCAAATCCTGTTTATAATCACGCTCGTGGCCAAGAATTAGCCGCTGCTTTGCCAAAAGTAGCGTTGTCGGTGTCATTAGCAGATCGTGCTGACGAAACATCGTCACTATGTAAATTCATAGCACCCGATTCACACTTCCTCGAATCTTGGGGAGATGCAGAGCCAAAACGTGGTTTTTATAGCCTCTGCCAACCAACTATCTCAACTATTTTCAAGACTCGCCAAGCACAGTCTTCATTACTCGGCTGGGCGGGCTTATCAAGTGATTTTCAAGCCTATTTACGTAGTTATTGGGCTTCTAATATTCTTAGAACCAGCAGTAAAGAGGCTTGGATGAAAGCCTTGCATGATGGTGTTTTTGAAACTGCTGTAACTCCTTCATCCGCTGCTCCATCAGTAGATGTAGCCGGAGCATTGGCAAGCATTGGGCGTACTTACAAACCAAATGCAACAGGCATTGAGTTTGTAGCATACGAAAAAGTAAGCCTTGGCACTGGCTCGCAGGCGAATAACCCATGGTTGCAAGAATTACCAGATCCAATCTCGAAAGCAACTTGGGACAACTACGCTTGTATTTCACAAAAAACGGCTTCTGACCTGAATTTGAAGCAAGAAGACGTAGTGAAAGTAGAAGTAAAAGGCAAAGGGTCGGTAGAAGTACCAGTATTAGTACAGCCAGGCTTGGCCCATAATACCGTGGCAATTGCCATAGGGTATGGTCGTACCAAAGCGGGTAAATCAGCAGATGGTGTAGGGGTGAATGTTTTTCCGATGGCCAGTGCATTTGCGCAAGAAGCTACTATAACAGCAACAGGCGAAACCCGCCGCTTGGCTCAGACCCAAACGCATCAAACAGTGATGGGTCGCACGGCAGTGTTGCAAGAGGCATACTTGGCTGATTTCCAAGAAAAAACGGCCGTGATGCAGGCAAGCACGAAGTGCTTATTCATACCTCAGAAGGCCTCAAAACACCAACTCAGATTACACTTTGGAATGGCCACGAGCGTAAAAACCACGCTTGGGGTATGGTGGTTGACCTCAATACCTGTACAGGTTGTGCAGCTTGCGTAGTGAGTTGCCATGCCGAAAACAACGTGCCTGTAGTTGGCCGCAAAGAGGTGATTATGAGCCGTGAAATGCACTGGATTCGTATTGACCGCTACTACTCGTCTGATGTAGATGCGAGCGAAGAAAGTGCTGTGGGCAAAGCATTGGCCAAAGGATTGGAGATTGCTTCTGAGAACCCAGAGGTAACCTTCCAGCCCTTGATGTGCCAACATTGTAATAATGCCCCTTGCGAAACGGTTTGTCCTGTATTGGCAACAACTCATAGCTCAGAAGGCTTAAACCAAATGACCTACAACCGTTGTATTGGTACTCGTTATTGTGCCAACAACTGTCCATATAAAGTACGTCGTTTCAACTGGTTCAAATACTTTGATGAAGTAAACGTAGTAGGCGAAGAGTTTGATTTTCACTTTGCCAATGATTTGGGTAAAATGGTCATTAACCCTGACGTAACAGTTCGTTCTCGTGGGGTAATGGAAAAATGCTCGATGTGCGTGCAGCGTATTCAGGCAGGAAAGTTGGATGCTAAGAAAGAAAAACGCCATTTGATAGATGGTGAAGTTGAAACGGCGTGTTCGCAGTCATGCCCAACAGATTCTATCATTTTTGGTGATATGAACGACCCAGAGAGCCGTATTTCAAAACTATTGGCAGACGAAAAAGAAGGTCGTGCCTTCCACATGCTCGAAGAAATCAACGTGTTGCCATCGGTGTCATATCTGACCAAAATTCGGAACAAAGACATCGCCGACGCAGCACACCATCACGAAGACCATGGTCATAAGCATGAGGAGCATGCTGAACATGCTCATTAATAGTGTTTGTAGATATGCTCAAATGTGTTTGGGGTTAATGACAATACTTTTCTTGGTAAGTTGTACACCAAAGAAAGAATGGCTTTTTGAAGTACAAGATGCCTCTAAACCATGTAAATTTACTATTGAAAAACGCTATCGTTCACAGGCACTACACCTTGGTGTTCAGGGTAGGATAGATGGAGAAGGAAAAATTATTTTGTGTGCCACCTCCATTGAGGATTCACAAAACTGCCATTCCTCTGGCTCTTTTAATTTATCCAAAGGAAATGTGGCGTTCAAGGATGGAACAGATTTTTATGAAGAGATTGCTCATCTAAACTATGTTCCTAACAACGTTTCAAACGGTACCTTAAAAATAAAGGTGACAATTTTATAGCCAAGTAGTTAAAAGAGTAGAGTACATTTTAACAGAACAAAAACAAAACTTAGTAATATGTCTCACGTAAGTGCCTCGGTAAGACCGCCTTTGGTAACAGGCAATAAGACTTACCACGATATTACCGAAGATGTATGCCGCCAAGTAGAAGGCAAGCCATCAAAATCTTGGAAAATCGCTTTTGGTATTTCCGTATTGGTATTAGCCTATGGAACTGCCTGCGTTTTTTACACATGGTGGAAAGGCTTAGGTGTATGGGGGCTTAACAAAACCGTTGGTTGGGCTTGGGATATCACCAACTTTGTATGGTGGGTTGGTATTGGTCATGCAGGTACCCTAATCTCGGCCATTTTGTTATTATTCCGTCAAAAATGGCGGACATCTATCAACCGTGCAGCAGAGGCCATGACCATCTTCGCCGTTATTTGCGCCGCATCGTTCATCTTGATGCACGCTGGGCGTACTTGGTTGGCTTATTGGGCTATCCCCTTCCCTAATACTTATGGTTCGTTGTGGGTAAACTTCAACTCTCCATTGGTGTGGGACGTATTTGCCATCTCTACGTATTTCTCGGTTTCATGTTTGTTTTGGTATATTGGTTTAATCCCTGACCTTGCTACCATTCGTGACCGTGCCAAAAATAAAGTATCAAAGTATGTTTATGGCGTGCTTTCGATGGGCTGGACGGGTTCTACCAAAACATGGGCTCGTTATGAATATGTTTCGCTCATTTTGGCTGGTTTGTCAACGCCTTTGGTACTTTCGGTACACACCATTGTATCTATGGACTTTGCAACATCGTTGGTTCCGGGTTGGCACACCACAATTTTCCCACCATACTTTGTTGCTGGGGCTATTTTCTCAGGTTTTGCAATGGTTCAAAACTTAGCACTTATCACTCGATATGTGTTTAAGTTAGAAGATTATATTACTATAGAACACGTAGAGTCAATGAACAAAATCATCACACTTACGGGGTCTATTGTAGGAGTAGCGTACTTAACAGAGTTCTTCATTGCTTGGTACTCAGGTGTTGAATTTGAAAGTTATGCCTTCATTAACCGTGCTACTGGGCCATACTGGTGGGCATATTGGGCCATGATGACTTGTAATGTAATCACCCCACAATTGTTTTGGATTGAGAAAATCCGCCGTAGCATAATGTGGACATTTGCTCTTTCGGTAGTTGTAAATATAGGTATGTGGTTTGAGCGTTTTGTAATTATTGTGACATCATTGCACCGTGATTACGTGCCATCAAGCTGGGCTATGTTTTCACCTACTATTTTTGATATTAGTGACTACATTTTCTCATTTGGTTTCTTCTTTACTGCTTTCTTATTGTTTGCTAAGTTCTTGCCAGTAATTAACATGGCCGAAGTGAAAGGCGTGCTAAAAGGTGTTAAGGAAAAAAGTGTTGGCGCAACTCCAAAAGTAAAGGCATCTTACGATAAAGACAAAGAATAACCTAACCTGGGCGTAACCAAGATTCAGCAGATTTACGATTAAGCTATGGCTACAAATAACAAATTTTTGGTTGGTATTTACGACGATGAAGACGTTGTCCTCTCGGCTGTAAAGACAGTGAAAAGTAATGGTGTGAGCATTGAAGAGGTATATACCCCTTACGCTATTCACGGACTTGACAAAGCAATTGGCCATCCACGCACACGCATACCTATTGCAGCCTTTATTTTGGGTGCATGTGGCACAAGTTTTGCCTTGTTCTTGACTATTTGGACAATGGGTATTGACTGGCCAATTATCATCGGTGGTAAAGATTTTATCGCCTTTCCAGATTTTGTACCCGTTATCTTTGAGATGACTGTTTTGGTTGCTTCATTTGGAATGGCTTTTACCTTCTTTTTAAGTAATGGCCTTTGGTGGGGCAACGCACCCAAATCCTTTGATTTACGTGCAACCGATGATAAATTTATCATGGCGATTGATTTAAGCAAAAATAAATTAGCTGAAAAGGATATAGAAAAAGCACTAAAAGATTCTGGTGCTATTGAAGTAAACGTAAAACAATTTTAAGTAGCCAATTAAGCAAGAGCTTACATTCGTTACTCACATTACCCCAAACCTAAGTACGGTTATGTTAAAGAAATATTCAGCATTCCTCTGGTTAGCGGCAACATTGATTGTAATCGTATTAGCATCGTTGAAGCGGTCTCCTGAAAGTACAGGCATCGAATATTCGCCTAATATGTATTATCCTGTTGGGTATGAGCCTATGTCGCAGATAGACAAGCACCCACTCAATCCAATGGGTATGAATATGCGTTTGCCTGTGAAAGGAACGGTTGCTCGCCGTAATTATGCCACAAAGTTCGGCATTGGTGATAGCACAAGCACCGATTTAATGCTGTACGATGTACCTGCCGATAGCATTGGTATCGCCGAAAGAACCTTGAAGAATCCTGTTCCGCTAAATGATAAATCGTTAGCAGAAGGTAAAGAACTTTACGAACGTTTTTGTCAGCATTGTCATGGAGAGAATGGCAAAGGGGATGGCCTTGTTGGAAAGGTTTACGCTGGTGTGCCTGTCTATTCAAGTGATGCCTTAAAAAGTATGAATGATGGACATATTTTTCATGTAATTACTAACGGAAAAGGTCGTATGTGGGCGCATGGCTCTCAAATGACTCCGTTGGATCGTTGGAAAATTGTACATTATGTTCACAAATTACAACAAGAAGAGTAATTCTCTAAGGTGTTGAGTTTTACCCACACAGGTAAGTTATATTCATTATTGTAAAGGCTAATTTTTCTTTACATACATTTACTTTTCACAAAAAAAGATAAAAGAATGGCAGGACATTCGCATTTTTCGCCTGATAGTATCGAAGAATGGTTCGAGTTTCGCTCTGAATCTAAGCGCAAGTTGTTAATTGGTATGGTTGTAGGTGTTGCGCTCTTATTGATTGGTGCTTTTTTAGTCTCAAAAGGCTGGGGAATTGGCATCGAACATCACGAACACGCCCATGCTGCTGGTACACATGCCCATGAGCACGGGCTCTCACCCTTGATGAAGCGTATTGTTGCTAACTTGTGGCTTAATGGTGTCTATTTCTCGGGTATTGCTGTTATCGGGATGTTCTTTGTCTGTTATCAATACCTTTCTTGGGCAGGTTGGTCATCTGTTTTCAAACGTGTTCCCGAAGCATTCCCACAGTTTTTGTTAGTTACAGGGCCAATTATGTTAATTGTCTTTTTCTTGTTTGGGAAAGATTTATTCCACTGGATGCATGATGGAATCACCGACCCAGCAAGCGAAAACTATGACAAAATTATTGCTGGCAAGTCTGGTTATTTGAATATGCCTTTCTATGTCATTCGAACTGTAGCATATTTTGTAGTATGGTATGGTCTTTGGAGATGGATGCGTAAACATTCTTTGGCCGAAGACGAATTAGGAGGCGACGCACATTGGTACAAAATGAAATTGGTGGCTCGCTTGTTTGTATTATTCTTTGCCGTTTCTTCATCTACCTCAGCATGGGATTGGGTTATGTCTATTGATAGCCACTGGTTTTCTACAATGTTTGGATGGTACACTTTCGCAAGTTGGCATGTTTCAAGTATTGCTGTTATTATTTTGACCATTTTATATCTTAAAGATAATGGTTATATGAAGTATGTAAACGAAAATCATTTGCATGATTTAGGTAAATTGATGTTTGGTTTCTCTGTATTTTGGACATATGTTTGGTTTGCTCAGTTTCTTTTGATTTACTATGCAAACTTACCAGAAGAGACTATCTATTTCCGTGAACGTTTCTCAGGGTTTGATCATAAATATCAAGCTACATTCTTCCTTAATGTATTTTTAAACTTTGTATTTCCATTCTTGGTAATGATGAGTCGTGATGCAAAGCGAACACCAATTTTCTTAAAGATTGGTGCATGGGGAATTGTTGTTGGTCATTATATTGATTTTTATAATAATATCATGCCTGGTGTAGTTGGTGCCGACGGTGGTATGGGTCTAATTGAGTGGGGAACAGTTTTACTATTTGCCTGTGCTTTTGGCTATGTAGTATTAAATGAGCTAACAAAAGGATCTTTGGTTCCTAAAAATCACCCAATGCTTGAAGAAGCCTTGCACCACGATATTTAAGCATATAATGGCTTTATGCGCCAAACATTTGAGATTAACAACGTGTTAGTATTGTTGAAAAGAGAATTTAAACCAAAAATAAACGTAATATGACTTTCCTCGCTGGTTTATTGGTAGTGGTATTTCTGGTACTAACCATTGCGGTAATTGCCAGAATCTCAAAACTCGCCAAACGCCTTGATTCAGATGAAGAATCCCAAGCGGGTGGTGCCGTTAGTTTGACCTCAAACAAGATTAATGCGGTATTGATGCCTATCTTTTTTATTGTAGGTATTATTAGTGCATGGTGGTCTTATTTAGATGCCAAAAAGTATTTTTTGCCAGAAGCGGCATCGGAGCATGGTATCAAAACAGACAGTATGTTTGCTATTTCTATGTTGCTATGCTTAGTAGCATTCTTTTTAACCAATGCATTCTTATTTTACTTTGCATGGAAATACCAATATAAGCCTGGTAGAAAAGCAACATTCTATCCAGTTAATCATCGCTTAGAGTATATCTGGACGGCGGCACCTGCAGTGATGATGGCGATTATGGTGTTTTTTGGATGGAAATTATGGACAGACATTACCAAAGAAGCCCCCGAAAATTCATACGTGGTCGAAATCATGGGAAAACAATTTGGCTGGCAAGTTCGCTATCCGGGTATAGATGACAATAAATTGGGGAGGTATAATTACAAACTTATTGATGAATACAATGAGTTTGGAGTAGATGTCGCTGATGAAAACTCTTTTGATGACATTACGGGTACCGAAATGCATGTCCCGAAAGGCAAACCAGTATTATTGAAAATACGTGCTCGTGATGTACTTCATAGTGTTTTTATACCTCACATGAGAGTAAAAATGGATGCTGTACCAGGTATGCCTACTAAATTTTGGTTTATCCCTACCAAGACTACCGAAGAAATGCGTTATGAATTGGGCAACCCTGATTTCAACTACGAAATTGCTTGTACCGAAATTTGTGGACAAGGACACTTTGGTATGAAAATGACGCTGGTAGTAGAAGAAAGCGAAGCTGCCTGTAAAAAATGGTTAGCAACTCAAAAACCTTGGTTTACCAATACAATTGCGAGCAATCCAGACTATTTGAAGCGAGTGCCTGAGAACCTCAAAGCAAAAGCAATGAAGTACGTAGAAGGTGCAGCACCAGCAGACAGTACAACGGCTGTTGTTCAACCAACAGGCGTAGTTGGTGGCAATGCAGCACTTCGTTAAAATGGATAGATTTATTTTGTAAAAGAAAAAAGTGCTGAATCGTAAACCTTGCGGTTCAACACTCAGTTTGACTGAAAAACAAAAATATATATTATGGCATCTGCGGCAACTGTATTACACGATGTACACGCTCATGACGATCATGGGCATCATGAAGAACTCAGTTTCATTCGGAAGTATATCTTCTCAGAAGACCACAAAGTAATTGCCAAACAATACCTTATTTCTGGAATTGCTTGGGCAGTAATAGGTGGCTTACTTTCCTTATTGTTCCGTTTGCAGCTTGGTTTTCCTGACATGACCTTAGAGTGGCTTCGTCCAGTTTTAGGGGGATGGATTGACGAAACAGGACACCTCGAGAAAGAGTTTTACCTCGCTTTGGTCACCATGCATGGTACCATTATGGTATTTTTTGTACTTACAGCAGGTCTGAGTGGTACATTCTCCAATCTTTTGATTCCATTCCAAGTTGGGGCTCGAGACATGGCATCTGGTTTTATCAATATGCTTTCATATTGGTTTTTCTTCGTGTCCAGTGTTATTATGTTTGTTTCTTTGTTCCTTTCATCAGGACCAGCATCGGGTGGTTGGGTGATTTATCCGCCACTGAGTGCGCTGCCACAAGCCATGCCAGGATCAGGCCTGGGTATGACGCTTTGGCTTACAAGTATGGCTATCTTTATTATGTCGTCGTTGATGGGTAGTTTAAATTACGTAACTACCATCATCAACTTGCGTACTCGTGGGATGACTTTTACCAAAATGCCATTGACCATTTGGGCATTCTTGTTTACTGCCATTTTAGGTCTTTTATCGTTCCCTGTGTTATTGTCAGCAGCATTATTGTTGATTTTTGACCGCTCAATGGGTACAAGTTTTTACTTGAATGAGATTTATGTAGCAGGAGAAGCACTTCCAAACACTGGTGGTAGTCCTATTTTATTTCAACACTTGTTTTGGTTTTTAGGCCACCCCGAAGTATATATCGTGTTATTACCTGCCTTGGGAATGAGCTCAGAAATTATTGCTACTAATTCACGCAAACCAATTTTTGGTTATCGTGCCATGATTGGTTCAATGATGGGTATTACGTTTCTTGCTTTTATTGTATGGGCTCACCACATGTTCGTAACCGGAATGAACCCATTCCTTGGTTCTGTGTTCATGTTCTTGACCTTGATTATTGCGGTTCCATCTGCAGTAAAAGCGTTCAATTATATTACAACCATGTGGCGTGGTAATATTGTATTCACACCGGCAATGTTGTTTTCTATTGGCTTGGTTTCGATGTTTATTTCAGGAGGGGTTACGGGCTTAATTTTGGGTAATAGCGCCTTAGATATTCAATTGCATGATACCTACTTTGTAGTAGCACACTTTCACTTAGTTATGGGTAGTGCTTCGTTCTTTGGGATGTTAGCAGGTACTTATCACTGGTTTCCTCGTATGTTTGGCCGAATGATGAACAATACACTTGGTTATGTTCACTTCTGGCTCACATTTATTGGGGTATATGCTATTTTCTTCCCAATGCACTATATTGGTATCGCTGGATTCCCCCGTCGTTATTATTCATTTACTGGCTTTAAGACTTTTTCTACTTACGCAGACTTGAATACATTTATTAGTATTGCAGCGATAGTTACCTTTGCCGCACAGTTGATTTTTCTGTATAACTTCTTCTACAGCATATTCAAAGGTAAGAAAGCCACGATGAATCCTTGGCGCTCCAATACCTTGGAATGGACTGCTCCTGTCAATGCAGGCCATGGAAACTGGGATGGTCCAGTACCAGCAGTATATCGCTGGCCGTATGATTATAGCAAGCCTGGTTCAGAAGAAGATTTTATTCCTCAAAATATCCCATATTCTGCAACACCAGAGTCTAATTTTCCAGAAGAGAATGCAGAAATTGCTCTTGAAAAAGACATTGATGACTTGCATGATAGTCAGAAAGATACTGCCGCCAAATCGGGCGGTTGGTAAGTAGGTACGAGTCCCGAAGGGAGCCAGTACACACCTCATATAGAATCAGTATAAGGTTACGGGGCTTCTAATGAAGCCTCGTAATTTTTTTAATGGAAGTTCACAAACTATTATAGTGTAAGCTGTGGACTACAGACTTTTGAAAAATGTGGTTCAGAAAAGTTGCTATAGGGACAGTCATAACCGTTTATCTGTTGATATTAGCGGGAGGAATTGTCAGAAGTACAGGGTCGGGGATGGGTTGTCCAGACTGGCCTAAGTGCTTTGGTTCATGGGTCCCACCAACCAATGTTAGCCAATTACCAGCCGATTATCAGGTAATTTATGGTTCAAAATTAAAAGGAGAAGTCGTATTTAATGTCTATAAAACTTGGACAGAGTATATCAATCGTCTGTTGGGAGTACTGACTGGATTCTTAATTTTTGGTACATTACTGTCGTCTATTACTTTTTTTAAAACCAATAAGCCAATTTTTTGGTGGAGCTTTGTGGCATTTCTATTGGTGGGGTTTCAGGGTTGGTTAGGCTCAAAAGTGGTATCAACGGAGTTATCTCCGATAATGGTAACACTTCATATGTTACTGGCTATTGTAATTGTGTTTATTTTGATTTATGTATTGGCGAGGTCGTATGTAGGAATCATAAAAGTTGAATCAATTACGAATCCTCACAAGCTCAATAGCTGGTTGCTGGTTTCGATGGGGCTAATGCTGACACAAGTGTTGATTGGAACACAAGTAAGAGAAGCCATAGATGTGGTAATACAGCAAGTGGGCGAAAGTGGCAGAAACACATGGATTGAACAATTGGGTTTAAGTTTCTATATTCACCGCTCATTTTCAACAGTCGTATTAGCCTCACAGCTTTATGTATTTGTATTGCTCCGAAAAAATAGTAACAAAGAAGGCATTGTGTATCGTTTTACCTCATTATTGGTGATGTTGATTGGAGTAGAAATTTTGTCGGGTGTTTTTATGGCTTATTTTGGTATTCCGCCCTTCATACAACCTGTTCACCTAACGCTTGCAATCTTAATGCTTGGCCTGCAGTTTGTTGTCGGTTTATTGCTTAATGCAGAGCGTGTTTTTAGTCAATCTATTTCAGAGCCAGCGAGAAAAATTTTAAGTTGAGAAAATAGCATGATTTCAGAAACAACGATTTCGTGGAGAAGTCAAATTATGGATACTGTTAAGGCGTTTGGCGAACTGTTGAAATTTCGCTTGTCTATAACAGTAGCCTTTTCGGGTTCTTTTGGATACTTGCTTGGCATCGAACATTTTACTTGGGGCAGATTTTTGTTGTTTTCTTTGGCTGGTTTTCTCTTAACAGGGGCATCAAATATTGTCAATCAAATCATTGAGAAAGATTCTGATAAATTAATGAAGCGTACCATGACCCGCCCTCTGCCGACAGGTAGAGTTGGAGTGATTGAAGCCGCTATTTTTTCTGCTATTTTGCTGTTGATTTCATGTGTAATTTTGTTCCAATTTAACCTCAATGCGGGTTGGGTTGGTTTTATATCGTTTTTGTTGTACAGTTTCGCCTATACACCCTTAAAGAAAGTTGGGCCCATTGCTGTATTTATAGGGGCTTTCCCAGGGGCATTTCCACCGATGATTGGCTGGTTAGCTGCAACAGGGCAGTTTGGTTTAGAACCGGGTATTCTGTTTGCCATTCAGTTTTTTTGGCAGTTCCCGCATTTTTGGGCTATTGCATGGGTAGCCGACGAAGATTACAAACGGGCGGGTCTAAAATTATTACCTGCTAATGGGCGCAAAGGGCTAATGACCGCAACTTACATTATGTTATATACTTTATTTCTGATTCCGTTGAGTTGGGTTCCATTTCAATTAGGTATGATAGGTATTACGGCTACCTTTATTACTGTGCTATGTGGTGCATTATTTTTAGCGCAATCATTCAACCTCATGCGATTGTGCACAGACAAAGCCGCTCGACAAATGATGTTTGGCTCTTTTATTTACTTGCTTGTGGTTCAATTAGCGTTTTTGTTGGACAAAGCCTAATAGATGGTTGGCTCATATTCTTACAAGCAACATGAGCAGGTCACTTAAAATAATTAAAAGAAAAAAGAGAATGGCAACGATAGAACAACAGATAGATTTAACAGAACAAGAACCACAAGAAACGCTATCGGTAAATCCGAAAAAGTTTTTACTGTGGCTATTTATCGTGAGCATTACAATGATGTTTGCGGCGTTTACAAGTGCTTATTTGGTACGTAAAGCCGAAGGAAACTGGCTTGAATTTCAACTTCCAACATTGTTTTGGTACAGCACTGCCGTACTTATGGCAAGTAGTATTGGAATGCACATTGCCTACATAGCTGCAAAAAAAGACAATTTCAATTTACTCCGAATAACCATTTCTATTACTTTTGCGCTTGGATTACTTTTTTTGTACATGCAATGGCAGGGTTGGCAACAACTGGTAGCTATTAATGTCTATTTTGTAGGAAATCCATCTGGCTCGTTTGTATATGTGTTGAGTGGTATGCACGGGTTGCACATCGTATCTGGGTTAGTTGTATTAGCATTTGCGTTTGTAGCGGCATTCAGGTTGAAAATCCACGCTAAAAGTCTTTTACAAATCCAAATTTGTGCGTATTATTGGCACTTTCTTGACATCCTATGGTTATATTTGTTCGCTTTCTTATTGTACAATAACAGCTAATAAGTCAAGAAGTACATCTGAGAAAAGTATTATCGTAATAGAAAAAAAACAAAGTAAATAATACAAACAATGGCACATTCTGCACACGCAGTAGCGGAACCGAAACACTTATGGTTGGGCGGTACAGAACCGATGAAGGCAAGTTATGGTAAATTGATGATGTGGATTTTCCTGTTGTCAGATACCTTCACTTTCTCAGCGTTATTAGTGACATACGGGCTAATCCGGTACAGTCATTCAGCGTTTGACCCAGCCGTTCATGGTGACTTTAAATTCTCAATGGAATACTGGCCTATTCCCGAACGAGTATTTGAGGCTGTTCCGTTTTTTCATGGCACAGCACTCCCACTTGTGTTTGTGGGGATTATGACCTTCATTCTCATTTTTAGCTCTGTTACAATGGTACTTGCCGTAGAAGCAGGGCACAGAATGGATCAAAAAGACGTAGAAAAATGGATGCTTTGGACTATTTTGGGTGGAGCAACGTTTCTTGGCTCACAAGCTTGGGAATGGGCCCACTTTATCACTGGTTCAGAAACAGGCACGGTTGTTAAAGATTTTGTGGACGGAAAATGGACTGATGTTACTGTTTATGGTGCTAATTTATCCCGAAACCAATACGGTCCACAGCCATTTGCAGATTTATTCTTCTTTATCACAGGTTTTCATGGCTCTCACGTATTTAGTGGGGTAATTCTCAACATTATGGTGTTTTTTAACACTGCTATGGGAACATATCAAAAAAGAGGGCATTATGAAATGGTTGAGAAATGTGGCCTTTATTGGCACTTTGTAGATTTGGTTTGGGTATTCGTATTTACCTTCTTCTATCTTGTTTAATAGGTTTGATAACCAACTGTAAACGGAATCCTGTTAACTGTAAACTGTAAAAAAATGGCTCACGCAGAAGAAATACACACCTCAGAAGAAAGAGAAATTC
>JBGAVQ010000220.1:0-9614 GCA_044228045.1 Spirosomataceae bacterium
ATCGGTTTTCACAACAACTTTACCCTCTTTGTTTGTAAACACGCTTTGTAAGCGAGCCGTTGGGTGAAAAACTGCACTCACCATGGTGCTATCGCCTTTTCGCATTCCATCAAAAAGTTGTTGGATTGTTGCTTTTATCGCTTCTTCTTCGGTAGATTGAGCCTTGGCACTGAGTTGCGATAGACCCCAAACGGCTAATAGTAAAAGTAGTTTTTTCATGGTTTTACAAATTACAATTTTTTGTGTTTTGTCATATAGGTCAAATAACCTATGATTTCGTCTAATTCTCTTTCGGATAAATGCGACTGGGCAGGCATTTTCACTTCGTTTCTATAAGACGATGGGTTTTTGATAAATACCTTTAAATCAGGTAGTTTCCAGTATTCAGTTACGTTTTTGGGGAAATTAAGTTCTGGCCCCATTTTGCCTCCTACGGCATTGACCGAATGACAGGTCATGCAATGAATCCTGAACAAATCATAGCCCTTTACCATTGTATCGTCGTCGTGCGGAAATAGAACCTGCGCCTCTGCACTCACAGGAGTAAGACGTATTTTGACCAAATTGTAGGGCCATTTGTACGAATAATCGTTGGCAGGTACATCGGTATAGACTATATAAAATGGGGCAATTTTCTTGGTTTCGGCCCCTTTTACAATGGTAGTCCAGTCTTCTCCCTTGGGAGCATCCATATCTTTAACTGCCAAAAACACTTGTTTCGTTAGTATTTTTTCGAGCGACATAGAGGGATTGTAACCGTCTTCGCACTCAAAAACCAACTGCGTTGTTTTCAAATCTACGTTTTTGAAACTTGGTAGCTGCTCCAATACCGTCCGAAGTAGTATGCCTTGGTATGATTTTGCATGATGAAAAACAGGGTCGTTGGCTACTTTGACAGACTGAGTCTGGTTGAAATACCCCTTTTGTTTCCATGCCACTAAATCAATGGTCATAGAATCAACAGGGGTAATAATTACTTGCGTAGAGTCTGTTTGCTTGGTATTGTCAGATGATTTCTTGGCAGAGCATCCAAACATAAAAAAACAGAAAACAAAAAATAGGATAATTCTGGAAAGCATAAAGTTAGCTTTTGAGCAGAAAGGGTATGAAAAGCGGAAAGCCTCCTATTATTTACTGTGATGATACAGCAAAAACAGAAACAAACTCACCCACAAGGCATCTACAAAATGCCAATAAATGGTAACTAATTTGAGCTTGAGCTGGTTAGGAGGATTAACACTATAAACAAACGAGTCTATATACGTATTGTGACGCAGAGCTTCTAAAAATATAATAATCAAAAAGACTAATCCTCCAGTGATGTGAAGTAGATGTAAGCCCGAAATAAGATATACAAAAGCCCCAGCAGGATTGTTTTGTAGGAGTATCCCGTTGGTAATCATGTGTTGCCATCCCAAAAACTGCATGGCTACAAAAACAATACCCATCAAGAGGGTTGTACCAATCAAAAATCGGTATTTGGGGAAGCTATCATTTCTGAATGCTTTGTTGGCCCAATGAATAGTAAGGCTACTGATTAAGACGGCAATGGTACTCAGCCAGAAAATTCGGGGTAATGCAATATCTTTCCAGTCGTTGCCGTCTTTGCGAACTACATAGACAAAGACCAAGAAAAGAAAAAGAATTGCACTGCCACCCATACCCAACCAAAGCATGAATTGAAAAGGTTCACGCCGTTGGGTAAACGGATTGCCGAGAGAACGCTTGGTATGTGAGGAGGTTGCGCTCATGTTAATTTTCCTTGCCAAACGGTGTAATTAGGGAAATTGTTTGTGAAGTTACCATTTTTATCGAATATTCCAAAAACGGTTGACCCAGAGCCTGTCATGCTGGCATAAGAAGCCCCCAGTTCGTATAGTTTTTGTTTCACTACACTAATGACAGGATAGTTGACTAAAAGGTTGGCTTCAAAGTCATTGAAAATCAAATTTTTCCATAATTCTATCGGTTGAAGTAGCGCATTTCGTAATTCTATCGCCGGAAAGCGAGGCTTTACACCAGAATATGCCTCGGCAGTACCAATATGAATCTTAGGATTTACGAGCACGATTTGTTTACCTGCAAGGCTCAACGAAATATCTTCAAATTGATCGCCTTTTTGATAACAATAGCGTGGTTCATTCTGAATAAAAAAAGCGCAGTCGCTACCCAGGGGTCGAGCGTAGGCTTCTAACTGGTTGTTGGTAAGATTAAGATTAAATAATTGATTAAGTGCTTTCAACATAAATGCCCCGTCAGCAGAACCCCCTCCCAGTCCTGCGCCAATGGGGATGACCTTGTGCAGGTGTATTTGAACAGGCGGTAAATCAAAATCAGCTTTTAGGCTTTGATAGGCTTTCAAGCAGAGATTACCAGCGGTTTCGCCTGGAATAGTGATACCTGTACTTTGAAACGATATTTTTTGTGCAGGAATTACTTCGAGTACATCAGACCAGCCTACTGGATAAAAACACGAAGCAATGTTATGAAACCCATCGGTTCGTTTTTCGAGGATTTGCAAACCAATGTTTATTTTGGCATTAGGAAAAACGACCATGATTGTTGTTTAGGGGTTAATGACTCAATGGTTCTACAAAAATAGAGGCCGCTGGTAATTATACCAACGGCCTTTGTATCGGTTTTGTTATTTTCCTCTTAGTTTAAACGCATTACTTTGAGCGTGGTACGACGATTTTTTTGGTGTTCGGCTTCGGTACATGCTACCCCATCAGTACATTCATTTACTAATTGGCTTTCGCCATAGCCTACTGCCACCATGCGCTTGCGATTGATTCCTTTTTTGACCAAGTAGTCAACCACAGCTTGCGCCCGGCTCTGCGACAGATTCCGATTGGCTTCGGCATCGCCTCGGCTGTCGGTATGCGAACCAATTTCTACATTCATAGCGGAATAACGCTTCAAGGTAGTCGCTAATTTGTCCAACTCTCGAGTTGCCTCGGGTCGTAGATTTATTTTCTTGAAATCGTAGTAAATGTTGTCAATCGGTATAATATCTCCTTCTTTTAATAGTCCTAAGTTTACGTCAACTACTTCGGGTAATGTGCGTTTGGGTACTTTTTTGATTTTATTAACATTACGCCCGTAGTTCTCTTTAATGGCCTCGAGGGTATAGTCGCAGCCTCCTTTCATATCAAATTCATACACACCGTTTTTTCCAGTTATCACTTCTTGGGTAGTGCCATCACATTCGTTCCGAAACGTAACTTTTACACCTTCAAGGGGTTGTTTGTCGTATTCGGCAAATACTTTCCCTCTAAACCGTGAGGTACTTTTCTTGGGAATTTGTTGGGGTAAAACTGGTTTTGTGTCGTTGACTGGTGGTGTAACAGTTGGCTTATTTGCTTGCTCTGCTTGCTGTTGCGCCATTATTAACGAAATGGGTGTGAGCGAAATTTCAAGACGAGAAGGTGCCTCGTCGGCTTTACCCCGAGTCGAATATCCAAAAGTAGAAGGCACATAACCACGCCGAGTAGCAGCAAAATTATAGTCTTTGTTTTCGTCGAGGCAAATGCTAAATGTGCCTGTTTTGTCGGTGGTTTTTTGGGTAAGTTGACCACCCTTGGCCTGCACCGATACTTGTGCACTGTCGAGTAGGGCTTTGGTTTGCCCATCAAATACGGCGACAGCCAACTCACGACACGCATACAGAGGCCCATCTCGTTTGAACCGATAAATATCGTCGTCGGCTCCTCCTTTTTTACGATTGCTACTCAAAAAGCCACTTTTGCGCTCACCGTCTGTTACTATCCCGAAGTCGTCTTTAGGAGAATTAAGCGGTGCGCCTAAATTCATTACCTTACTAACGGCTTTGCGGTCTTTAATTTCTACAAAAAATAGGTCTAAATCCCCAAGCCCTGCGTGGCCGTCGGAAGCGAAGTAAAGGTTGTCATATTCGTCCACAAACGGAAACATTTCATTGCCTTTGGTATTAATAGTTTTGCCCAAATTGACAGGCTGTCCCCATTTGCCGTTGTCGTAGCTCACTACATATACATCGGTTCCACCAAAACCACCGGGCATATCCGATACAAAATACATCCACTTGCCATCTTTGGTCATGGAAGGATGCCCCGTCGAGAACTCATTGTCGTTAAATGGTAATTCTTGGATGTTAGACCACGTACCGTTGTGTTCTTCGGCAGTATAGAGCTTGAGTTTGTTTACCTTGTCGGTGCTTTCTCTATAGCTACCATTATTGAAGTTGTTGCGAGTAAAAATAACCCGAGACCCATCGGGCGTAAAAGTAGCTGGGCCTTCGTGATATTTGGTATTGAGGGTTTTGCTGAATTTATCGGACTCACTCGCTGGTTTTTCGCCATACCCAAGCCCTGCATTTACTTGGTCATTGCCGTACACACCTACGGTGCGGGAGTCATTGGCAGTTGGCTCGGTGTATTCGTCTGCACCTAAGCCACGACTATTGCGAGGGGACTTAGTAGCTTCATTGCCAGACCCTAAGCTTCCGGCTTTGGTTGCTCCAATAGCACTGAGTTCTGGCAAAAAATAAAGGTCTAAAAAAGCCGATTTATTCCAATTAAAAATACGGCGAATCCCCATGCCTTCGCCTCGTCCAGATACAAACACTAACCCATTTTTGTAAAAAACGGGACTAAAATCAGCTTTGCTGGTATTGAGGTTTAGGAACTCTAACTGATAACTGTTAGCGTTTTCGCTTAGTTTGCCAACATTTTGATAGAGTCGGGCAAAGGCTTTTCCCCGTTGGTCGTCGGCTTGAAGTTTGTTGTATTGCTCCCAAACAGCCTGTGATTCAGTGTGTTTGCCATTACTGGCTAATACTTGAGCATAGTGAAGATAAACTTTGATGTCGTCGTCGGTAAACTCTGGGCCTGTCGAAAAGATGGTACGGTACAGTCGTTCGGCATTTTGGGTGTCCCGAATCTGCTTGTAACAATAGGCTAATTGAAGCTGAGTTTGCAGTTTTTCTACCTCTGTGAGTTTGGTTTTGAGGGTAGACTCGTAGAGCGGAATGGCATCGGCAAAATTGAGTAGCTCCTGCATATGGGTAGCCTGTTGCATGAGCGTACTTTGTGCGTACGCTCCCGCAAATAGCCCCCAAGTCAGTAGCCACAGGCCGAGTGCTTTTCGGATGATCATAATCTCTTTGGGTTATCGTTCCCTCGGGTTAGGTAGGGCTTCGTACCGAACCGAATGATGAAGATGATTACACCAGAAAATTGCAGAAGAAGGTAAGTGTTTCTATTTTGCTGATAGTCAACACAATGCTATTTCTTTTGGCAATTCACCAATCTACTCATCATCCAACGCTTCAATCCGATTTAGGTTGCTAAACGGGTTGAGCGTGGTACAGTTGAAGGTATTCTCCTCACTGCATCACGCTCATTTAACGATAAAGTTTCAAAAATATAACTGGGTAACCCAAAAATAATCTATCGAACTATGCGGTATTGCTTGTTATGAAGGGGTAAATATTCTTTAAGACATTGGCTAAGAGAATACTATCCACACAAGCATACCCACTTAAAAATACCGTGGTGTAAGAATTTTGCTCTTACTGAAACCAAACTCATAACGAAGCATGATTTCGTGACTTTCTTTCTTCAAATCATTGAGCATATAGTCGTAGGCATAACCAAAACGTAACTGGTCGTTGAGCTGCACTTCAATAAGCCCTACAATGGCATCACCAAGTTTGCCTCCACTAATTTTGTCGTTATTAAATTTAAGATTGCCTGTGCGATAAGAAGCACCAACAGCAATTCGGTTTTTAATCCATAAATTAAGGTTAGCGTCAAAAGCAACGGGGGCCCCTTGCACACCTTTAAACAAGACCGAAGGCTTCAGGTGGAGCGAATTGCCGAGGCGCATCACAAAACCTGCCATTAAGAAATAGTGGCGTTGCTGGCGGGCAGAGTCGCTGCGAGAATACTCGTTGAGTTTGCCTCTAATAAGCGATGGTACCGGCACACCAAAATAGGCTTTGTCGTTGCTAATATAGATACCCGTACCGAAGTTAGGAAGCCATTTATTTACGTTTTGACTAAAAACAGGGTCAGCGGCACCAGCATTAACCGAAGCCAAGTCCCAGCGGAAATTGGTTGCACCTGCCTGTAAGCCCAATGCCAAGGTTGTGCGGCGAGATACTTTTACTCTAAACGCATAACTTGCATAAGCCCCAGTGCTACGTTGAGCACCGATTTGGTCGTTGAACAACTGCATGCCTAAGCCAATGCGCTCTTTGTTGAGCGGCATATCTGCAGTAAAGGTTTGGGTGGTAGGTGCTCCTTCAATGCCAATCCACTGGCGGCGGTACAAGGCGGTCATACTTAGCACATCACGACTACC
This sequence comes from Spirosomataceae bacterium, assembly GCA_044228045.1. GTDB lineage: Bacteria > Bacteroidota > Bacteroidia > Cytophagales > Spirosomataceae > JAXLVB01. Next base: position 6,346 of record JBGAVQ010000220.1, read on the forward strand.
TGCATAGGCAGGGTTAAGAGCCAGCGTATTGAACATATACTGCGAATACATAGACTCTTGCTGGGCCTGAGCTTGGTGCACACTTAGCCCAGCAACTACTACACTTGCCAGTGCTACACGATTGAAGAAGGTTTTGACCCGATTGCGTATTGGTTTCTTTTCCATTTGCAGGTAAAATTTAGTTACATAATTGTTTGGTTGTACTCAATTTATCAATGGATTACGGGTTCTTAGGGATATTTTTTATATGTGAAAATTCTTCCACGAATTCCATGCCAGAGGTAGAAATAGGCTATTTATGCACAAAATAGTACCATCTATTCTCAATAAAGTTTAATTTTCGATGGCTATTGCCTAAATCCGTACACCTTGTTCGTGTTATTTACTTTCATGCTAAATGGAACACAAATCGTGCCAAGATTTAGAAGAGATTTTGTATTTTTCGACAAAAAAATAAATCCAACCTCTTTTTGTTTTTAATTGACCAATTTGTGGGATATTGTGGGTGTTGTAGAGTGGTAATCAAATAGATACGAACTTTTGGGCAAAGTGTGACTCTGTGTTGCCAAACCGTCTAATTATCAGCTAACTGCTGTTTCAAATGGCCCCAAAACATTGCTATATTTTTCTTTTCGTGGTCTTATTTGCAGCTTGTAAAGAAGATACGCTGTTTGATAAGCCTGCCACTGCAGGAGATGCCGACCTAACTAAGTACGTGGCTATTGGCGATGCAACCACTGCTGGATATGCCGACGGTGGCCTGTACCGAGATGCACAATTGGCCTCGTTTCCGAATTTATTAGCAAAGCTTTTTCAACAAACAGGCAAAGGAGATTTTAAACAACCTCTGTTTGGTGTAGGGCAAGAAAATGGCACAGGCTACTACAAATTTGGAGGGATTGGCTCAGGTGGTTTGCCTATATTGGTAGAAGTTAAGACTAATTTGGCGGTTCGAAGCACCAAGCCAACACTTTATACAGAGTACACCAGCACTAATCAGAACTTAGGAGTACCTAACTTGCGAGTTGCCGACCTACGCACTATTGGCTATGGGCTATCCAGCACGCCTGCCTTTAATCCCTTGTTTGAAAGACTATTACCTGCCAACGCTAAATCAAAAAGTTATTTAGACTACGTGGCAGAGAGTACCCCCACGTTTTTTACACTCAATGTAGGCTTATCAGACTTGCTGGGTTTTGTAAGCAGTGGGGGCAATGAATTGATAACGCCCCCAGCGCTGTTTGCGGCTAATTTCAACGACCTATTGGCTGCTGCCGTAAACAAAAATAATAAAGGTGTGGTTATGACATTACCAGACCCTACTCAATTAGGTTATCTGACAGCCATAACAGCCAATTCTTTGAAAGGTCCCAACAATGCCTCAGTATTTATAAAAACAGGTGCAGGTATGGTGCGAACAGCTACCGATAAAGACCTTATGCTGCCGATAGCCGCAACCACAATTGGCAAGCAAAATAGCGCAGGGGTGCCAAAAGGTTTTTTTCCTAATTACCCATTAGACAATAGCGAAGTGCTTGACGAAGACGAAGTAGCCCAACTGAACCAAGCGTTTAATGCTTACAATCAGGCCATTAAGGTGGCTACAAAGGCTAAGAATATCCCAATTTTTGACTATCAAGAATTTCAAACACGCTTAAAAAACGGAATTACTCAAAACGGTACAAGCGTTAATGCCAGCTATCCGAACGGGAATTTTTATTCACTCGATGCTATTCACCCAACGCCACGTGGTAATGCCCTATTGGCCAACGAACTTGTAAAGATTATCAACTCAACCCATGGGGCTATGCTTCGCACATTGGACATTGGCCTTTATGAAGGTATCAAACTCAAGTAATTTCTTCATCAAAATAACACCGTCTAAGTATGAAAAAAACGCTTATTTTTAGCCTTTTATGTATTGTTACCAGTACACTTTATGCCCAAAAAATAGTTCAGCGAGACCCCGAAATTGAGGGATTGGTACGAGCTGTTTCTAAGGACAGTTTGCAAGCCTATATCAACAAATTAGTCAGTTTTGGCACTCGCCAAACGCTTAGTCCGACTGATGCCAAACGAGGTATTGGGGCATCTCGCCAATGGGTATTGAGTAAATTCAACGAATTTGCCAAACAGTCGGGTGGGCGCATGACCGCTATGCTCGACACATGGACACTCCCCGCTGACGGCAGGCGCATAGATAAAGAAGTAGAAATGGCCAATGTAATGGCAACACTCAAAGGTACAGATCCGACCGACGACCGTATTTTTATGGTAAGCGGGCATATTGACAGCCGAGTGTCAAATGTAATGAACCGAGATGCTGATGCACCCGGTGCTAACGACGATGGTAGTGGCACGGCAGCGGTGATTGAACTCGCACGGGTATTGAGCAAAACGAAGTTTCCGGCAACCATTGTGTTTGTAACAGTTAGTGGCGAAGAGCAAGGGCTGCTTGGTGCTGAACACTTAGCCGAAAGAATGTTTCAAGACAAAACAAACCTCGAAGCCCTACTCAATAACGACATCATGGGATCTAACAATAGTTCAGAAACCAACATTATTGACAACACCAAACTGAGGGTATTCAGCGAAGGGCTACCGGGCTTTGAATTAGACAAAAAAGCAGCACAAATTCGACAATATGGGCTCGAAAACGATGGGAAAACCCGCCAATTGGCTCGTTATCTCAAAGAAGTGGGCGAACGCTATGTTGATAACCTTGAAGTGGTAATGGTCTATCGAAACGACCGTTTTTTGCGAGGTGGCGACCACACACCTTTTGTAAATCGTGGTTTTGCGGCTGTGCGGATTACTGAAATGAACGAAAATTTTGAACACCAACACCAAGACCTTCGCACCGAAAAAGGCATTGAATATGGTGACTTGCCAAAGTTTATGGATTTTGAATACCTCCGCAAAAACACCGCTATTAACCTTGCTACTCTTGCCAACTTGGCCAAAGCACCTGCCATGCCTCAAAACGTCACGCTGGATATGAAGGGACTCACTAATTCGACCAATTTGTTTTGGCAAGCACCCAAAAGCGGCAAAGTAAAAGGTTATTATGTGTTGGTACGAGAAACGTATCAACCCTTTTGGCAAAAGAAAATTTTTACAGATAAACTGGGTATGAATATCCCTTATTCAAAAGACCATTATTTCTTCGCTGTACAAGCCGTTAGCGACGAGGGTAACGAAAGCCTACCCGTAGTGCCACGAGCCGGGATGTGATATAGATGCCTAAAAAACTTAAGATGAGAATGGTT
>JBGAVQ010000221.1:0-9610 GCA_044228045.1 Spirosomataceae bacterium
CATCGCCGCTTTTTTGTTTAAAATCTTGTTGCCAAGTAGTAAGGCAGCATCTTGCGCCAAGTAGGCCAATCGTGTCCAATATCGTGTCCCCACACGTCTAATTCGTGCGGGATACCCCTCGCTGACAAAATCGCAGAAAAACGCCGTGAGGCATCGGGGTCTTCATAGCTTCCCGAACCCGTTACGATATGAATATGACCACTGGCTCGATAGCGACTCAGGTGCCACTCATCATTCATATTGGCCATATAATGCTCGGGTGAGTTAAAATACACATCGTCGTCGTAATAACCTTTGGTATAGTCACTTAGGTCGTAGCACCCGCTCATGGCAATCACTCCTTGTAGTAAATCGGGGCGTTTGAAATACAAATTAGCCGAGTGCAAAGCACCAAACGATGCACCGGTTACAATAATGGGCGTGTCGTTACTGGTTTTGCTACGGATGTACGGAATCACTTCGTTGAACACATATTCATTAAATTGTGTGTGACGAATAGACTTGTGCCGAGGATCCATGTGATTGTTGAGCCAGCTTTCGGTGTTGATGCTGTTGATTGAAAATACCTTTACCTTGCCTGCTTCTATGTACGGGCTAATGGCATCTATCAATTGGAAGCGTTCGTATTCTAAGTAATCTGCCGCTGCTGTGGGTACCATCAAAAGTGCAAAACCATAATGGCCATAGGTGGCAATTTCCATGTGCTTGTTGAGCGAAGGGCTATGCCAACCATCAATTTCTCGGTGCATGGGTATGTAGTTAAGTGTTTGTGAAGAAGTAAATTGTGGCAAAGGTACAACTTTCAAATTGGAAAGAAAAAGCAGCATTGTTTACTTGAAAACAGAACCAATTACCTCTCTGCTAAGAACCTATATAATTTATGCACTTCGTTTACGATAATTAAGTATGGCCAAAGCATTAAAGAAAATTGCAAACCCAATAATTTTCAAAAAATCGGGCAGTAGGTCGCCAAAGTGACTGCCTTTGATAAAAACAGCCCTTATAACCTTTACAAAATACATAGGTGGGTTCAGCTGTGCAATTATTTTGGCCCAGTTGGGCATACTTTCGATGGGTGTGTAAAGCCCACTCATTAATACAAAAATCATCATGAAGAAAAAGGCAAAAAGTGTAGCCTGCTGCTGAGAATCTGAGAAGGTGCTTATCAGTAAACCAATCCCTAACACTGCTAATAAATACACCGCCGAAAAAGCATAAACTGTTAGGTATGAACCTTGTGGAACAATACGAAAAATAACGAAAGCGACTATCATACCTATGGTCATGGTAATCATGCCAAGTATCCAAAATGGAATGAGTTTACCCAAAATGAACTCATATTTTTTGATTGGGGTTACGTTAATTTGTTCAATTGTACCGATTTCTTTTTCAGAAACAATGTTTAAACTCGCCAAAAAACTCCCCACCATTGTGACCAAAATAGCCAAGATACCAGGTACCATAAACAAATGATAATCAGTATGGGCATTATACCAGTTAGCCGTAGTTATTTGTATTTGTGGCATTTCGGCAAAGCGAGGCATCTGCACCCATTCATCCCTAATTTCGTTGTTAAAATCGGCTATTATTTGAGCTGCATAAGAGGAACCCAGCCCGGCCTTCACGTTATTAGAGGCATCGGCAGCTATTGCTAACTTAGCTTTATTTTCCTTAATCAAATCCCTCTCAAAATAAGGTGGAATTGTCAAAATTAAGTCTGTTTGGCCTTTACCTACACTTTCTATTGCTTTTGCGTAAGCGTTGTTGTATTGTGCCAAGCGAAAGTAATCAGATGATATAAGTTTAGCAACCAACCTCTTTGAATAGCTGGAATGGTCTTGATCCACTACACTAATAGACAAGTGTTTTATCTCATAATCAGCCGCTAAAGGGATAAGAATCAGCTGTATGATTGGCATCATAAGCATCATTCGCAAGATGGTTTTATCCCTAAATATCTGCCTGAATTCTTTTTGGAGAATGAATGATAAATTTCGCATATAGATAAGAATTAGCTAATCCTTTAATTGATAGCTCACTATCCCCACTAATCAATTGGGTAAATACTTTTACAAGTTCAAACTTTTAAGTTCTTTTACGGCATAATCAACTGCCCGTGCGGTAAGTGCCATGTAGGTTAGCGATGGGTTTTGAGTGGAAGTTGATGTCATGCAGGCACCATCAGTAACAAATACATTTTTGCAAGTATGCACCTGGTTCCAAGCATTGAGCAATGATGTTTTGGGGTCTTTACCCATTCGAACTCCGCCCATTTCGTGGTTTTCGTTGCCTGGCAATCGTTTGGTGTCTAAGGGTTTAATGTTTGAAAAGCCAGCTTTTTGATACATTTCTGTAAACTGGGCGAAAAAATCTTTGAGCATTTTTTCGTCATTGTCATCGTATTCAACAGAAATTCTTAGTTGCGGCACACCATATTTGTCTGTCAATTGATTATCTATACTAACGGTACTCTTTTCCTTCGGAATCGTTTCGCCCATCATGTGTGAGCCTACTCGCCAAAGCCCTAATTTTGAATTATTCAGCTGGCCTTTTAGGGTTTCACCAATGCCTTCGTGGTTGGTTTCTGCTGCCCTTGATGAAGTGAATCCTGCGGCATAACCTCTCAAAAAATCGGTTTCTTGTTTCAATACATTCCTAAAACGAGGAATGTAGCTGCTGTTGGGGCGGCGTCCGTCTGTTGTTGAATCCATAAATCCTTCGTAGTCAGCGGATATCCTACCTCTATAACTATGAAACGCTATGTATTTGCCCAAAAGTCCGTTATCATTGCCCAAGCCATTGGGAAAACGATGTGAACAAGAATTGAGTAGGATGAGGTTTGAGCCAAGTGCAGACGCATTCACAAAAATAATTTTAGCATAGTATTCGATAGTCTGCATGGTAGTAGCATCTACAATCCGAACACCTATTGCTTTTTTCTTTTTGTCATCATATAAAATGGATTGTACCACTGAATGCGGGCGCAGTGTGAGCTTTTTTGTTTTTTCTGCCCAGGGCAAAGTTGAGGCATTACTACTATAATAACCACCATACGGACACCCTCTGGCACAAATGTCTCTATTCATACATTGTCCCCTACCTTGCTGGTAATGAATAGGATTAGGTTTGGTGAGGTGTGCCACTCGTCCCATAATTACATAACGATTTGGATAGCTCTCAGCCACTTTTTGCTTAAAATACTTTTCCACGCACGACATCTCGTGAGGAGGCAAAAACTCGCCGTCGGGCAGTGTGTCTAATCCATCACGATTACCAGCAATACCAACAAATTTCTCAACATAACTATACCAAGGTTTAATGTCTTTGTAACGAATAGGCCAGTCCACAGCAAAACCATCACGGGCGGGGCCTTCAAAATCATAGTCGCTCCAACGCTGCGTTTGTCGTCCCCAAATAAGCGATCTCCCTCCTACTTGGTAGCCTCGTATCCAGTCGTAAGGTTTTTCTTGAATATAGGGTTGCTCTGCATCTTTTGTCAAAAAATGAGCGGTGGCCTCACTAAAAATATAGTTTTTACTGGCTATCTGATACTCTTTTTTCAGAGCAAGTGGCACGTCTCCAAGGTGTTCCAGCTCCCAGGGCAATTTCATGGTAGTCGGATAATCGGTCACGTGTTTCACGTCTCGTCCACGCTCCAACACCAAGGTTGATAACCCATGCTTGGTTAGTTCTTTGGCAGCCCAGCCTCCGCTGATTCCAGAACCAATCACGATGGCATCAAAGGTTCGGGACTTTATACTATCAATTGCTATGTTTGTCATACCAAAAAAACTTAGCGGGATTATCTTTATTTTCAATAAACAAGGCTAAACACTGAGTTTGACTTTGTAATCACTTATTGGCGTTGCCTTCAATGTGCAGCCCTATAAGCAAGTTATTTATTCTAATCGAATCTTAAACTTTCGCATTGCTACGGCCAGAAAAAACACAGTCATAGCTACTAAAATAAGCGTTTGCTTCCAGATGAATTTGAACCCCAAACCCTTTACCATGATGCTACTTACAATGCTGTAAAACCATTTGGTAGGTACAATATTGCTAATAATTTGCATAGGCAAAGGCATGTTTTCTAAGGGGAACATAAAACCACTAAATATAAGAGCAGGCATCATGAGGCCTACCAACGAAATAAACATAGCTGTTTGTTGCTTATCTACAACATTTGAAATTAACAACCCCAATGAGAGGGTTGTAAAGATAAACAAGATGCTTTCGGCCAAAAGTAACGCAATATTGCCCCTGACAGGCATCTCAAGCACGGTATAAGCTAATGTTAAAATCAATAGAACATCAATAAAACAAAGCAATAAATATGGAATGGCCTTTGTGACAACCACCATGAGTGGGCGCATGGGCGATACCAGCAAAATTTCCATTGTGCCTCTTTCTTTCTCTTTCACAATTGAAACGGATGTCATCATGGCCCCCAGCAGCATCAAAATCAAGGTCATAACGCCTGGCACAAAGTTAAACGCACTACTTAACTTTGGGTTATAGAGCATGCTACTCTCAATCTCTACCTGATACGGCATTTTTTGCTGGCCCATCACCTCATTTTGATAATCTCTAATGATAGCCGAAGCATAGTTTATCATGATGCTGGCCGTATTAGGGTCGGTGGCATCGCCGATGAGTCGTAGTTGGGTTTTGTTATGGTGCAACAAGTCTTCACGAAAATGAGGTGGAAACACAACTACCATCCGTAATTGATTTTTCTGAAACGCTTTTGCGATGTCACTTTCTTGACGCAGTTTTTGGGTCACTGTAAAATATCTGCTTTGCTCAAAGCGGTCAGTGAGCAAATGGGTAGTTTCGTCATGCGATTGGTCCAGAATACCAATATTAGAGTTTTTGACTTCATTTGACAAAGCAAAGCCAAACAACAACATCATCATAACAGGCATACCCAACAGAATAATTAAACTGCGGGTGTCTCGGAGTACATGCCAAAATTCTTTACGAATAAATGCAAAAAATAGCTTCATTATTCTTCTCTTTTTGCTTGTCGAGCCAATTTCAAAAAAACGCCTTCCATTGAAGTAGCATCAAATCTATTTTTCAGGTTATTGGGGGTATCCAACGCAGAAATAGCCCCATCAACCATAATTGATACCCTGTTGCAGTATTCGGCTTCGTCCATGTAGTGAGTGGTTACAAATACCGTAATGCCCGAATCGGTTGCTTCATAAATCATATCCCAAAACTGTCTTCTTGTTATTGGGTCAACTCCGCCGGTGGGTTCATCCAAAAACACAATTTTGGGTTGGTGCAAAATGGCAGTAGAAAACGAAATTTTCTGTTTCCAGCCTAAGGGCAAAGAGCCTACGAGTTTTTCGGCTTCTTTTTCCATACCAAGCCGTTGGATTAGGCCATTGCTTTTGTCTTTGAGTTCTTTTCGTGAAAGCCCATAAATACCGCCAAAAAACTCAATATTTTCACGAACTGTTAGGTTTTCATACAACGAGAACTTCTGGCTCATGTAACCAATGTGCTTTTTGATAGACTCGTTCTCTCTATAAACATCAAAGCCTGCCACGGTGGCTTCACCCGAAGTAGGCGATAACAACCCACACAGAATGCGCATAGCAGTGGTTTTGCCAGCACCATTGGCCCCCAAAAAACCAAAAATCTCACCTGCCTTTACTTCAAAAGTAATGGCATCAACAGCTGTGAAATCTCCAAATGTTTTGGTAAGCTTGTGGGTGTTAATGACAGTTTTTTCAGTAGGCATCGTGCATGAGTTTTATGAAGGTGTCTTCAATGTCAGGACTGATTGGCAAGATTTCGATATGCTGATGACCTTTTTGTTCAAGAAAACGCATTAAATTATTAAAAGAATTATCACCAGATTTGAGCTGTACATGGTGTTTTTGACCAAAAGCAAAACAGGATATAGTCCCCGAAAAAGCCCGTAGGTCTTTTAATAACTGGTACATATTGCTGCTACTGACAGCAAAAAGATGTTGCTGATTTTTGTTTAAAATTCCAGTTAGCGTATCAACATCTAAAATATTGGCATTCTGAATAAGCGCAATTCTGTCGCAAAGCTTGGCTTCATCCATGTAGGGAGTTGAAACAACAATGGTGATGCCTCGTTGTTGTAATCTGCCCAGCATTTCCCAAAATTCTTTTCTTGAAACAGGGTCAACACCTGTGGTAGGTTCATCCAAAAACAACACTTTGGGTTCGTGAATCAAAGCACAACACAAGGCCAATTTTTGTTTCATACCACCCGACAGTTTGCCAGCAGGTCGTTTTTTGAAAGGTTCTATTTGCACATAAATCTCTCGTATCAAATCATAGTTCTGTGCTACGGTTGTGCCAAATACAGTTGCAAAGAAGTTAAGATTTTCTTCGATGCTTAGGTCTTGATAGAGCGAAAATTTGCCAGGCATATAGCCTACTATTTTGCGAATTTCTTTAAAATCTCTAACCACATCTAAGCCTGCTACTGTGGCCGTTCCGCTGTCTGGAACAAGTAAAGTAGTAAGTATCCGAAAAAGTGTGGTTTTGCCTGCGCCGTCAGCCCCAATCAGCCCAAATAACTCGCCAGCATTAACGGTAAAGTTCACACTATCAAGGGCTTTAACTGTACCTTTTAGGTAAGTCTTGGTGATATTTTGGATTGTTACCGTAGCCATCGTTTATTGTTTCTACAACTTTATTTCGCCGTACATCCCAATCTTGATAAACCCGTCGTTCTTGACTTTTACTTTGGTAGCATAAACCAAGTTGGCACGTTCGTCTTTGGTTTGGATGGTCTTGGGCGTAAACTCAGATTTGCTCGAAATCCAGGATACGGTTCCAGTCATTTCTTTGTATGAATCTTTGCCATTATCAATAAAAACTTTCACTGACTGATTTACTTTTACTTGCCCCAACTGAGTGCCTGCAATGTATGCTCTTAGGGTCATGGTTTCTAAATTAGCAATTTTGTAGAGAGGTTTCCCCATACCTGTAACTTCTTGTGCCTGAGCATATTTTACCAGCACTACTCCATCAATAGGATTTACAACTTTACAACGTCCCAACTGCTCTTCTATCTGAGACACCCGCACCTTAAGCGGCTGGGTTTCACTCAATATACCTCGGTTTTGTAAGTTTACTTGGTCTTTTTGAGAAGTAATTTGCTGGGCAATCACAGCTATTTGGCTTTGTGTACTTTCCATTTGTTTTTTCAGAACATCTATTTGCCCAACGATGTCGTCCAACTGTTTGGTAGGTACAGCCTCCGCATTTACTAAGTTTTGTAAACGCTTACGCTCTTTTTCAAACAGACCCAACTGCTCTTTTTGTGTTGACAGAATTGCTTTTTGGCTTTCTGCCTGCTTTGCCAAAATCTGAATCTGTGGTGTTGCTTCGTTTTGTTTAAGTTTTAGTGCATCAATGCTCGCTTGCACTTGGGCTTTTTGCAAATCAATATTTTGGCAATCTATTTGCCCAATTTCCTGCCCTTTTTTGATATTATCGCCTTCAGACACATTGAAACTGAGCAGCTTACCACCTGCCTCCGCCGAAACAATAACTTCGTCGGCCTCAAAAACACCCGTAGCATCAAACTCTTCTTCCGAGGAATTGCAGGCCATTACCCCAATTACCAATGCCATAACCACAAAAAGATTTTTCATTTTCCTGTCGTAATTTTAATGTTGTTCACTATTTGCAATAATTGTATTTGGTGCAGGCTCAAATTCTGCTTGGCAATGGCCTCATTATCTACTTCCGAAATGTAGTCACTTACCGTAATTACGCCATTTTCAAGGCGTTTCTCGGCTGTTTTCTTCATGTATTCTCTGATTTCAATGAGGCGAAGGTCTTCCTTTATTTGGTCTTGCAATTTTGCCAAATCTTCTTTTTGTGAAGCTAATTTTAATTGTGTCTGCTGTAAGAAAAGCGCTCTTTGTTTTTCAATTTTGGCTTTGCCAATGTCTATTTGCCGAATATCTGCCTCCATAGCCTTGGTATAAAAATGAGTTAGTGGTATCTTTAAGACTACCCCACCAATAAAGTAGGTAGTAAAATCTGGCAAAAGAAAGTTTAACCCTGGCCTGCCATAGCCACCGGTGCCAAAAAGATTAACTTTGGGGGCATATTTAGATTTAATGAGTAATTTGTTAGCTTCGCTTACTTCTTGTTGGGCATCAAAATAACTGAGTTCGGGTCGGTTTATAACAAAGTCATTAGTCAAATCGAGGTTAGGCTCTACCAAAGCTGTGCTTTCCGAAAACTGCACCCCCGTAAGAATACTAAGCCCTTGGAATGCCGCCAATCTGCGACTAACAATTTCACGTTGCTGTTGCTTCAACTCTATCAGCCGAGCCTCAATCATCATCACACTACTTCTTATAGCGGTTCCGTTTTCTACATTCGCCTTTAACTTTTTTTGTTGGCTCTCTAAATCGTTTCTAACAATTTCAACATTAAACAGCTGCTTTTCAGCTAATAAGGCACCAAAATATAGGTTAGAAATTTGCTCTTTTGTTTGATATAGGTTGTTTTCTATACTTCTACTTTCGGCAGTAGCAGTAGTAATAGCTACCCGTTTTTGGCTTTTCGTAAGGCCACCATCCCAAAGGTATTGGGTAAGGTCTATGGTAGTTTTGTATTGGTCTTTCGGAATAGTTGGCACGCTAATGTTGGGCAAGGCAATTGGCAAACTTGTTACGGCAGACTGCCAAGTAGCTTGGCCACCCAACGAAAGTTGGGGTAAATAGTTTTTATTTAAAATACCAACTTGTATGGCTTCGGCTTCTTTCACCAGTGACAATAATGCCGATTGGGGATTGTTTTTTTCTGCAAGCTCAATACACGACTGCAAGGTAGTTTGGCCTGTAACTACTAAGCTCATGCCAAGCAAATTGAGAGAGAGTATCCATTTTAGTCTATTCATGACTAACTATTTGGTAATGAAGGTAAAAGAATCGTTTTCAAATACGACTGAACTTCAACAGAACGACCTTGCATAAAAATATCGAACTGTGTTTGGTTACCGTTGGTCATTTTTAAAATGATGGGCTTAGCCATAAAAGGAAAAGCACACATGCTCAGCGTTGATATAACCAAGTGAGCCGGATTGAGAGATTTGACCTTGCCCAACACCAAATCACGCTGGTAGCTCTCTATCATTTTTTTAATTAATGACACCGGCATTTTATCAATAAAATCCTGTCGGTCAGGCTTGTTGATCGTGTTAATAACAAACAGAGGCAAGAACGGATTAGCAGACAGTGTAGCAATATATTTTTCTACAAAAGCACAAATGATTTCACAAAATGAGTTCTCTTCCTCAAAAATTTCTTCCATCTGCGGGAACATCACTCCTATCTTTTTATCAAAAATAGATTCAAACAGTTTGTCTTTTGATCGAAAATAATAGTGCAGCAAGGCTTTATTGATGCCAGCATGGTCTGCAATGTCTTGCATACGAGAACCGCTATAACCATCACGCAAAAAAATAGCTTCGGCAGCCATTAAAATTTTTTCTTCGGTACTTATATTAAGTTCTTCCATTCATAAAAAAACAAGTATATTAACTAAATAGTTTAACCATTTGGTTAAATTTTCAGCAAAGGTTATTCATTGATTTGAA
>JBGAVQ010000222.1:0-9565 GCA_044228045.1 Spirosomataceae bacterium
GAAGGTAAGAACAAATTCTCTGTTTTTAACGCCATGAAAAACAAACTTGTTCGTCTGATTTTTGCCTTAGCCAAGCAAAATAAAAAATATGACGAAAATTATACATTTGCCCTTGTTTGAATCATAGAAATCCCAGACCTATCAATCAGACTTATAGTACAAAAGTGAAAGCCCTGACATAATTGCAACTTCATCACAACGGCATGAGCAACTTGTGTGCTAAAAACCGCTTATGTAATAAAATACCATACAGTATTACCTTTATGCTATTTTTGGGTAAAACTTAACGAATGAAAAGATGGTAATAGCGTTGATTTTGTCGGGTATGGTATTGCTTTGGTATTGCGCCAAAGAACTACGCAACAGCGAACCCAATTGGCCAAAAGCGATTAACTCTGCCATTTTTTGGCCACTTCCAGTGCTTTTCAATGTGTTTGCTAACAAAAGTAACAAAGAATAGCCTTCTGTAATATAACGTCGGCGAGGACTTGCCGTCTGGCCTTTAACCCATCGTGGAACGGCTCGCCGACGTTGGCATGCGTAAGTCCTATTTTCCTTAATAGGTTTAAGCACCCCTACTTCTCCAAAATCACCCACCTATTCATTACATTATGAGGTAGTTCGATGACGATTTTGTAGAATGACGAAGGCAATTGGCTGACGTTGATGCTCGCTTTTTGGGCTTTTACGGGTACTTTTTGCATCAGTTGATAGTTGTCTGTCTTACCAGTTTCAAAGTCATTGGTCGTAGCTACCCAGATGTTGGCTTTTCCTTTGTGGTCTATGGCTTTCCAAGCTATTTCAAGGTTGCCATTTTGATAGCGTGCCTCGGGTAAAATGGCCGATATTTTGCCAGTTAGTGGCACGCCATCTATTTCAAACAACTGTTCACGTGGAAGCGAAATATTTAGAAATGAGGCCATTGAAGGCATAATATCCACAATAGCAGGCTGGTATTGGCGGAAATACGGGTTTAGGTTTTGAGCATTGGTGACAATCCAAGTAGCCCGCTCTCTGTCCGACTGTCCGCCATGATTCATCCCTTTTTGTGCATCACGCCCGTGGTCGGTGGTGATGTAAATTACCCAGTCTTCGTTGAAGTGTTTTTGGCGATATTGGACGGCTTGCCAGATGCGTCCTACTTGTTTGTCCATTAGCTCAATAGCCTTTTCAAACTGCGGACTATCGCCAAATTTATGCCCCATGTCGTCGGTGTATTCCAAGTACACCCACGTTAAGTCAGGGGCATCTTTTTTGATGGAAGCGGCGGCGGCGTTGGTCACGTCTTCGTCAATGCGATGGATGTACTCACTGAGTTTATCGTGCGGATACCGAAGTGTGTCCAGCTCCAAGCCATCAAAATGATAGTCGGTTTTGAGTTGGCCTGTTTGGGCTAAGCCTTCGCCGATGAGCTTGGTGCGGTTGTCTAACCAAGTCGAGAAAATAGCGGTTTTCTTTTGAGGATATTGTGCTTTCAGAAACCTAAAAATAGTCCAGTAATGATAGTTGGGTGCTTTGATGTCGTTGCCCCACACGTTGTGTTTGTTTACCCATGTGCCAGTGAGCAAGCTATTGTAGCCTACGGCAGAAATGGTAGGTGTTTGCGAATAACTTTTTCGCTCGCCACCCACATACGCACGAACGTAGCCGCCTACACGAGCAATAGAATCGAGGTGTGGTTTGTTGATTTTCTCCAACGCATCCGACGAAATGCCGTCCACAATCATAAATACGGCTTTCTTAATTTTTTGCGCCGAAACATTGGTAACAGACAACAAAAACAGCAGTGCAAAGAGGGGTTTTTTCAAGGTGATGAAGCGGTTTATTTGGTATTTGCAAATATAGACAAACACGGTTGCTACCGCTGTCATGTTTGTGTAAAATGTGTATGCACCAATGCCAAAAAGTAGATTTATGCGACAATTTGTTTCTTTTTACCACAAAAAACCTTCATACAATGCCATGAATCCATTATTTCTCTAATTTCAACATTTTCATAGCCCCTGTATCACTAATGGAGAAATCGCCTACTTCCAGCAGCACAACCCAATTCTCAGTTAATCAGCCAGTTGTAGAGCGCATCCAGTCGCTTGATTTGTTGCGTGGCGTGGCTTTGTTGGGCATCTTGATGATGAATATCCCCTATTTTGCACTACCCGATGCTGTCTTTCACCATCAAGAATACGCACACCCAGGTGATGTAAACTTTTGGACAAATATGGTTGTCAATGTGTTGTTTGAGGGCAAAATGCGAGCAATCTTTTCGATGCTTTTTGGGGTGGGCATCCTCTTGTTTACGACCAACAAAGAAAACGCTTCGGGTGGGAGTATTGTGGTGGCTGATTTGTATTACCGTCGGATGCTGTGGTTGGTGGTATTTGGAGTTGTTCATGTGTTTGGGGTATTGTGGTTTGGCGACATTTTGTATTGGTACGGTTTAGATGGTTTGTTGTTGTTTACGGTTCGCAACGTTGCTCCACGTAGTTTGTTGCTTGGGGCTGTTTTGTGTTTTGCCTTTTTGGTATTCCAGCGGTGTTGGGACTTTGCCGAAGTTCAACAAAAACGTAGCAACTACCTGACTGCCATTGCCTTAGAAAAACAACACAAGCCCCTCAACGAAGCCCAAAAAGTGGATAAAACAACCTGGGAGAGCATCGAAAAAAGACGGGCACTTGACCAAACGAAAGCCGATGAAGAAATCAAAGCCATGCAGGGTAACTATGTGCAAGTATGGAATCACGTTCGCCCCATTGGTGTCGAAAGTCAATCAGTGTATTATTATCACAACCTCTGGGACTCGCTGGGCATGATGCTACTGGGCATGGCGTTGTTCAAGTGGGGTATTTTGACCAATGGCAGTAAGCGGACTTACTGGTTATTCGTGCTAATTGGCTACGGCATTGGCATTCCGCTCGGTTACTGGGCGGTGTGGCAAGAAGCTGCTGCGACTCAAAACTATGGTCAATTTTTGGATGCAAACTGGCTACCTCCGGCTGTTACTTACAATGTGCGTCGCATCAGCATGACGCTGGGCCATGTTGGGCTAATTATGCTTGCTTCTCGTATAGGGATATTCGGTTGGCTCTGGCAGGCATTGAGGGCCGTTGGGCAAATGGCGTTCACTAATTACGTGCTGCAAAGCCTTATTTGCCAGGTATTTTTTATGGCTACGGACTTGGTTATTATGGACAGTTACAATACTATCAACTTTTCTATGTAGTAGCAGGCATTTGGCTTCTACAACTGATTATCAGCCCCTTATGGCTTTACCACTTTCGTTTTGGTCCACTCGAATGGTTATGGCGTAGCTTGACCTATTGGAAGAAACAACCGATGAAACGACCTGCATAACGTTGTTAGACAATACCTTAATGTACCAACTCCTTGGGTAAGCCAACCCGTTTTAAAACCTTATTGGCTTCTTCGAGTTTTTGCTCAAGGTAGGGATGCTTTTTATTTTCATCAATCGTGGCATTCACGACGAATTGTCCTACTCTGTTCAATTTTATGTTTTTTTTAGCTGTTTTCATCTTTCAAATTTTAAGATTTATTTTCTTTTTACCAACAAAGCCTGATAGTTTTTATTTTTCTCAAATTCCTCCCACTCCTCATTTAACAAACCCCAAATCCAAAAGAGTTCAGAAATTTCATCATACTGACAACTAACCCCCATTTGATACAATCTTGTTCGAGCAGATGTGCTACCAATGGCAAAAATCATTGCTTCTGGAAAATGCTTTGAAAATTCAACACAACTTCGAGCAACTGTTGCTAAAACCTTTTCGCTATCGCCGTTATCAGATACGATAGTATCATTTATTTCGCCAGTTTTTAAGTCAATATCACCAAAACCAAGATTCCAAACATTGGCAAAATCGGTTTGCGTATATCGAATTCCTTTTAAAATTTTGCCTCTTGGTCCCTCACTTACAAAATCGTAAGCTACAAAATGAGGAGATATTTCTATGTGATAACTATCTTTGGTCATTAACGTTAGAGCGTTTTGATACAAAAATACATCATCCTGCTAATTGAGTTTACTTTTTATGGTTATTTGTACAAAGAGAAATTAGTTGATTCAACAAAAAATACGGTTCAAACTTGAAAAATACCCCAAACCCATGAAAAAGATCATTTTTACTTTCCTTTTTGTCATCAGCTTAACGGCAGCCTTTGCCCAGGCAAAAGACGATAAGCAACTCACAGCAGAGTTTGACAAACTGCTTTCTGAACAATTCAAAACTAATGAAACAGGCAGTGCGGCTTTGGTCGCCCGAAACGGGCAAATCATTTACAAAAAAGCCTTCGGTATGGCCAATCTGGAATTCAACATACCCATGCAAGCTGATAATATTTTCAGAATTGGCTCCATTACCAAGCAGTTCACGGCAGTGGCAATTTTGCAATTGATGGAGCAAGGCAAGCTGTCTTTGCAAGACGACATCACGAAGTTTATCCCTGACTATCCTACGCACGGACACCACATCAGCATTGAGCATCTGCTCACGCATACCTCTGGTATTCAGAGCTATACAGACACGAAAGACTTTGGCGAAATCATGCGAAAAGACATGAAACCAGAAGAATTGATAGCCCATTTCAAAAACCAACCGATGGAATTTGCCCCAGGCACCAAGTGGAACTACAACAACTCTGGCTACTTTTTGCTTGGCTATATCATCGAAAAAATTACAGGCAAAACCTATCCGCAGTACTTAGAAGAAAACTTTTTTAAGCCACTGGGCATGACCAATTCGTATTATGGTAGCGACTCAAAAATCATCAAAAACAGGGCTTCTGCCTATGAAAAAGGTAAAGATGGTTTCCAAAACGCTGAACCTTTGAGCATGACTTTACCGTATTCGGCGGGGTCAATTCAATCTACTGTAGAAGATTTATTCAAATGGCATCAAGCTGTTCATGCCTACAAATTGGTCAAAAAAGAAAGCCTCGACAAAGCCTTTGCTAAATACAAACTCAACAACGGTAAAGAAACCGAGTATGGCTATGGTTGGTTTTTAGGCAATGTGCAAGGAAGTGCTACCATAGAACACGGCGGCGGCATCAATGGCTTTTTGACACAAAGCATCTACTTGCCCAAAGAAGGCGTATTTGTGGCTGTTTTCTCTAACTGCGACGGCAATTCGCCGAGCGATGTTTCTTCTAAAATAGCAGCCTTGGCCATAGGAAAACCATACGCCTACAAAGAAATCACTTTAGACAATCTACAAAGTTACACAGGCGTGTACGAGAACGAAGAGGGTCAGCGCATCATCTCGTTAGCAGACAATCAGCTCTACTCGCAACGCAACGGCGGAAATAAGTCAAAGATTAAACCCTACCAAAAAGATGCTTTCTTTTTTGAAAATATGCTCTCTACGCTCGAATTTGGCAGAAATAGCGCAGGACAAATTGAGAAAGTTACCCTGAAAGGACGGCAAGCTGATGCCACTTGGAAAAAGACCAACAAACCGATTCCTACTCGTACCGAAGTTCAGGTGAGTGAGCAAATCTTAGCAGGTTATGTGGGCGAATACCAGTTGGCTCCTAATTTTATTTTGACTGTTACGAAGGAAGGCAACCGCCTAATAACACAAGCTACGGGGCAGGGCAAAATTGAAATATTTGCAGAGTCCGAAACCAAGTTTTTCCCAAAAGTGATGGAAGCCCTAATCGAGTTCGTTAAAGATGACTCTGGAAAAGTGACACACCTGATTTTGAACCAAGGCGGCAGAAAAATGGAGGCTAAAAAGATAAAGTAGCTTTCGTTTCTAAATCATAATTTTCCTCAAAAAAGTCACATTCTTTTTTTGAGGAAAAAACTCCACGTATTTTTGTTGACAATCTCAACAAATATCACTTTCCCATGCAAAAAATTCTTTCTTTTCTTCTTTTGCTTTCTGTTGTGTCGTTAAAAGCGCAACAAAAGCCCGTCCACATTATCCCACAACCTGTTGAATTACAACAACTTAAAGGCCACTTCACCCTCACAAAGGCTTCGGTAATTGCCTATAAACAGCCACAAAGCCGCAATGTTGCCGAAATGCTCGCCCAAAAGCTATCAGTTGCAACAGGTTTTAGCCTAAGTGCCAAGCAAGCAACTGCCGGCGCCATTCATTTACACCTCAATCAAACGGCTAATCCACAGCTTGGTAATGAAGGTTATACTTTGGAAGTAATGCCTTTGGGCATTAAATTAACAGCAAACCAACCCGCTGGACTCTATTATGGCGTACAAACCCTGCTCCAATTGTTCCCCACCGACATCGAAAGTACAACGGTTGTCAACAGAACTTGGTCGGCACCGAGTGTTCGCATTACCGACTATCCTCGGTTTGGATGGCGGGGCGTAATGTTCGATGTGAGCCGTCATTTTTTTACTAAGGAAGACATAAAACACCAGATTGATAACTTGTCTCGCCTCAAACTCAATACCTTTCACTGGCACTTAACTGACGACGAAGGCTGGCGAATTGAGATTAAATCGTTGCCCAAACTCACGTCGGTAGGTGCTTGGCGAGTGCCTCGTATTGGCGATTTTGGCGAATTGGCTCCTCCAAAAGAGGGCGAAGCAGCCACTGATGGCGGTTTTTATACTCAAGACGACATCAAGGAGGTGATTCGCTACGCTCAAGAACGGCACGTTACCATTGTACCCGAAATAGACGTACCCGGCCACAGCATGGCGGCTATTGCAGCCTACCCCGAGCTGTCATGTACCAAAGACCCCAACACCAAGGTAAATCCGGGCAGTAAGTTTTCGGAATGGTATGCCAACGGCAAATTCAAAATGCTGATTGACAACACCTTGAATCCTTCTGACGAGAAAGTCTATGAGTTTTTAGATAAAGTATTCACCGAAGTAGCTGCTTTATTTCCTAACCCATACATCCATGTTGGTGGCGACGAGTGTTATCATGGTTATTGGGAAAATGACCCCAATTGCAAGGCTCTCATGCAAAAAATGAATCTCAAAAACACCGAAGAATTGCAGAGTTATTTTATGAAACGGGTGGAGCAAATTTTGAAAACCAAAGGTAAAAAGATGCTCGGCTGGGACGAAATTCTCGAAGGTGGCATTGCTCCCGAAGCAACAGTAATGAGTTGGAGAGGTGTAAAAGGAGGCATTGAGGCAGCCAAAATGGGGCATGATGTAGTGATGACACCCACCACCTATACTTACATTGATTATATGCAAGGCGACCCTACCCTCGAGCCATACATATACAGCACCCTACGGCTAAAAACTTGTTATGGATTTGAACCTGTGCCAGACGGCGTAGATGCCAAATACATTTTAGGCGGACAAGCCAACCTCTGGACCGAAGCCGTTAATACACCCAGTTATGCTGAGTATATGATGTTTCCACGGTGTTGGGCCCTGTCCGAAGTATATTGGTCGCCTAAGAACAGCAAAAACTGGAACAACTTTGTAACCCGCATGGAAACCCAGTTTGAACGAGCCGATTTGGCTGGCATTAACTACGCCCGCAGTGCTTATGACCCCATTATAAAACCCGAAAATAAGGACGGCAAATTGATGGTAACGCTTGATGTTGAAATTCCTGGTTTAGATATTTTTTACACCATTGACGACGCCGTACCGAGTCGCTATTCACCCAAATACAGTCAACCTGTCGAAATTCCGGAAGGCCCTGTTACACTCCGAACCATTACTTATCGAAACGGCAAACCGATTGGGCGCATGATTGTACTCAAACGAGAAGACCTCAAAAAGAGAGCAAAATAATTATAAACAAGGGTCAGACCTGCGGCGCTGACCCTTGTTTATTTAAGTATCTATCCTAAATTGCTTTCACCAATCTATTAGAACTGCGCCCAAACATAAACCCCGCCACCAGTTTGGGTTGAATACGTAGGCAAAGCCACTATTTTATTACGCTTAAAAACCTTGCTTTTGAGCCAGGGATAAACGGCATACACGGCATGAGTAGAAGCAATGCCCACACCTGCACCAAACAGCACGTCGGCCAACCAATGCCTATTGTTTAGCATCCGCATAGCCCCCGTAGCCGTGGCAGCAGAATACCCTAATACACTGATAGCCACACTTTTTTCGCCAAATTCATGGTGCAAAACAGTAGCCGAAGTAAAAGCCATAGTAGTATGCCCCGACGGAAATGATTCGTTGCCATCTCCATCAGGGCGAGGGTATTTGATAACGTATTTGAGTGACTGTGTAATGCCTTGTGACAGCGTGACAGATAAAGCCGACAGAATCAGCTGGTCGCCCAATTTATGTTTGCCTTTAAGCCCTACGGCATCTAAGCCAAACATCAAACCAAACGGCACATATTGGATAATGTCATCGGCCTCAGCATGAAACGTGGGGTAGCTTTTTACAATTTCATCCCGCACGTTTCGGCTAATAGCTCCCTGAGTCAGAAGCCCGCCCACCAACAAGGAGGCTGGAAGGATATATTGCTTGTAAGGCTTATGGGTAAGTGTATCCGCTGATTGGCTTAACCCAGACAGGCTTTGCAACAAACAAATCAATATGATTATTCTTTTGGCAAAAGTCATGGAGATAATAAGCGTTGTAATGTCGGCGAGCAGTTCCATTGTGGGCTTAGCCTCACCAACGTTGGTAATTGGCGTACTCTTTAATTCAACTTCACTCGCACACCCAATGTAGCCACAAAACCATCAAGCGGTGCATAAATTGGTCGAAAATCGGGGCGTTGTGAGAGTAAAACGTTTTCAAAACGAGTTTGGCGTGTATCAGTGAAGTTCTCTAAGTTGGCAATCACACTAAATTTCTCAAAAAACTTTTCACCCATTAGCCCTACTGTCCAGAAACTCCGCCCTTGCTCGCCATTGCCAATGTACTGTTTGCCCGTAAAAGCAGTTTCAAAACCAACTTTAAAGTTGTCCAGCTGTTCGTAGAGCAAAGTCGAAACAAAGCGGTGGCGAGGAGCAAATTCTGCGTTTTGATGTTGTGTATCATATTCTTTGCGGGCATTGGTGTAGGTATAAGCCATCAAAAACTGCCAGTCTTGGTAATTGACCTTTACGTTCCACTCCGACCCTCGTGATACAATAGGAGCGTTTGCATTTGCCAAATAAATCGGACAAGGCGCAATCAAACAAGGGTTTGTTTTAAGAATCAGCGGATTAGTAATGCGAGAATAAAAGAACGCCACATCGCCCGACACAACCCATTCATCAAAAAATCGTTGTTTAAACTGTACATCAGCATTTATATTGCTCGATTGCTCCACGTTCAAGCTATTGGTAAAAGGTTGGATGGTTTGAAAACCCTCCCGTTCAGCTTGAACTTCAAAAATAGTAGGACTCTTGTAGCCAAGTCCACCGCCCATTCTAACCGTAATCGGCTCTATGGGCTTCCACGTCGCCGAAAGTCGGGGCAAAATAAACACATCACCTTGGGTTCTTACTACGGTAGGCAGGCGGCGAGTCACATAGTCGGCACGGATGCCTGCTTGAAGAGTCACATCTTTTAAAATACGCCAATCGTCTTGGGCAAAACCACCCATAGTAGCATACTTGTAACTACGGTCTTCTACCAATTGGTCGGCAAAGT
>JBGAVQ010000223.1:0-9559 GCA_044228045.1 Spirosomataceae bacterium
CGAGCGAGATGAGTGTTCACCAGTTAAAAAAGTGCGTAATGTGATAAAACACTGCAAATTAAAAAAACTATGCACACTTAAGTGGCAAGCCACAGGCATCTGTTATTCGTTAATTGTTATGTAATTGATTTACAGAAAGTTGTATTGGTGCTATTTCAAAACAATTCTATACAAATGCTTACAGTTGTTTTCGCAAACGAGCCACTGGAATATTAAGTTGCTCACGGTATTTAGCTACTGTGCGGCGAGCAATGTTATAGCCTTTTAGGTTGAGCATTTTCTCTAATTTATCATCAGAAAGTGGATTTTTCTTTGGTTCGTTTTCTATCATTTCCTTCAATATATTTTTCACTTCACGGCTACTTGCGTCTTCGCCAGAATCAGTAGCAATACCCTCCGAGAAGAAATATTTGAGTGGATAAATACCAAATTCTGTTTGTACTGACTTACTATTAGCCACCCGTGAAACCGTCGAAATGTCCATTTCAATCCGATTGGCAATATCTTTCAGAATCATCGGACGTAATTTTGATTCATCACCTTCCAAGAAAAACTCCCGCTGATACACCACAATCGCACTCATGGTTTTCATCAAGGTATTTTGGCGTTGTTTGATAGCATCAATAAACCATTTGGCCGAGTCTAATTTTTGTTTGATAAACTGCACCGTTTCCCGAATCATCCTATTTTGTTTGTCGCTTTTGTCGTAAGTGTCGAGCATATCTGCAAACGAACGACTGATTTTGAGTTCGGGCGCATTTTTAGAGTTAAGTGTAACCTCAAGTTTATTGTTGTTGTTGTAAACAATAAAGTCTGGAATCAAGTACTGCACCCATCCCGAATCGCTTTCGCTCCCGCCTGGTTTTGGGTTCAGTTTTGTAATCAATTTAATAGCGGCTTTCATCTCATCATCAGAGATTTCAATCCGTTTTTGAATTTTATCGTAATGTTTTTTTGAGAATTCATCAAAAAAGTCATCAACAATCCGAATAGCATTCTGCACATTGGGGTCATGCGTTTCTTTGCGGTCCAATTGTAGTAGCAAGCACTCTTGCAAAGTGCGGGCACCAATGCCCGGTGGGTCAAAAGATTGTACTTTTTTCAGTACTGCTTCTACTTCGGCTACATCGGTATAAACTCCTTGAATAAATGCCAAATCATTGACAATTGACTGCATAGGTCTCCGAATGTACCCATCCGATTCGACACTCCCAATCAACTGATTACCAATTATTTGCTCCCGTTCATCTAAGCGCAAATACCCCAACTGTTGTATAAGCAAATCAGTCAAGGTACTGATATTAGCCAATGGAAAATCACGGTCTTCGTCACCTTGTCCGCCACCATCGCCTTGCATTTTGTAGCCATGAATCTCGTCGTCGTGTAGATAGCTTTCAATATCTACTTCCTTATGTGTTTCTGTAAAATGATCGTCATCGTCAAAGTCGCCCTCATCGCCATAGTCATCATCATATTCGTCTCGGTCGCTGGTTTCTTGCCAGTCTTCCTGACCTTCTTCAAGGGCAGGGTTTATTTCCAGTTCTTCTTCGATACGAGCATCTAACTCAGCCGTCGGAATTTGTAACAATTTAATAAACTGGATTTGCTGAGGCGAAAGCCGCTGTTGCAAACTTTGGTTCAGACTGAGCTTCTGCATGATGTTAGGATGTATAGGTTTCACAATAGAAGGATGTTTTTGGGGATTCAATTCCTTCTACCTCAATTATCGTTCCAAAAAACCACAATTGCAAGTATTTTCTGGCAACTTATGTTTACAACTATATCTACAATCAAGTAATAATCTGTTTTTCAGCAAATTAACTATCCATTTTATTTTCTAAAAAATATTTTACTTTCAACCTTATTTAACCATTTTAATGAAATTTGAACCTTTACAATATGGCCTAAGCATGTCTAAAAGGTCAACATATTCTATGCAAAAACACTCTTTTTTCAGGAATCTGACACATTGATGCGCCAATAGTTAATGTAAGGGTAATTCTGAAATGAACCAATTGTCACAACAATCAATACACTGATTACCAATTAGTTAATCATCAAACCAACGCACTTTCAAATTTTCAAATTACTTGACGTTTTCTTCCTGCCAATAAAGACCTATTTTTGCAGTACAGAATGCTATTTATTTATCCATTAAGAAGTGCCTAATGAAATTTTTTGACCTCATCAGCACTATATTATTGAACACCAATGTCGAACTTACAAATTAAAAACCTTCTCGCAAGTCCTCATTTGATTGGTACTGTAGTGAGTGTAAAAGGCTGGGTACGTACCAAACGTGAAAGCAAAAATGCCGTGTTTATTGCTATTAACGATGGCTCTACTATTCATAACATTCAGGCCGTAGCACAACCTGATCAACTGGCCGAAGATACCCTCAAACTCATCACAACAGGCTCGTGTGTGCATGTACAAGGCAACTTGGTTGAGTCTATTGGTAGCGGTCAAGCCGTTGAAGTGACCATTACTTCGGTGGAAGTTTATGGCACAGCAGACCCCGAAAAATACCCACTTCAACCTAAGCGACATAGCTTGGAGTTTTTACGAGAAATTGCTCATTTGCGCCCTCGTACAAATACCTTCTCGGCTATTTTGCGAATCCGTCATGCGCTGGCCTTTGCGGTTCACCAATATTTTAACGACAACGGGTTCTTTTATTTGCACACACCCGTCATTACAGGTTCAGATGCAGAAGGTGCTGGCGAGATGTTTAGAGTCACTACACTTGACCCAAAAAATCCGCCACTAAATGAGGACGGTTCGGTCAATTACAAAGAGGATTTCTTTGGCAAAGAAACCAATCTGACCGTTTCGGGGCAATTAGAAGGAGAGCTGGGAGCTATGGCATTGTCCAAGATTTACACATTTGGACCTACTTTCCGTGCCGAAAACTCCAACACAACTCGCCATTTGGCAGAGTTTTGGATGATTGAGCCAGAGGTTGCCTTCTACGAGCTCGAAGACAACATGGACTTGGCAGAGTCGTGTGGTAAATATGTAATTGGCTACGCCCTCGAACACTGTGCCGACGACCTCAAATTCTTGGAAAACAGGCTCTTGGAAGAAGAAAAAAACAAGCCTCAACAAGAGCGTAGCGAGTTGTCGTTGCTTGATAAACTCCGTTTTGTGACCGACAATCCTTTTGAGCGACTGACCTATACCGAGGCTATTGAGATATTGCTGAAATCAAAAGCGCATAAGGAGAAGAAGTTCCAGTTTCCGGTAGGCTGGGGCATTGATTTACAAAGCGAGCATGAGCGGTATTTGGTAGAAAAACACTTCAAAAAACCTGTGATTCTGACCAATTACCCCAAAGAAATCAAAGCGTTTTACATGAAGCAAGATCAAGATGGTAAGACTGTTAGGGCAATGGATGTGTTGTTTCCGGGTATTGGTGAAATAATTGGTGGTTCACAACGGGAAGACGACTATGAAAAGCTATTGCAACGCACCAAAGAAGTGGGTATTCATGAAGACACCATCTGGTGGTACCTCGAAACCCGTCAGTTTGGCTCGGCACCACACGCCGGCTTTGGCTTAGGCTTTGAGCGGTTGGTGCTGTTTGTAACGGGTATGGGCAACATCCGTGACGTTATCCCATTCCCACGTGCGCCCAAAACAGCAGAATTTTAAGGGAATTGACAGATTTTATGTAATTTCGCAAAGCACCATTGATTGATGGTGCTTTGTTGTTTAATACCCCATGGCACTCATCTCCAAGAAAAAAATCCCATTCAAAATCAGCCATCGTCTTCGGAAGTATTTAGAGAAATATGGGCGAGAATATGAAATGCCTTTGGGTTATACTGATTTGCTTCGGTACGACAACACGATTCCGCTCTATGACAAAAAAGGTAATGACACCCTCTGGGAAACTGTTTTTTATCCGCCATCTGACATTGACGAAGTATTTTACAACCTCAAACGTATTTATGCCGACCTCAAAGCCGACGGCGATGTGTCTGTAATGCAGCACCTCACCGTAGATAGGGTAGATATTTGTTCTTATGGCAACACCAAGCCTTTTAGGGTACGCATTGTCAATAAAGTCAATGATAATTTTGACTATTTTTATGTAAAAACAGCAGATGCTTCTCGTATTTATGGGCTTGAATTAGAGCACATTCTGTCGCCGAATCGTATTAGTTACCTTACCTGGAACAACACGCTGATAGAAGAACACATTGCGGGTATCCCGGGCGATCAGTTTATGAAATACCACCTCAGCGACCCCAATCTTAACCCCATCCGTTTGGCCAAAGAATTCATTAAATTTACAGAAAGATGCTTTGTACGCTTGTTGGGCGATATGCACTCCAGCAATTTTGTAGTGGTGGTCACACCCGACTTTGAAGAAATTCACTATCGGATTCGCTCCATTGATTTTGACCAACAGAGCTACGAAGCCAAGCGGTCGGTGTATATGCCACAGTATTTTAAGCAAAACAATCCGCTCATTGAAATGGGTATGAAATACATGACCCCCGAGAGCGTAAAGCAGTATCAGATAGAAGAAAGAGCTTTGATTTCGGGCCGCTTGCGTTCAGAAGGGCGGCGCATCAAAGACCTCATCGAAGCCATGTCAAAAGACCACATTTCAAGCCCCGAAAACACAGAGTTTCTTAAACAAGACTTAGCCAATTGGTACAAAAATCCTAAGTTTTTACAATGTGAAACCATGGGCGACATCGTACGGTTAAGCTTAGAATTGGTAATGATGCACTGATGACTATTCGCTTAGGTTTTTGGATTATCTTTATTTTTCGTTATTGTCCAAGCCAACAGCCCCCAGCTAATCAATAAAAGTGTACCACCTATTGGAGCAACAGCTCCCCACATGGTTACGCCAGTAAAGCAAATTAAGTACAACGAGCCCGAAAAAATAAAGACTCCCGCCAACATTATCCAAGCTGCGTAACCAAGCGATTGGGTCATTTGGGGCTTTACATTCATCAGAATACCAAGCAGCAGCAGCCCAAAGGCATGATAAAACTGATACCTAACGGCGGTTTCAAAAGTGTCGGCTCGGCCTACGGCTTCGAGGGTAGCTTTGAGCGCATGAGCACCAAAAGCACCAAGCCCTACACCAAGCATAGCCAGTACAGCACCAGCCGCCAAACAAGTTCGTTGATTCATTTTGTGATGATTTTTTTCAAAAATAAACAAAAATCCCCCTTGTTGAACTACAAGAGGGATTCTAAAATAACCCACACACCTAAACTGTGTTTCTTGGTTGTCTAACTACAAAAGTCAGTATTGAGTCTTGCGTAAGCATTATATTGCAAATCAACAGTTAATGCTACTCAAAACATCATTTTCGGTTCAATACAATTAACGCTAATCTTCAAATTACTACTGTTTCTTGTCCATTGGCACAAAAACAAACTTTGTACTTACCGCAATTTTTTCGGCAATTTTCTGAAAAACTAAAGTTGGAATTTCTATTTTATGGTCAGCCAGTAATACATCAAAAGCGGTTTCGAGGGTAGCTTTGCCTTGAGCAATCGTTAGCTTTCCTTTGATGATTTTGTCTTTCTCAACACCATGTACATTAAATTTACCACTTGCTGATACTTGATAAATGCCGTCTTTGCTAAAATCAATTGTTTCGTTGAGCTTACCTCTGAAAGTGCCATTCGGAAATTTACCTGATTCCAGGTAATTCTCATTGAAGTGTTCTTGCATCAGCCCGTTCGGAAACACAAATCCTTTAATGGGTATTTTGGCCACTACATCGTTGGTTTCAAGATTGATTATAGATGTAGCTTGTTTGTTGATGGCTTCGATGTCTTCGAGAGGGGCTTTCGAGAAAAATTTTACTTCACCACTTGACGCACTCAACAGTTTTTGTTGGGCCTTGGCCGAAAAAACAGTCAATACAAAGACTGTTACTATTAAAAATACTTTCTTCATGTTGTATTGTGATATATACGGTTAAAGCAATAGTAAAGATTGGTTGCAATCACAAATTCATTGCAGAAAATGGCTGCACCACTTATTCAGAAACCCGAAGTTTGGTATTATTCTCTTTTAATTCGGTTTTATAGACTTTAAGAGGATCAGCGGCAGGACCGTTAGACACAGCACCAGTTGTTAAAAAAACTGAGCCGTGGTTATTACATTTAAAGGTATCATTCCCCTGAAACTCAATGGTTGTACCTTGATGAGTACATACTTTTGACAGTGCAACAAACGCCCCTGTGCTTGTACGAGCCACTATTACATCTCCACTAATTAGAAACTGCCCATTTTTAGTAAGATTTTGAGTTAAATCTATTGTAAAATCTACACCAGTAGTGCCACCACCACCTGTATTACCACCATTGTTGTTATTGTTAGTTGGGGCAGGGTCGTCTTTACTGCTTGAGCAAGAAGTCATGGTACCCATGCAATAGAGTGCCATCAAAGTAGCACCACTCAGCCCAAGGCTACGTAAAAACTCGCCCCGGCTCATTTCGTTTTGCTTTTTTTGTTCGTTGTTTTGAAGGGTTTTCATAAAGTAATAGAACGTTTTAGATTAATATTTGTTGAGTAATGTTTTCTAATTTATCTTGTTTTCCAGCCAAACTGGTATTTGCCCGAAATAAGCAGACCAGTACTGTAAATATCCACGGCAGCAAATCCTACCCCTTTGATAGGTAATTTGAGATAAGGTTCAATTTGAACGGTAAATCCTTTTTTTAGTTGCCGTTCGTAACCTACCGACAGGTTGAATGTGCTGAAAAAATGATCACTACCTCGGCTTTTTTCCCAATTCTGTTTTAAATGAGTATTGTTATCATTAGGTGGTGCGTATTTGTAATCATATCGTTCATTTAGCATCAAATAAGACGATAAGCCAGAGTTAATAAACAAATCATATCTGGAACGGCGGATGGCATCCCAACGAACGTTAAGTGGCAAATCCAATATTTTGCAGTCAGCTTCAATAGTGGCAGGCTTTACGCCATAAGTCCAAAAACCTATTGGGTTGTAGTAATCTGCTGGCCCAGACACGTATTTTTT
Source organism: Spirosomataceae bacterium (assembly GCA_044228045.1). Lineage (GTDB taxonomy): Bacteria > Bacteroidota > Bacteroidia > Cytophagales > Spirosomataceae > JAXLVB01. Next base: position 7,027 of record JBGAVQ010000223.1, read on the forward strand.
GACTGTACGTACCGCACCTACTTGTACTCGCAGCCTATTGATAAATTGGTATTCGAATAACACGCCATAACTATCGCCCAAAGCAAATGGGTTAGCGGAACCTACTGTATTGATATCAGGAGCCATCATGAGCCTCACGCCAAACTTCGGTCGGGTAATTACCACAGGCTTTACGGGTAATTCAGCTGCTTGACGAGCTACTGTTGTGATTGATGGGATATTGAATGCCACGCTGGTTTTAACTGACTTGATGTTCAGTTGTTTCAGATTAGTAAGCATCCAGCGTTCTTGATTAACATCAAGAGGCGATTCCTTAGTCAAATACAGATCTTTATCTAATTGGCTATCAGAACGTTGAACTTTTCCTTTATCTTGGTTTTTATTCAATGTGTTTAGCTGCTCACGATTGCCTACTTGTTCAGATTCTTCTATCGGTAAAAGTGGTTTTGAGCTTAGGTTTCGTTTTACTACTTGGCCAGATTGTTTGTTAAACAGAATTACGGTTTTATTTGTAATTGGGTTTTTATGCTGGCCATTTTTATTAGCATTGACACTCATCTGTGTCTCAACAGCTTCTTTATTAACCTTTTGTAGTTTATTTTCTTTCAGAAAACTACTATTTTTTAGAGATTCAAATTGAGAATCTTCTCGTTCGCTCTTGTCACTTTTAGAAATGGATTTAGACGACACATTTGGTGCTAATGCCTTGGCTAAATTTTTTGTTTCGGCATGCTCGGGTTGGTTTTTAAACACATTCTGACCAGATTTGTTTGCACCTGTTGATTCATTATTATTTCCCTTCTCTTTTTTTACTTCAAGAGATTCATTTGGTTCTGAATCAGCACTATTTATATCATTTAATTTATTTGGAACTACACTTGTTTTTCGGTGTAGTTGAGATTGGTCAATACCCCCAAAATTACTACTAACAGGCTGGTTTACAATATTATACACCAAATAACTCACACTCAATAATAGCAACAGCAATACTGCCAACAAACTTCTTGTTAGTAATTTATTATCCTTTGGGGCTTTGTTCGGTAAAGAAGCCTCATCCAATTTGGCCTGCATCCTTCGCCACGCTTCGGGGTCGTAGGGAGGCTTTAATTTTTCGGAAGCATCTCGGAACAGCCCGTCGAGGTCTTCATCAGGTATGTCCCATCTATCTTTCATAATGGCTTTCTTTTAGCATCTTTCTTAACTGTTCACGTGCCCTTGCTAAGTTTGATTTGGAGGTTCCCACCGAAATATTCAATGACTCAGCAATTTCCTCATGCGAGTAGCCTTCAATAGCAAATAAACTAAACACCGTACGATAGGCAGGTGAGAGTTCTTGAACAAACTTGATCAAATCTTCGAACCGTATATCGGCATCAGGTTGGGTATGGTCAGCCACATAATGTGCCGTTTCTACATCTTCGTGGTGAAAATGTTTTGCGTTTTGCCGATAAAAATCAAGTGCCGTATTAACCATAATGCGCCTCAACCATGCCTTAAAGGGTTTGTCAGAGTCATACAGTTCGGACTTCATAAATACCTTCATAAACCCATCGTTCACTACATCCATGGCTTCGTCTCGGTCTCGAGTGTAACGCATACAAATCCCCATAGCGAAACCGTAGAACTGCCTGTAGAGCAATTCTTGACTCATTCGGTCACCTTTTCGGCAACCTTCGAGTAGCATTTCAATACTATTCACAGTTGGGTTTCGAGTGGACGTCATCATACATTGGCTCTACCTAACAAAGCAGGCATCATACACTTATTACGCAATAAACCCCTAAACGGGTTGCGTAGGGATGCTAAAATTATGGTAAGTATTACTACAAAATTGATGTATTTATTAGCTAATCAACACCTAATCAAGCATTTACATTATTTGTACTATATTGCCGTGTTCCAAAAATAGCACTTCCTACTCTAACCAGCGTGCTACCTTCTTGTATGGCAATCTGATAGTCGCTACTCATGCCCATTGAGAGTTCTTTAATTGCTATGTTTTCAGCTGCATTCATCAGCGTTAGTTTATCAAAAAACTTTTTCAAGCCTCTAAACTCTTGCCGAATTTGGTCAGTATTGTCTGTAAACGAAGCCATGCCCATGAGCCCTACAATACGGATACCTGTTAGCGTTGGCATTTCAAATGAAGTCAGCAGATCCAAGGCTTCTTCTTCTGACAAGCCGAATTTGGTTTCTTCTTTGGCAATATAAATTTGCAAAAGACAGTCAATTACTCGGTTGTTTTTATCGGCTTGTTTGTCAATTTCTTGCAATAATTTGAGGCTATCGACCGAGTGAATCAAACGCACGAACGGTGCAATATGCTTCACTTTATTACTTTGCAGATGCCCAATCAAGTGCCATTCAATATCTTGAGGAAGTTGCGCTTGCTTAGCCACCATTTCTTGTACTTTATTCTCGCCAAAGGTCTTGCAACCAGCCTCATAAGCCTCTAACAGCACTTCGGGCGGATGTGTTTTGGTAACGGCAATTAGTCTGGCTTGTGTCTGTGCCAGTTCGTTATTTATCTTCG
>JBGAVQ010000224.1:0-9538 GCA_044228045.1 Spirosomataceae bacterium
ATAATGGCGAAGCATATCGCTACCCAGTTGCGTTGAGATTGGTGAAATGATACACATGCAAGCAAGGACACTTGCACCAGCATTGAGCATTTTGGGGTTCATGCGTGTTCGCTTGAACCTTTTTTCTGGCGCAAATGTCCTTGCTTGTACTTCCACAGATTAACCAGCCCAATTCTCCCTATCTAAGCTACGGTACTGAATTGCCTCGGCCAAGTGTTCAATCTTAATGTCCTCAGAATCAGCCAAATCGGCAATGGTGCGGGCTACTCGCAGGATGCGGTCGTAGGCACGAGCCGATAGTTGTAGGCGATTCATGGCTGTTTTCAATAGCATTTTTCCAGCTTCTGACAGCGCACAAATATCTTTTACCATTTCAGATGGCATCATGGCGTTAGAATAAACCCCCTTCTGGTCTCGAAATCGAACGGTCTGAATTTCACGGGCTTTCACAACTCGCTCTCGTATAGCTTCACTTTTTTCAGTTTTCCTATTCGACGAAAGTTGGTCAAAATTAACGGGTGTTACTTCTACGTGTAGGTCTATTCGGTCCAAAAGTGGCCCCGAAATTTTATTCAAATATTTTTGCACTGCCCCGGGTGGACAAACGCACTCTTTCTCGGGGTGGTTGTAGTAGCCACATGGGCATGGGTTCATGCTGGCAATAAGCATAAAGCTCGATGGAAACTCAACGGCCCATCTGGCTCTCGAAATCGAAACTTTTCGTTCTTCTAATGGCTGGCGCATTACTTCTAACGCCGAACGTTTGAACTCGGGCAGCTCGTCAAGAAACAAAACCCCGTTGTGTGCCAGCGATATTTCGCCTGGCTGAGGGTTAGAACCCCCACCCACCAAGGCGGCATCGCTAATGGTATGGTGCGGTGACCTAAATGGGCGGCGAGCAATAAGCGAAGCTTGTGTGCCTAACTTGCCAGCAACAGAATGAATTTTGGTGGTTTCGAGTGCCTCATGAAGCGTAAGTGGAGGCAAAATAGTGGGTAATCGCTTGGCCAACATGGTTTTGCCGGCTCCCGGAGGACCAATCATAATTACATTGTGGCCGCCAGCAGCTGCAATTTCGAGTGCCCGTTTGATGTTTTCTTGCCCCTGCACATGAGCAAAATCAGCATCATAATCGTTTTGGGTGCTAAAAAACAAGTCACGAGTATCTGTTGAGAGCGGTACAATGTTGATTTTGCCTCGCAAAAAATCAATAGCTTCTTGCAAGGTTTCTACCCCGATGATGTCTAAATTATTAACAATAGAAGCTTCGTTGGCATTTTCTTTGGGTAAGATAAAGCCCTTAAATTGATTTTTGCGGGCTTCGATCGCAATAGGCAACACGCCTTTGATAGGGCGCAGGATACCATCAAGGGCCAACTCTCCCATAATCACATACCTGTCGAGCTCCTTGAAATTGGTTTGACCCGATGCGTGTAGAATGCCTAAGGCAATAGGCAAATCATAGGCAGAGCCTTCTTTCCGAATATCGGCAGGGGCTAAATTGATGACCACTTTTTGTCTCGGAAACGCATATCCTATGTACTTAATGGCCGATTCTACTCGTTGTTCGCTTTCTTTTACTGCACTGTCGGGTAAGCCTACTAAAAAAAACTTTTGCCCCTGATCAACAGTGACTTCTACTGTAATAATGGTGGCATTTACGCCATAAACGGCTGCTCCAAATGTTTTGGCAAGCATAGCTATAATTAAATGATTTCCAGCGATTTATTTATCCACAATTTCACAATCATACGTTGGAGGTAAGCCTAATCCAACAGTGATGTGAGGCGTGAAGTTAGTGCTATTTTGGCAAATGATTCAACAATAATGAAAATTGTGCAACCAAAATAGTAGTTTTCTAATACAAATTTGTACAATTCAAACGATTAACAATAAATAAATATCACTTTTCCAATATATTTTCCGTATCTTTGCAGACATTTTAGTAGTCGTTGTTCGTGAATAGTGATTAGTTTTTGATCATGTAATGACTTTTATCACGAATAACGAGTAAAGAATAACGAACTAAACAAGGAAATGCAAAGCATTCGTAACATCGCTATTATTGCTCACGTTGACCACGGCAAAACAACGCTGGTTGATAAATTTATTCACGCCTCCAAAATCTTACGGGACAATCAAGAAACGGGCGAACTTATTTTGGATAACAACGACCTCGAACGTGAACGAGGTATTACCATTGTCTCGAAGAACGTTTCGATTCGATATAAAGACGTAAAAATCAACATCATAGATACCCCTGGTCACGCCGATTTTGGTGGTGAAGTGGAGCGAGTTTTGAGAATGGCTGATGGCGTACTTTTGTTGGTAGATGCTTTTGAAGGGCCTATGCCTCAAACTCGCTTTGTGTTGGGTAAGGCACTCCAATTGGGCTTAAAGCCGATTGTGGTTGTAAACAAGGTGGACAAAGAAAACTGCCGCCCCGAAGAAGTGCAAGAAGCTGTGTTTGACTTGATGTTTAACCTCGACGCCACCGAAGACCAGTTGGATTTTGTGACTGTGTTTGGTTCGTCAAAACATGGTTGGATGAGCCTCGACTGGAGAGAAAAAACCGAAGACATTACAGCTTTGTTAGACGCAATTGTTGAGCATATTCCGCCAGCACCGTTCCACGAAGGTTTGCCACAGATGCAAATTACCTCGCTTGACTATTCGTCATTTGTAGGCCGTATTGCCATTGGGCGGGTATTTAGAGGAACACTTCGGGAGAACATGCCTATTGCGCTTTGCAAAGCCGATGGTGTTGTTAAAAAACTAAGAATCAAAGAATTACAGGTGTTTGAAGGTTTGGGTCGCTTGAAAGTGAAGGAAGTAAACGCTGGTGATATTTGTGCCATTACAGGCTTAGAAGATTTTGATATTGGTGACTCTGTAACTGATGCCGAAAATCCTGATCCACTACCACGCATTGCAGTAGATGAGCCAACTATGAGCATGTTGTTTACCATCAACAACTCGCCGTTTTTTGGCAAAGAAGGTAAGTTTGTGACTTCTCGCCACTTGCGTGATCGTTTGTTCAAGGAAATTGAAAAAAATCTTGCCTTGCGTGTAGAAACAATGGACTCAGAAGACAAGTTTCAAGTCTTTGGGCGGGGTATTTTACACTTGTCGGTGTTGATAGAAACGATGCGCCGAGAAGGATACGAGCTGCAAGTAGGTCAGCCACAGGTGCTTTTTAAAGAGGGTGAGTTTGGCGAACGTCTCGAGCCAATCGAACACATGGTAGTAGATGTGCCTGCCGAAACTGCCGGAAAAGTAATAGAACTGGCTACCCAACGCAAAGGTGAGCTAAAAATTATGGAACCAAAAGGTGATTTACAGCACTTAGAGTTTGATATTCCGTCGAGAGGTTTGATTGGTTTGAGGTCAGACGTGCTGACTTCTACTTACGGTGAAGCTGTAATGACGCACCGCTTCAAAAGTTATGAGCCGTACAAAGGGCAGATTCCTGGACGTATCAATGGTTCGTTGATTTCGATGGGTAGTGGCATGGCTACGCCGTATTCGATTGATAAACTGCAAGACAGAGGTGTGTTTTTTATTGATCCAGGTCAGGATATTTACATGGGCATGGTAGTGGGTGAACACAATCGCCAGAATGACCTTGTGATTAACCTGCAAACCGCCAAAAAACTGACCAATATGAGGGCTTCTGGCTCTGACGATAACGTGAGAATTGCTCCCAAAATCAACTTCTCACTCGAAGAAGCCATGGAGTATATCCAGAAAGACGAATACTTAGAAATTACGCCGAAGTCTATCCGAATGCGTAAAATCTATTTGGACGAAAACGACCGCAAGCGTTATTCACAGAAATTAGAAATGGAAATGGCCTGAGTTAGCGAGTAGTTAATGGTTAACAGTAAGTAGGCTTCTATTTTTTAGCTAAAAAACTAAACACCAATAACTTACATGGCTAATTTTAGTCAATATATTATGCAACAAAGCCCCCGAACTCGTTATTGGTTGGGGGCTTTGTTTGTTTTTTTGGGGGCTTGTGGGTTTTCTACTAAGGCAGTTCTTATCAAGTTATCCTATCAGGCTTATCCCGTTAGTTCTATTACCTTGCTTACCCTGCGGATGGTCTTTTCGCTTCCGTTTTATTTCATTATTGCTTATCGGCTTTCTTGTCAGCCTCAGCATCGTTCTTTTACTACTCATCAGTGGAGCTGGACTGCGGCGTTAGGCTTTTTGGGTTACTACATTTCGAGTTTGTTTGATTTTATCGGTTTACAATACGTGACTGCCAGTGTGGAGCGGCTCATTTTGTTTATTTATCCAACCATTGTGTTGGCACTAATGGCTCTGTTTTTCAAGAAAAAAATCACCATGCTTCAATATGGAGCAGTTGCACTTTCATACATAGGCATTGCCATAGCATTTGTGGACGATACAAAAGCGAGTGAGCAAAAAAATCTTTGGTTGGGTGTGGCTTGGATTTTTACGTGTGCCTTCACGTATGCTACGTATTTGGTAGGTGCTGGCCGACTTATTTCACAGGTTGGCTCCATGAAATTTACGTGTTATGCCATGATTTTTGCAGGAATGGCCGTTTTTGCCCACTTTTTAATCACCAATGACATCGCCATTTTGTGGCAGTTTCCGCCGTCTATCTATTGGATTGGTATTTGGATGGCTTTGGTAGCAACGGTAATTCCTACGTTTTTAACTGCCGAAGGCATCAATTTAATAGGCTCTGGCAATGCTTCTATTATATCGAGTGTGGGCCCTATTATTACTATCTTGATGGCGTATTTAATGCTCAATGAGCTGGTTACCATTCCTCAATTAGTCGGAACAGCGTTTGTGATGGGGGGTGTGTTAATGATTTCTTGGAAAGGTAAAAAAGACTAATCCGAAATGGAAAACTTGCAGGGACTGAATTATTCAGAAAGACGAATACATTTCACACGAGTCTTTTACTCGATAATTGGTACTCCCTACAAAGATACATTTCCTTATGAAGCAATATCCATTTTAATTTGCTCCACAATACGCTCAAATGTAATGCTCAACCCTTCAATAATTCCCGAAATCAAACAAAGAGGTACAATAAGTGGCATAAACACAACCCATTGAATAATGCGGTAATGATTAAATTTTCTCATAGTTTTTAATTGTGGTCAGAGGGAGCCTCCCACGTTTTTTGTGCTCCTGCCTATCTTCTTGCAAGTGGCGTGCCAAAAAAACAGAAAGACGCTATAATTTCTTGTAAAAGTATAAATTTTTATTATTTTATACATATAACTAACAAAAGTTATGTTTTGTTTATTCATAAAATAAAAAACCGACTCAATTTGGGTCGGTTTTTAGCTTGATAGACAGGATGTTAACAAAAAATATTTGAGTGTAATGATGGCATTACTCACTTATAGTTTCCTTTTTGTAGTTCACATAAGTATTTGTAAATGAGCCATCTTCATACAAATCAATGAGTGCATAGCCTGGTGGTGTTTGATGATAGCTTCCAAACCACCAAGCACCACTTACAGCTCCATTACAGCAATAAGTGACGCCATTGTACTCTACTTTGTCTAATAAATGAATATGACCACTAAGGCAAAGTTTTACGTTTTTGTGTTTGTAAAACAGGCTGGTCAGTTTAGAGGCATCGCTGTGCATCCAGCTTCCGGGTACATTCCAGTGTTCTTGCTCAAAGCGATTTCCATCAAAAAAACATATGCGGCCAAAATGGGCACATGCGAAACAACCATGATAGGTATATGGGCAGGTGTATGACGAAGGTCTTTTTCGAGCCAATCCCACTGCGCCTCATCAATAAAAGCCGTGTACCAACTTCCGTCGGGGCGAGTTTGCAGGCTATCAAGCAAAATGATATGCCAGCCACCCAAATCTACACTTTTGTAGGTACGAGCCATTTGAAGTTCGTCCATTGCCCAATTTTTGCCGTAATGCAAGTCGGCTTTGTGTTTTTCAGGCCCCCAAATATCGTGGTTACCAAGACAGTGCATGATGGGCTGAGCGTTTTCGCTTCGTAAAACTTCATTCCACAATCTCCACTGTTTTTGCACATTGTTTTTATCTCGACCCAATGCTTCCATGATGGCATCGCCGCCATTGATAATCAAATCAGGTTTAACATCAAGGCTTTGAAGATGATGGAGGCATTTTTCAAAACCTTTGGCTGCGCCAATAAGTGGCTGAATATGCACATCGGTCAAGTGAGCAATGCGCACAGAACGTTTGGGAGCAGGCTTAGCAAGGCACGAAAGCGGCAGTAAACCAGCCATTGCACTTAAACTACCTAACAGGTTTCTTCGGTTCATAGAAAAGGGTTGTTTTCCAAAAACAAAGAAACTATTTAGCTATTAAGCCTTGATTGTCTGAATGTTATGATTGGGTTAAGAAGAAGGTGACTATTGATATTTTCCCACTGAAACTAAATCTGCCGAGTTGTAATACGCCACTAAACAGCGCTTGAGCACACGCAAAACCCGGCTCATTTCTACCTCTGTGCCAATGGTCAAGCGGAGGCAGTTATGGATGGGATAACTCACCAAAATACGATTTGCAGCAAGGGTGTCTTTGAGTTGTTGAAGCAACGCTTCATCTTCAAAACGCAATAACAAGAAGTTAGCAGCAGAGCTTTGAACAGTGAAGTGGCCATCCCTGCCCATTTCTTGCAACTGGTAGCACACAAAATCTCGTAGGTTTTTGATGCGCTCACGGTTGGTGTGTAGGGCATTGGCTATGGCAGGGTTGGTTAATAGCTCACGCACGACAAGCTCGGTGAAAATGTTAATCGTGAAAGGAACGGTATGTTTGTTGAGCAACTTCACTAATTTAGCATTACCTACCACATACCCAAACCGCACGCTGGGTAAGCCATAACCTTTTGAAAAGGTTTTGAGTACCAATAAGTTGGTGTATTTTTTTATGAGTGAAACAGACGTTTCGTTTCCAAATTCGGCGTAGGCTTCATCCATTATAAAAATGTGTTGTGGGTGTTTTTCTAACAATGTTTCCAACAAAGCCTGTGGAAAAACAGAACCCATTGGATTGTTGGGTGAAGTCAAAGCAACCAAAGCTGGCTCTGATACCGACGGGAACGTACTGAGGTCGTAAGTGCCATCTTGGGTCAACGTCCACTCTTGACAGGCCATCCGCTCGTTTTGACATACTTGGTGGTAAAACGTAAAGGTTGGTTGCTCAATCACCGCTACCGAAAGAAACTTAGCACAGCAGCTAAAAATCTGCTGAATCAATTGCGACGACCCGTTGCCGAGTATTACGTTTTGGGGCAGTACGCCTGCATGGTCGGCAATGAGTGCTGTGAGTTCGGTGTTATGAAAGTCTGGATAACGATTCCAGGCCAATGCTGCCATTTGGGTAGCCAACTGCTGTTTCAATTCCTCTGGCAAATCGAAGGGTGTTTCGTTGCAATGAAGGCGTATCGGTTGGTGATTGCTTCCTTCATTGAAAATGACTTTTTCGATGGTAGCAAGGTCAGACTGGGGTTGGCAAGTTTTTGATTCAATGGCGTTCATGGCTTTATTTTTTCTAATAGATTAGCAATATATAGCATTAGTTAGCCCAGAAAAGGCTGGTGATTTCTTCGCCTTCAAAAACCGTAGCGTAGCGGTCAGAGAGGTCTATTCGGAGCTGTGTGCCATTGAGGTGAGTGTATTCAAAAGTAGCTGGGCGTTTTTGGAGTTGAAAACCCGTTTGGTTAAACAACTTTACCCACTGCTGAGTTGCGTAATGTTTCTCAACCCGAACGGCTTCGGTATTGCCCAACACGTCGTCAATTTCACGGCTAAAAAAGAGTTTCAAAGCGGCTTTTTCGGTAGCGGTGATGGCAAGTGTGTCAATAATTCGGAACAATGTGCCGTAGTGATTTACACAATTTTTAAAGCGGATGGCATACACTGGCTCGTAGTGGTCAGCGTTAGGCTCGCTAAGTGCTATGGAGGTTACACCCAGCATTTTTAGCATTTCAAAAACTGCCTTCCGCTGAGATTCTTGCTGAATATGGTGTAGCGCAAAAGACGCATTTACATAAATTCCATCGTGTTGTGCGGGTAGCATTTGGCTCAAATCGCTCAAAGAAAGTTGTTCGATAAAGGCCACTTTGGTAACAAGGCTCACGCCAAATGGTGCCTGCTTGCTTACATGCTCTACGTTGGCTTGGGCAGCATTAAGTGCCTCGGCAAATGGCTCAATACCTATTACGGTGAGGTGTTGCACTTTGCTGTCTGTTTTTTGGGAAAGGCCATCAATGATGTTCATTACCTGAAAACCCGTACCGATACCGATGTCCATCAATACTGGATGGCTGTGCTGTGCAAGGGCATCTATCAGCAAGGTGTTGGTGCAATGCTGGCTCAAATTAGCCAACGGAAACTGCTGAATCAATAATTCAAACAAACGAATCTGGGGAATCTCGAAGCGTTGAAGGTAAATGTGCTCTTGGGGTTGTTTCCCGCCAAAATGCTTGCGCATGGCCTTGGTGAGTGTGTAAGCAAAAAGCGACTCAGGTTCATCCAAATTCTCCAATGACTCTTCGTAGATTTCGTTCAGACCTGCAACATCTGTGTCAGTCATGGCGTTTGGCATTCTTTGTGCCAAATTGTAAAGGTCAGTCAGTGTATTTAGTATCGGAGCAGTCATTGTTTTGGTCGTGTTTTGTTTTTGATGAACCAAAACTACACCCACCACACAGCCACTAACAAAACTTACTAACCGAAGCATATCATCTCGGCCCTGAACCGTAGTAAAGTAGGGTCTGAAATGATGGACGAAATAATGCTAATGACAAAAACAAACGAATCCATCAGACTGGCTTGATGGATTCGCTGAGGTTTAACTTAGAAGCCTCTTGAGAGTATTGGACTATATGGCGTTGCAGCTGTAAGTCAGTGTCAGGGGTTTCATTGCCATCTTTTATAATTTTCTGCTTGCTTTGTATAAATCCAATTTTTCAACCTGCTTAAAATCACGTACATTTAGTGTAAATATAGGTAATGAATTAGCCTTAGCAATTGCTGCTATTAAGGCATCGGGTAAGCCAATTTGCCGAGAGGACAAATCAGACATAATTTCTACAAAAATCTTTGAGGCATCTTTCGTAAAATGATAACGCTTGAATCGCTTTATCATCTCTTGGGTTTGCTGTTCTTCCTTTTTTCTCATGCCAAAGTAGATTTCCCCAATCGTAATATCTGAAATTGCCACATTTTGATAACCAATATGTTCTAATTCTTCTACAATGGCTTGATTACCTCTGAATAACTCAAAAAATATGTTGGTGTCGCACAGTATCATACACCACGCCCCTTCCATGCTTGTTGTCTAAAATCAGTAAAGTCTGTGAAATCCTCACGGTCTTTCCAAATACCAAAACAGTTTTGCACTGCCTCGCCTATTTCTTTTTCAGAAAAGTCATTGTCTTCTTCTACTAACCGACTTTTGAAAGCAATATTCATAGCCCTTAGCATATCCTTTAAAAGTTGCTCTTGGCTTGGGGTTACTTCTATTTCTCATATAGCTGTCATTT
>JBGAVQ010000225.1:0-9747 GCA_044228045.1 Spirosomataceae bacterium
GCAACGGATATTTGGTGAAAGGCACAACTACTTCAGAAACAAAAATACCACTTCTTCAAGAGGCTGGTATTGAGCCCCATTTGCTTCGATTTATGCCTCGGCCCGATGGCCAACTTGCACCATTGTTGGCTACTGATGTGCTTATTATTTGCATTCCACCCCGGGCAGGGCAGTTTGGCGATGCCTACCATCCTCAGCAAATTGAAGCTATTGTTCAATCCTTGTCTGCATCAACAGCAGCCATTATTTATGTTAGTTCCACTTCTGTGTATCCTGAAACTAATCAAGAAATTACTGAAAATGACGAGGTTATCCACAATTCGCCGTTGATAACTGCCGAAAATAGCCTAAAAAGTGTGGATATGCCTCTGACCATACTTCGTTGTGGGGGCTTAATGGGTTATGACCGCATTCCGGGTAAATATTTTATAGGCAAGACCGTAACAACTGGTGAAATCCCCGTCAATTTTGTTCATCGAGACGATGTGATTGGTGTTATTGAGCAAGTGATAACCCAAAACTGTTGGGGCGAAACTTTCAATGTTGTAGCTCCCGAACATCCTATCAGGCGAGAAATCTATCTGAAAAATGCCGAACAATTTGGCTGGCAGGCTCCTGTTTTTAAAGAAAGTGCAGTACCAATTCCCTTCAAAATTATCAATGCAGACAAGCTGACAAAAAAATTAGGATACCGTTTTCAGTATCCTAATCCTTTGAAATTTCTGTATTGAACTACTTGATTTCTACATCAAAATCTAAATTTACATCGTCAGAGCCTGGGGTCGCTGTGCCGTTTTTGGAGCCTGGCTGGTGGCGGAGTTGTACTTTGAGCTTGCCCGTACCTGCGGTAGTAGTTTTTACCTCAGCTTTTAAGCCGATAGGATAGTTTTTGCTGTCTTTGTCCGTAATTGTAAAAGTGAGCAAACTGGCAGGCGTAGGTGTGTAAACAAACAAATGCTCGTCGGCTTCGCCTGCTACTTCTTCCGAAATATTGGTTGCTGGGCTTTTTGAATCATCAAAAAGTTCAATAGTAAAACCGTAGGTCTTGTTGGGCTTCAACGAAATCTTGTCAAATTTAGTGGGTGCAGCACCACCGTCGCCATCAGGGTCTTTCCATTCAAAAGTTGTTATAGTAGTTGTTCCTAACTCAGTGAATTTGAGTTTTACATTGGTAATTAGTTCATTATCAGTAGGTTCTTGTGGGGCTTTTTTGCAAGCTACAAGCATATTGATGCTCGCCAATAACAGTAGCCAATATTTCTGTTTAGATTTCAACATAAGCGTATCTATTTTAATGCAATTGTGTTGCAAATATACGCCAAATTTTTTATTTGCAATTATGTTGCAAATAAAAAATGCCTAACTATCCAAAAGATGATTTTATGCCTAAAACGAGATAAAGACTATTTCGAGAATTTGACTTTTCGTTAAATATCTTTCGGTAAAACAGGTAAGTTTTCAATCATCATGTGGTCTGTTTCAGTGTATAAATCTTGATTAAACACATACCCGCTGAGTCTGGCGCATATTTCCCGAAAATAAGGTAGTGTATTTACACTTCTCACAGTGAGGTGTAAATCTGCCTCGAAGACGACGTTTGTTCAACCGCTTGCTCGTTATTGGTCTGACTTTACGTCTATTTGCTTGAAACAGTCATGCGCTGGAAACGTGACCCGTTGGATAGGCTGAGGAGGTGCATTGGGGTTAGTAGTAGCCGCACTGGTTACTTCTTGAAAACTCTCTCCATGCTGACAATAGCGCAATTGCCAACGATACAACGACCCGGGCCGTTGGTTTTCAATATCGCTGGTGTAACGCATGGCACAATCCAGCACCCCACGCACGGTTTCGGCGGCATCTTCTACCCCGCCTTTGCGGTGGTGCGTAATGCCCAGCCCATGTCCAACTTCATGAATCACCGTTGAAGCCATCATTTTCTGAAAAACAGCCTGCCGAACATTCGGATTAAGTTGATTGCACAAGCGCTCGATAGTACCTTGGTAAAGTTCAACAATGTAAAAACATTTGAGGGGCTTGTCGAAGCCCTCATCGGGTGGGCAGGCGGAGGTTCGGATGGGCTGCCCGTTTTGTTCTGCACTGAGTAAATATCCTCCCATTACGGCATTGGCGGCTTCGTTTTCGTCGTAATTTTTAACTTCTGGATTGCTAAACGCTTGCCCAACTATACCTCCGCCCGCAGGTGCAATCCCTCTTTTGACTACGTGCATGGCATATTGCTTGGCATAATGGTAAGGTGTAGTATGAAAATTGACCCAACGGTTTTGTGGGTCAAGCCCTTGGCGGGTAAATACCATTTGAGCAGGAGCAATTAAGTGCCAGTTTAAGGCGGCGGCATTTTGAGTAGCGTAATAGCTGGTAAATAGCCCGTCTTCGTCGTAGATGAAAATATCTTTGTATTGGGGGTCTGAGCGAAAATGTTGATGTGTTTGGCGAATATTAGTTGGTTTTTTCAACACATGATTAAGGGCTTTAAAGCCTCTGTATTCTTCAAAAAGGGTATAGCCATCCCCATCTCTACGCTGATGCTGCGGGTAGGGGTCTTCGTCCCAAGTGGCATCTTTGCCTGTTAAGCCAATTTGCTGCTCCCAAGTGTCTGCAATTTTGTTTTCATCGTCATCTTTCGGAATAATCACTGCCTCACGGTCGGTTGGCTTGTATTTTGCCATCAGCACTGTACCATCTTCTAACTTGACTTCGGCTTGGAGTTTTCCCCAAGCAGCATAGTCATAGCTGGTTACTACAATTACATGTGGCCCTAATGCCATTTTGGTAACCGCCCTATTATCAGAAAGTTGTGCAAAGTTGCTGGCATCGTTGAGGGTCTCGTTGAATCGTAAATCGGGCTTGGTGTCTTCTTGACCTTTGGGTGGAAAGTTGTTGCACCAACCTGGATAATTGCTCACGTCCACCAGCGACCACATTACTTGTTGCTTGCTCAGGTACTCAGTTTGGGCTTTTTTGTTAAGCACCTTCACTTCAAAAGCCAGACTATTGCCAAAGTCTTGGCTATTGCTTGCCAACGACTGCGAAGGGGCAATGGGGCTTTGAGCAATACTGGGGCCGAGTGGCACAAATTGTTCGTAATTGTTGAGCCGATCAATGGGCACAATCCATGCCTCAAACAGTGGCTCTGCATTAGGGGCAATCGAGATGGTCACATTACGTTGGTGCCGAGTAGTAGTGCCAGTGCCGGGGGTTTCGGTAAAATTAATGTTTTGGGTAATGGTAAATGTTCGTCCGTTGCGAGCAATTGTTCCTTCGAGCCATCTTACAGCATCGGCACCGCCAGCATTACGCAATAGTTTGATGGGGTCTCCGGCTTGAACTATGTAGTTGCCGTGCATACCGGGCATCCCTGCCATAGATTCAATGACATCACTCGGATAGGTATAAGTTTCATTTTGGCAGTTGGTACATTGGCCCGTGCAGGTCTTTACTTCTTTACCATTTCCTCCAAAATTTTTCCAATTGGGGAAAAAACTGAATATCGAGTTTTCGGTATTGGTTGACTTGCTGTACAGAAAAGAGAATTTGGTAGTGGCAAAGTCTAAGTCAGCATGCACATTGTAATCAGTCTTTTTGCCATAGCAAGAAAAGCTTTCTGTACGATCGGTAGTAGCTTGGGAGCGTCCGTTTCCTTGCAATACACCTTCGGTTTTTTCTAAATCAATCTGAAATTCAGCATCAATCCATCGTCCTTCACAAGTGCCATTGAGGGTATGATTGTTGCTAATGATAGTAGTGACACGAAGGCCCTCTTTTTGTTCGGTGGTGGTAATGGTGTAGGTGTAGCTGATATTGACTCGGCACCTAACTACCTGACCGGGGTCAGTGCTTTGGGCAAACGAAAAAACTGCAAAAAACAGAAATGTCATCAAAAAACAGAAGAAGTTTCTCATGGTATAGGTGTTTAGAGTGGAAGATAAACCCCAGAAAAACAGTAAATTAGTAATCAAAAAGGTAGGGATGTGCCATGTCGATAGGGCTATACGCTATGACAGAGTAAATATACTCAATTTTTGAAAAAAGCAAGAAAAATCAGAATGGATATTTGAGGCGTACCGAAACATTTCGCCCCATATCGTCTGAAAAATAACGGAAGCGGTTGAGGTATTCTCGGTACGACACATTCAATAAATTGTTGACACTGAGGCCAAGGTGTAGGGCTTTTTTACCCACTGGAAGTGTAGTGCTAGCTTGCAAGTTCCAAAGCCAATAAGCAGACGGGGGAGGAGCAAAATCACTGTTGGGTTCTACTCGTGTTTGTTGGGCTACAAACAAATGACCCATACTCACAAAAGTATCATGCTTTTTGAAAGTGTATTTGAGTGTGTTCTCCAAGCGATTCGCCGGAATCCAGACCAAATATTGGTCATTTTGCACATCACGGACACGCAAGAAGGCATACTTGCTTGTAAGCGACAACGCCTTGCTAATCAGTACCGTAGTTGAGGCATCAAAGCCCCTAAAAACCGCATCTGTTTGCCCATATTTATAATATGGAAACGCCCCACGCACGGTGAGTTTCAAGGAATCTTGGGGTTGTAGATAAATGTAGTTTCGGATACTGTTATTATATAGGTGCAATTCAGCCGCTAACCACTTGCCCGAATACTCTGAAGTAAGCGAAAAATTGTAAGCTATTTCGGGCTGTAACGTGGCATCGCCTTGCTCATAAGCTGCCGCACCATGATGCACGCCGTCAGAATACAGTTCGTTGACCATGGGTGCACGCCAAGCCGATGCTGCTTGCATACGGAGGTTCAATTTTTCGGAAAAGTGATACAAAATACCTGCCGTTCCAGAGCTATTTTGATAGTGTTTTTCCAATAAATTCACCTTGGTGTCTGAGGTCAAGGCTACATCTTTTTGAAACACACGATATTGTCGCCAGTCATAGCGCAGACCCACTTCCAATTCCCATTGCTCTTTTACAAGTCTTTCAATTACAAAAGCACCGCCAGTGAAGGTTTCAAAATTGGGTAGAAAAACGGTCTTGGTAAGCGGTTGTTTCAAGTCACCTGTGGAGATGTTTTGCTGATAAATCCCTGTCAAGCCAATCATTCCCGACACATATTGAAACACGGGTTTATGTTCCCAAACTAAGTCGCTCATCAGGGTTATCAGCTCAAAGCGTTGGCTGTAACCTACATTGCGTCGGGTTACGTCGTATTCGGCTCTGTAGTTATATTGTCTTGATAGCGTGAGGGTTAGTTTTTCGCCAGCTTGCGGTCGCCAATAGGTTTTTAGTTTTAGTAAGTTATGGCTAACGTCTTGATACGGGCGGTCAATCGTATAAGTAGGTGTAGCAGGAGTATAGTCAGGTAGCGGTGTGCCACGCTCAATGGCAAGCTGTAGGTCGGTAGTGCTGCCAATATGCGAACCCGCAAAAATTCCTATTTTGGTAGCAAATTGGCTTAGGTAAAATTCGGTACCCCAACGCCCTTTTCGATAACCCGTAGTGAGCGAAAAATTATGTTCCAAAACCCCCGTGTTTAGCAAATTGTAGCGAGAAGTACTTACATCGCCACCCCGTTTAAAGGTTCCCTGAACTCGCCAGCCAAAGCCTTTCCAAGTCTTTATGCCTCCTTGCAAAGTGCTGGCAACCACGCCTTGTCGTCCGTTTGAGAAGCCTGCCACATTAACTTCTCCCGAAATCCCAGCTGTATCAGGCAAGAGAGCCGGCTCTACCAAAATAACTCCGCCGATGGCATCTGAACCAAAGCGTACTCCTGCTGCACCTTTGAGTACTGTAATTTTTTGTGCCACAAAAGGGTCAATTTCAGGAGCGTGTTCGGCACCCCATTGCTGTCCTTCTTGTCGCACCCCGTTGTTCAAAATCAGAATACGATTTGAGTGCATCCCATGAATAATCGGTTTTGAAATGGTACTGCCAGTTTGCAGAGATGTAAGCCCAGTAACGGCTTTTAGTGCTTCACCGAGTGTTTGTCCACGAGTTTGGTCAAGCATTGTACCAGCAAGCGTAGTTTGGGCTTGGGTAGGCGATTCTATTTTCTGAGCCGAAATCACCACATCTTGCAGGTGGACATCGTCGTCGGTGAGGCTTAGGTCTTGCTCGTGAGCGTGTAATAGGTTAATTGGGAAGTTTTTTTCTTTGTACCCAACCAAACGGCACACCAATATATAATTACCCTGGCAAAGATGAAGAAATTGATAGTTACCAAGCGAGTCTGAAGTTGTGGCTTTGTTGAATCCTTTCAGATAAACCACTGCTCCTACTATAGGAAGCCGAGTGTCTTGGTCTGTAATTCTTCCTTTGAGTTGGCAGTCACAGTCTTTTTTTTGACCAACAGCACGAGTTGCAGCAATGGACAAGCCTATTAGTAGCAGCAAAAAGCGGAAGTGTTGGACAGTCATTTCTAATAAAAAATACAAAGATAATACGGCTGAGAAAATGAAGATACAAAGATAATTGTTTTTTGCAATATAGTTGCAAAAGTAGTTGCATAAAGCTCGAAAGTTGAACATTTGTCTATTAAAAATTAAACAACATGAAAAAGCAAGGATGAGTCTTATGAGGGGGAATAAGCATTTATTAGCTTGAAAATAACGGAAATACTATAAATTTGGCACTGTTTCAAGATGATTTTTAAAAAAGTGTAAATATTATTTGGAAGTTTGTTTAATGTTTACTTATTTTGGTTAAACAAATTAAAAACAATAAATAACATGACTTCCATAGAATTCACTAACCATATTGCCAAAATGTCAAAGTCGTTGCGTCCATTTGCTATGAAATTGACCAGAGACTCAGATGACGCCAACGATTTGCTTCAAGATACGCTTTTGAAAGCATTTACCAATCGAGAAAAATACACTGATGGAACCAATCTAAAAGCTTGGCTCTATACTATCATGAAGAATACTTTTATTACTAACTATCAACGGATGGTTCGTAAGAATACCTTCATTGATACCTCCGACAATCTTCATTATATTAACTCATTTGAGAGTAGTACCGACAACATGGCTTTTTCAACTTTTGCACTTGAAGACATACTTCGTGCTGTTGAGGCATTAGAATTTGATTACAAAACCCCATTCATGGTATTTCCGTGGGTTTAAGTATCATGAAATCGCTCAGAAATTAAGATATTCCGATTGGTACGGTCAAAACCGTATCCATATTGCCCTGAGGCAGAAGAAAGGCTCTTCATGTACGCTCATTTGAACTGATACAGTCCAGTGGTTTAGCAAAGTTCATGTTCTGAGCATTTCCTACCTAAAAAATTTGATGGATTTTTTTGGTTAACAGAAGAAGGTTCAAAGGGTCGGAGATAGTTCTCCGGCTTTTTTGTTATAGAACCAGCAAGATAAAAACCTTTTTACTGTATCGTGGTTTATCAGATTAAACGTATTTTTGGGAATATGTTACAGAAAAAAATAATTGTGATTGGCTCGGGGTTTTCGGGACTGGCTGCAGCAACTGCCTTGGCCGATAAAGGTTTTGATGTGACCATTTTAGAAAAAAATAGTTCACCGGGTGGGCGAGCCAGGTTATTTGAGTCCCAAGGTTTTGTTTTTGATATGGGGCCAAGTTGGTATTGGATGCCTGATGTGTTTGAAACTTATTTTGGAAAATTTGGTAAAAAGCCATCAGATTACTACGAATTAGTTCGCCTTGACCCGTCATATTCCGTTGTTTTTGAAGGAAATCAAACCATCAACTTACCAGCTGGTATTGAGCGATTAGAGCATCTCTTTGAAACCTTGGAGCCAGGTGTGACTCCTCGCTTTAGGGAGTTTATGAGCCAAGCAGCTTACAAGTACCAAGTAGGCATCAACAATTTTGTCTGGAAACCCAGCCGAAGTATTTCGGAGTTTTTGAGCCTCAAACTGCTGATAGATGTAGTTCGTTTAGACGTGTTTCAGTCGTTTCATAGCCACGTTCGCAAGTTTTTCAAGAACGAAAAGTTGCTGAAACTGATGGAGTTCCCAATTTTGTTTTTAGGAGCAATTTCTCAAAATACCCCTGCCATGTATAGTTTGATGAACTATGCTGAAATAAAGATGGGTACGTGGTATCCGATGGGTGGGATGCACGAAATTGTAAAAGCAATGGTGGCTTTAGCCCAAGAAAAGGGAGTGAAGATATTGTACAGCCAGAATGTGCAACGTATTGATATTCAGGAAAATAATGCTAAAAAGATAATAACACAAACCGACGAGTTTGAGGCCAACGCCATAGTAGCCAGTGCAGACTATCATCACGTCGAAAACAACTTGCTTGCACCCGAGTACCGCAATTATTCCGAAGAATATTGGGACAAACGAGTGATGGCACCGTCGTCGTTGTTGTTTTATTTGGGGGTAAATCGGCGAGTGGACAAATTGACCCATCATAACTTGTTTTTTGACGAAGATTTTACGCTGCATGCTCACGAAATTTATACAGAAGCTCAGTGGCCTACTAAGCCCCTATTTTATGCATCGGCACCATCTAAAACCGACCCCTCAGTAGCCCCAGCGGGTTGCGAGAATTTGTTTTTGCTTATGCCTGTTGCACCAGACCTGATTGATAATGAAGAGATTAGGCAAAAGTATTATCACATGATGATGGATCGGCTCGAAAAATATGTAGGACACGACATCCGCTCACACGTGGTGTATCAGCGAAGCTACGCACACCAAGATTTCAAAAGTGATTACAACGCTTTTAAAGGCAATGCCTACGGTTTGGCAAATACCTTGCTGCAAACGGCCTTGCTAAAACCAAGCCTCAAGAGTAAAAAAGTAAGTAATTTGTACTACACCGGGCAACTGACAGTACCTGGGCCAGGCGTGCCACCGTCGTTGATTTCGGGCTTAGTAGTGGCCGAAGAAGTAGCAAAAGAGTGTAAAGCCAATTAACGAATTCTCAAATTATTGACCTTGTGAACCACCAAGATTTATACACCAAAACTACTTTTGAATGTAGTAAACTCATTACTGAGTATTATAGTACGTCTTTTACGCTCGGAATCAAGACCTTAGCCAAAAAATACCACTATCCTGTTTTTGCTATCTATGGCTTTGTTCGCTATGCCGACGAAATTGTGGATACCTTCCATAGTCATAACAAAAAAGACCTGCTCAATCGCTTTTGGCAAGACACCTACCAAGCTATTGAAGAAAAAATCAGCCTCAACCCTGTGCTTCATTCATTCCAATTAGTAGTGAACGAATATAAGATTGAACGAGAACTAATTGAGGCTTTTTTGCATAGTATGGAGATGGACTTGGAGCAAACCGATTACAATCAGTCGGGTTATGAAGAGTATATTTATGGTTCTGCCGAAGTAGTGGGTTTGATGTGCTTACGAGTGTTTTGCGAAGGCGATGAGGCGCAATATCAACAGCTTAGAGAGCCAGCACGGCGCTTAGGTTCGGCGTTTCAGAAGGTCAATTTTTTGCGAGACGTAAAAAGTGATTACGAAGAACGTGGGCGGGTTTACTTTCCGGGTGTCAACTTCAATGCTTTTACAAAAGAGATTAAAAAGCAAATAGAAGCCGACATTCAAGCCGACTTCGATGCTGCTTATGAGGGCATCATCCGCTTACCCAAAGGCGCACGAATGGGCGTGTATTTGGCGTATCAGTATTATCTTCGGTTGTTTCAAAAAATCAAGAATTTGCCTGCATCCAAAATCTTGAACGAACGCATCAGGGTGCCTGATTTTCAGAAACTTATCTTGCTTGGACAAACGTACTTGCGGTTTCAGTTTA
>JBGAVQ010000226.1:0-9522 GCA_044228045.1 Spirosomataceae bacterium
TATTGATAAAATGCTACTGCATGATAGAAGTCATGTGTTACATGTTTAACCCTTAAAATTCAAAAAAGGTATGGAAACTACTCAAAAAAAGAACAATCCTATTCTGGTTGGTGCTTTGGCACTGATGACGATTATTGCTGGTGTATTAGGTTTTTCGTTGTACAATCAGAAAGAAGTTACCCAAAAACAAGAAGCAACCATTCAGCAAAAAACAAATGAGTTGCTGGCTACTCATTCAAAATTAGACTCGATTTCGCATGAATTAGACACCAAAATTGCCGAAGTTCAAAAACTCGGTGGCGACGTGACTGATTTGTTGAAAGTAAAAACGCAATTAGAAGCTGACAAAGCCTCGTTGCGCCGAAATAATGGCTCGTTGATTGCCAAATATGAAAATAAGATTAAAGAGTATGAAAGTTTCTTGGCACAAAAAGATGCTGACATTGCTAAGTTGAAGGAAGAAAACGGCCAACTGCTTGCTACCAACGACAACCTCAACAAAGAAAACACAGGTCTGAAAACCAATCTTGAAACCACGCATCGTGCCTATAAAGACACGCTCAATACTTTTGTGGCTCAAAACAAAGAACTGACCGAAAAAGTGACGATTGCCTCTGCCCTCAAAGCTCAAAATATAAAGGTGGCAGCCATTACTTCACGGGGCAAACTCAAAGAAGACGACGAGAATGCCTACAAAGCCAAGCGTATTGAAAAAATAAAAGTAGCTTACACGCTATTACCTAATCCGCTTACCAAACAAGAAGAAAAAGAGGTAATTGTGCGTGTGCTTGACCCCGAAGGAGCCGTATTGACCAACGGAATGGACGGTTCGGCATTTTATGCTACTGGCAAAGAACTCATGTACACAGGCAAACAAAAAGTGGCTTATACCAATACGAATCAGAACGTAGAGTGGGTTTTTGCCAAAGGAGGAGACCGCTATCGCCCAGGCAAATACAATGTTGAGTTGTATGCCGAAGGCTTCAAAATTGGCGAGGGTAATTTTACTGTTCGCTAATTTATCAAAAAAACCATCGGATGACTGCTAATGCTAAAACACAGTCATCCGATGGTTAAAACTTTACTACCCTAAAAATTCTTACACTTCCCAGCCTTTTCTGTAAGTCCTGCTAACAAACTGATTGGCCTCTTCAAGGTTGGTTATGCGCATATTTTCGCCATCCCAAAGGAGTTTTTTGCGTGCAAAAAATTCCATTTTTCCTTTGTCTTCTTTTCTTAACAGATAACTACGAATCGCCAAATTGCCCATCAAAACGGTTTCGGTCATTGGGCCAGCATAATCAAATGAAGAGGTCAACTCCAAATGTTCTTTACTTCTGAAGCCTGCTTTACAGGCATCTACCCATCTGCGTTGATGACCATACTCTGACTCTATATCTTTTGGCAAATCAGGGCCCAGCTCTTTGGTGCCATCATTCAAAAATAGCTTCGGCATCATGGGTGAGCTATCGTTAATGTTGGTTGTGATGATTCCTTTTTCACCAATAATCATAACACCATTTGCGCCATTTGTGCCGCCAATATCTTCATTAGCTGGTATAATATCTGGATGCGACGGTCTGATGCCGCCATCGCTCCACGTCATTTCAATTTTAGATTTACTTTTGGCCGTTTCGGCAAAATGCAGCGTGATAAACGATGAAGCCGGGCAACCCTCAGGGTGATAATCTGCCGTCCACATTTTTGAAAACACCGAAGCCACACTACATTCTGCATCTGTTGGGTATTTTAAGCCCAAGGTTCTAAAAGGGATATCTATTAAGTGGCATCCTACATCACCCAGTGCTCCTGTGCCATAGTCCCACCAGCCACGCCAGTTAAACGGGTGCATATTGGGTGTAAATGGCTTGTATTCAGCAGGCCCCAGCCACAAGTTCCAGTCCAAATCTTTTGGTTTGAGACTGTCGTCGGGCGAAGGCATAGCATTGCCTTGTGGCCAAACAGGGCGATTTGTCCAAATCTGTACTTTTCCTATCTTCCCTAATTTACCAGAGTCCACCCATTGTTGAACAGTTTTCAATAGCGGATTAGATGCTCCTTGGTTACCCATTTGGCTCACAATTTTGTATTTTCTGGCCATTTCGGTAAGCATACGAGCCTCACGAATATTGTGTGTCATGGGTTTTTGCACGTACACATGCTTGCCTCTTTCCATGGCGTATTTTGCGGCAGGACCATGTACGTGGTCAGGAGTAGAAATAGTAACGGCATCTATGTCCTTCATTTCGTCCAGCATGACCCGGTAATCTGCAAATAGTTTTGCGTTCGGAAAAAGCTTAACCGAATCCGCAGCAGTACCCGAAAAATCTACATCACAAAGTGCTGCTATTCTCTCTCTGCCATTAACTGAGGCATTTTTGATGTCACTTCGGCCTTTGCCACCAGCACCAATGGCTGCCAGATTTAGTTGATCACTGGGAGCCGTAAAACCTATTCCACCCAGCACATGACGAGGCACGATGAAAAATGAAGAGGCTATTGCGCTCTTTTTGATGAAAGACCTCCTCGAACCCTTTGAAGCCTCATGTTCTGCTTTGTTCATATTATCTCTTTGATTGAATTTATTGATGTTTTTTCTGAATAAAATCCTAAATTACTAAAATTAACTCATTTTCAAATTATCAAGCCAAATAGCTCCCAATTTTGCTGTTTTTCTTTCAAAATCCACTGTAAAATTTGATTTAAATACCAAAACGATTTGAAGAAATTTGTACTACCTTGAAAAAAACAAAGATGTTTGCCGAATCGTTAAATCATAAAAACCCTCCTATGTCTCTCATCATCTCTTGTCTAACATTCTCTTGTCTATGAAATCAAAATCTCAGTATTTCGCCGAAGACCACGATTTGTTTCGTCAATCGGCTCGCCAATTCATTCAAAAAGAAGTGATTCCTAACATTGAGAAATGGGAAACCGAAAGGCGCATTCCGAAAGACATTTTCAAGAAAATGGGTGAAATGGGCTATTTGGGTATCAATTTCCCAGAAGAAGTTGGTGGAACAAACGCTGATTTTTGGTTCACGGTTATTTGGCTCGAAGAACTCGCTCGTAGCAGCATGGGTGGGTTTGCTTCGGCGGTAAGTGTGCATCAGTACATGGCTACCAACCATATTTTTAAGGCGGGTAATGCCGAACTCAAACAAAACTACTTGGTTCCTGCCATTCTGGGTGAAAAAGTTGGGGCTTTGGCCATGACTGAACCAAACACTGGTTCTGATGTATCGGCGATTCTGACCACGGCTGTTCGAGACGGTGACGACTATGTAATTAACGGCTCAAAAACCTTTATCACCAACGGTACCTATGGTGACTTTGTTACCTTAGCCGCCAAAACCAGCCCTTCGGGTGGGGCTAATGGGGTGAGCCTGATTGTGGTGGACTTACAAGCCGAAGGCGTGTCTCGCACTAAACTCAACAAAATGGGTTGGCATAGCTCCGACACCGCCGAAATCCGTTTCGATAACGTGCGTGTGCCTGTGGGCAATCGGGTGGGGATGGAAAACGCTGGTTTTTATTACCTGATGGAGAGCCTCCAATTAGAGCGGCTTGTGGCAGCAGTAATGGCCGTAGCCGGGGCGGAATCTGCCCTGGAGGCTACGCTTCAATACATGCACGAGCGAGAAGCATTTGGTCGCCCTATCGCCAAGTTTCAGGCATTGCGCCACAAAGCCGCAGACTTGGCTACGGAGGTAGAAGTAGCCAAAGAGTTTGTTTATAGCACCTGTTGGAAATACATACATGGCGAAGTAGTGGTAAAAGAATGTTCGATGGCCAAGCTCTACACATCCGAGATGCAAAAACGGGTAGTGGACGGCTGCTTGCAGTTTTTTGGTGGGTATGGCTACATCGAAGACTATCCTATTTGCCGTGCCTATCGAGACGTTCGGGTTGGTACGATTGCTGGCGGTACTTCTGAAATTATGCGAGAGATTATCTCCAAAATTGTGGTGGATGGCGTGGGCTACAAAAAAGTTTACAAAGAAGATAAAACGACTATTTAATCAGCCATTAACCCTGATATGACATCGGTGTTGCATGGTCTTGCAGCTCTGGCAGGCTCGTCCTCGACGCTTATTGCCATTATTACTCCTCAATGCAATCCCGAGGCATCAAACTGAATCGGCAATAAATTAGCTACCGATGCCGAAACAATAATACCCTCGTCGCTTCCCAGCATCAATACCCTAATAGGTTGATGCTGGCGTACTTCGTATTCGAGCATGGCTTGGCGGCAAATGCCACAAGGAGCCACTGCTTTGAATATTGCCCCTTCGCCAGGGCGAGCTACAATGGCTATGGCAAGCATCTTGACCAATGGAAAATTAGCCCCAACCCAATGAATCACCGATGTTTCGGCACAAGAACCATTGGGATAGGCGGCATTTTCTTGATTGCCTGCTGTGAAAATCTGCCCATTTTCGAGCAATATGGCAGCCCCCACATGAAAATGAGAGTATGGCGCATGAGACTGATACGTGGCTTTGCGGGCAGATTCTACCAATTGTTGTTCTGGTGCCGAAAGCTCTGACTCCGCATTATATCGCTCAAGCCATGTTTTCCATTCGATTTGTTGCATAAAATATTGAGTATATCAAAGATACCTTTTCCTGCCAAAACTTATTATTGAACCACAACCACTCCACCACCCGAATAACTCCGATACTCGCCATTGTACATGGCATCTGCCGAAACGGGGCCCATTCTGAATTTTCCTTTCGAGACGGCACGAACCAAATAGTAAAAAGACTTTGGTTTTGAGTTTGCCGAGGTGAAATAATTGATGCGGTCGTCACGGATGTCAAAATGTTCGGCAGCGGCTTGGTCTTTAATCCAGGCCATGTCTCGTTCTTCCGAAATCCGTGGGTTTTCTATTTCCAAACCTGCTGGCAACATATCGGTAATAACCACGTTTTCAACGCCTAATCCTGTTTGACTTGCCAAGGTGATTTTAACCACAACCAACTGATTCTGTTTGAAAGAATTAGCTGAAACAGGGTTTCCGTTTCGGTCAAAAAACTGTTTTCGTACCTGCAACACATTGTCTATTTCTTCGTAATTGCCCGAGGTACTTAGTCCTTCTGCCTGTGCAAAATAGTAGAGGGTCCCCTTGCCTTTCGTGGCAATAAGTGTCTGATTACCAACACCTTTGTTTAGCAGCAAGTCTGCACCTGTAAAATTGCCAATCGCTTTCCCTGCACTATTTATTGTAGCCGAAATGCTACTTTGAGCCGCTTTTTGTGCCAACTTGCCCATTGCCAAAAACACAAAGGCTTCTTCTTGGGTTGAAAGCCAGCGTTGGGTTTTTATGGTTTCGGACAATTGACGAGCAAGGCTCGGAATCTGCAAGTTGTCAGGATTGGTTTCAATCAGCGTATTCAACACCAGGGCCATATTGCGAATGGGGGAGCTAAACGAACCACCTGATTCTTTGGCACTTCGATCTATGCCGTAGGCTTTTGGCAAAAGGGTTGCAAAACTTCGTTGGTCGCCAATCTGACTAAATGCCGCTGCTAACAAATATAATTGGTCTGTCGAAAGCAGGTTTGTATTGGTTTTGTAATAATTCATCACAGAGCGGTTGGGCTTACCTGCCAACGCTAAGGTATAAAGACTATAAATCACCTCTCGACTCGCCATGTTCCGATTCGTGATGCTGCCATCTTCATTATAAACAACCTGATTGAACACCGATGGCGTAACTACTTTTTGGTTGAGGTACTCTATGACCTTACCCAACGTTGCACTATTCACCTCAAAACCAGCCTTTTGCGCTTCCATCATAAAATGACAAGCATACGCCGTACCCCACCATTGTTCGGAGTCGCCAGCTTGCCACATCGAAAGTCCACCGTTGGCGAGTTGGAGGGTTTCTATCTTTTTGAGGGCTGTTTGTACATTATAATTGGGGTTTAGGTCATTTTCTCCCGCTTTGGTATAAGGCTTTTTACCAGATTGTATCAACTTAACAAACTCCGCAAAGTACAATTGTGGGAATGCCTTAGAAACCGTCTGTTCCAAACATCCGTAGGGATAACCAAGTAGGTGGTCAAACTTGTCGGCAAATTGCACCATTGGCGATTTACTCACCAATAGCGATGACTTTATGCTACTCGGCACAAAGTCAGTAATACCCAAATTGACGGTGGAGGTTTGCCCAGCATAAACATTTCCAGACGTTGCGGTTTTGAGCAAGCTGGTGCTTGGGCGCACGGTAAGTTCAATGCTTTCCGTGAATTTTTCTTTCAAACCATTTACGGTCACAATCACTTTTCCATTGCCAATGGCAGCCGCTGCTTTTACAGCAAATTGTGTACGCCCTTCTTTCTCTGGCGCAATGGAAATGGTCTGTGTACTTGCCCCAGCATTTTGCAAAGCACCTGACAATGTGATACTTGCTGTCACATTAGCTACTTGCTTGGTAGTGTTCGTGATGTTTACGGGTACGACCAATTCGTCATTAGGGCTTGCAAAACGAGGTAGTGCCGTGCTAACTACCAATGGGTCAGCCACTTTCATGTTTTTGTTGCCCGACCCAAAGGCTTTGTCTTTATACGCCACGGCCATGATGCGCAAATCTCCTGAAAACTGTGGGATTTCTACCTCAAATTCGGCTTCGCCGCTTGAACCTGTTTGTTTGATGCCACTCCAAAACGCCACTAATTTGACCCGTCCGTTCGAGAGGGGGTTAATGCGTTTTTCTAAGTCGTAACCATCGCCGCCCACACTACTGCTCGCAGCAATGGAGAGCTCAGGGAAAAGGAATGGATACAAGTCGTGGCTACTGACCTCTAAGGCTCGTTTTTGGTAGAAAAAACCATAGGGGTCTGGTGTGCGGAAGTTTTTGAGTTGCAAGATGCCTTCGTCCACCACGGCAATGGTTACTTCGGCATTAGAAGCCGTTTTTACTCTGATTTTTTGCTTGGTCTTTGAGCGTGATTTTTCAACGGCAACCACTTCTACAGGCAATTGATTATCAGCATCTTCCACCATTACAGGCGCATAACCATGCGCTACCATGAGCGGCATATTGGTATCGTCGAGCGGGCGAATCAGCGTGGCCGACACATACACATTGGGCAGGTGGTCTTCTGTAATTTTAAAGTCTAATTCTGCTGATTTTTTGTCCGTTTCTACATAGTAATAAGACAAAACCTTGTTACGCTCAACGGTTACCAACAGTTTGCCAGCAAATGGTGTTTTGAACAACACTTTGGCCCGGTCTCCAACTTGGTACTTGTCTTTGTCAAACTCCATCATCACCTCTCCTTCGTTGCTCACTTCAAACGACGAATTAGAGGTGTATCCATAGCCATAAGCATAAAACGACTGCGCTGTCCAGCTTTTTGCACCTTCACGGTGGAGCCTTATTTCATACTCACCCGAAGCCTTGGGTGCATAGCTTACTTCAGCTTTGCCATTCGAGAAATTCACTAAGCGGCTGAACACAACTTTGGTTTGTTTTTTGGATGAATACCGCAATGCGCCGTCTGCATTTTTTTCGATAACAGTCTGATAATCAAACTTTACAATTTCTATACGTCCTGCGGAGGTGCTTGGTTTGCCTTGCTGATTAAGTGCCACTAACGGAATAGTAACAGGCACATTAGTACTTACATAAGTATCAGGCATGCCGATTCCGTAAAAAATGGGTTGTGTAAACACCTCAAATCGCTTCACCCTGTTGACTGGGCGGCCCGTTTCGTCAAAAACAGTTACATAGACTTTTCCTTCTAAAACCCCCATGTCAGCATACGTAGCTGGAATTATGAATTGCTCTTGTGCCAAGCCGTTGTCGTCGGTTACGCCTTGCCGAAGTTCGTTTTCAAAATTGGTATTGTCCTCAATATCAAACATATAGCTTTCATAGCCTTTGGCTGTAAAGTATTTTCGTTTGAGTTGGCGATCCATCTCATAATTACGCCCCGAAGCTGGAGGGCCAAACAGATTCAGGGCCGTTGCCGAAAGCCCAACCGTTTCGCCCGTGCGATAACTTTCTTTGTCGGACTTGACATCTACCTTGATGCGGTCGGGCATAAATTCCTCAATGCTAATGTTTTGAGAGGCCAACAGCACATCGTTGGCATTTAACACCTCAAGTGTGTAAGTACCCGTAACTGCCGAAACATCCATTTCTATTTTGCCTTCTACTGCTCCTTGTGCATTGGTTTTGGCTCGCAAGGCTTTGTATTCTTTGCCATTTGGCATCAAAAATCGGACTTTCACAGGCACTTCTCCGACCGACTCCCAGTTTGATTTCCGCACCACTACATTGTAATAAACCGTTTCGCCGGGGCGATAAATATTGCGGTCTCCATAGATAAATGCCTCAAAACCAGTAGAATTGTCACGTTTTCCCTCTACCTCAAAACGACTGGTTTCTACTTGTGTGTCGTTGAGTACCAAGTAGTTAAAGTCATCTTTTTGCACTGCTGTAACCATAGCTGGTGTAAAGCCTGTTTCTTTGATATTTTTGAAAATGGCTATGCCCGTTCCATCCGTTTTTACGGTCTGAATGGTTTGGTTATTACTTGAAACCAGCCGAACTTCCACGCCACCGATAGGCTCTGCCGTGCGGATAGAGTTGGCAAAAATCATCAACTCATCGCCTGCGTTTTTGGCAATTAGCCCGATGTCTGACAAACTCACCAACTTGGTAGCATTGAGGTAATACTCATCATTTGAGTTGAGCGAAACCACATAAATGCCTTTGAAATTATTGGAAGGGTCGGGCAAGGAAAGGTTCAAAGCAGAAACCCCTCGAACTTGGGGGAGGTTTTCGGTTTCAATGGTTTTACGAACTACTTCGTCCGAAAACATTCCGTCATAATCGTCACCGTATTGAAAAGAACCACCTCCTTCGTCTCCATAATTTTCGTAGCGGTATTGGCGCAAGTATTGCAAAATGTTGTTTTCGTAAATTTTTGATATTTTAACCTGTACTTTCGGCACGTTTACAATGTTTACCGCTACGTTTCGGTTTCCTTTTGCTGATAGATAAACGGCTTTTTTATTCACAAATTCAATCGCCGCTGGCATTTTTCCAAAGTACAAATCTTTTGTATAATCTTCTGACAATGAAGCGCCTAACACCCCACGCATCTGCTTGGTGAGCGTGAGTATGTAGGTATCGGTTTCATTGAATGAGCCTCTAACAATAAAACCATTTTCGGTGAGTTCTGCCTTGGTTTTCTGCGCTTGGGATTTGGGTGTCTGGGGCTTGGTTGTTTTAATTGGATTTCCAGCACTATCGTATTGCACAACCGTTTCTTCTGGTGTGGCCAAGTTTCCGCCCTCTATTCGGTAATAATTAACCAGGTTTTCAGGGGATAGTTCTTGGGTCGTTACCACTCGCACATAGCCTTGATTGTTCTCAAAACCAGTCTGAATATCAACCACTTCCAGTGTATTAGGGTCTGGCAGGGTGGTTTCGAGTGTTAGTTTGTCTGCCGTTTCATATTTTGTATTGGGCAGTTGTACGCCTTTCTCCACGTTGATAGTCAG
>JBGAVQ010000227.1:0-9449 GCA_044228045.1 Spirosomataceae bacterium
ATGTGCTTGGGCTTTTGAAAGGTTTGCTGTGCGGCTAATAATGAGGTTTCGACCTTTAAATTTTGACTCAATTTGTGTTTTGACGTGTTTTTCGAGGCAGTTCATTTCCATTGGTGGCAAAAACTCCCCATCGGGTACTTGTGGCAGGCCGTCTCGGTTGCCGCTAATGCCAGCAAATTTCTCAACATAACTATACCATGGGGCAAGGTCAGCATAGCGAATGGGCCAGTCAATACCGATGCCCTCTTTGGCATTGGCCTCAAAGTCATGCTCGCCCCAGCGTTGAGTCCAGCGAGCCCACATCAGGGACTTGCCACCTACTTGGTAGCCCTTAATCCAATCAAAGGGTTTGTCTTGAATGTAAGGGTGTTCGTTGTCTTTTACAAAAAACTGCTGCCGGTGTTCGTCAAAAGCATAGCAACGGCTGGCAATAGGGTTTTCTTTTTCGAGATTTTCGGTCAATTGCCCTCGATGAGGCATTTCCCATGGTTTGAGCAGCGTGGTGGGGTAGTCGGTTACATGCTCAACCATGCGTCCACGCTCGAGCGCAAGCACGTTGAGTCCCTTTTCGGTGAGTTCTTTCATGGCCCAGCCTCCGCTGATACCCGTGCCAATTACAATGGCATCGTAGGTATTGAGGGCAGTGGCTTTTAGGTTTAAGTTCATGGTTTAATAGTTTTAGAGAGAAGGTGCAAGATAGAAAATTTTACTAAAAATGGCAGTTGCTAAAATGTACGTTGGGTGAGAATATATGAAGTAGCAGAATAATTAGGGAGAAATAGGATTTCTTTTGAGAATGATATTCAGTTGATATTCAATAAATTAGAGTATTTATTTGTTTCTCTTTGATTACATCTGTTACAGAAGGTATTGTTTCTTCTTAAAATCTTAGGAAATTAGAAGATTAAAGCGTTTTACACTTTAGATACGTTACGTCGGATAACTGCTGTTGCTAATAAATATCCATATAGATTCTGAGATGAAATCCTCTGAAGTTTCTATTATTGAATTTGATGAGTTCATTACCTACCACAGAGATGGGGAAGGTGATGGCTTTGGGAACAATTCATACGAAGGAATTTACGGCATAGAAGGCTTCGAGGTGTTTTCTACCATGGGTATGAAAACGGCTTTTGGCCCTGTAAAAACTGCATTTTATGTAGTTGGGTTTAATCTGACAGGGTCGGTTGCGGTTGAAGTAAACATTAATCGCTTTGTTCAAACCCCCAATACAATTCATTTTAAGTCGCCAGGCAAGATTTTCTCACTTTCGGACCCCAGCCCAGGTTTCTATGGGTACTATTTGGTTTTTACACAAGCCTTTATCGAAAAAGTAGTACCGGCTTTTAACCAGATGCAGCGCCAGTTTCCGTTTCTTGGCTCTGACGGAACGCCAGTTTTTGAACTAAATACTGAAGAAGCCAACGAAGTAAAAGATTTATTCTTGAAAATGGAAAGCGAATTACGGCGCAATGTGCCTAATCGTGAATGGATGCTTGGCACGTATTTGTTCCAACTTTTTATTACGGCTCACCGCAGTTATACTCGGCAGCAGGTTCATTTGCAGGTAGAACTTCATGGCAACCACGAAATGCTGGACAAGTTTATCAACTTAGTAAAACAGCATTACAAACGTAGCCGAAGTGTAAACGAATACGCCGAAAAACTTAACATAACGCCCAATCACCTCAACCGACTCATTAAGCAACAAAGTGGCAAAACAGCCAGTGCTCTTATTCAAGAGACGTTGTTATTAGAAGCCAAAACCTTGCTGAAATATTCAGAAAAAAGTATTTCTGAAATTGCCTTCGAGTTACAATTCACTGATTCTGCCCACTTTACTCATTTTTTCAAGCAAGCTACGGGTATTTCACCTAAACAGTACCGCTCTTAAAGTCAGGCGGATGCCATACGCCGCTACAAGTTATTTATACCACAATCGAGCCATTTGTATCCTCTAATTGGGGTTTACCTACCAATATTGCATAATTTATACAAAAACTTACTTGAATAATACAAAGTAATCCTGTTTGAGACTTCTCACCTTTGTATTGAAAAATTCTAAGATAAAATTAGACTTTTTGGATACAAAATTTTTATTCTTGCTCGGTAGTTATTTACATCTGCCTAAACACAGCACATGACCCCTTATTTCATCGGACTTGACCTTGGCACAACCAGCACCAAAGTAATTGCCTTTGACCAACGAGGCAACCCGCTGGTGAGTTCGGGCATAGCATATCCGACGTTTTACCCAGGGCCCAACCAGTCTGTTCAAAAGCCAGACACCATCTGGCAGGCAGTAAAAGCCTCTGTGCGGCGGGTACTCGAAACCGTAGATGAATCATATACGTTGGCGGGTGTAGGCATGAGTAGTGCCATGCACACGCTCTTGCCGATAGATGCCAACAATCGCCCATTGGCAGATATGATGATTTGGTCTGACAATCGTGCCGAAAAGGTCATCAGCCAATTTAAGAAAGTAAATGGCGATCCTTATTATAAAGAAGCAGGTGTACCGATTCACCCCATGACTCCGCTTGCCAAACTAATGTGGGCGCAAGAAAATAAACCTTCTTGGTGGACAGAAGCCACCATGTTTGTAGGTGTAAAAGAGTGGATTTGGTACAAAATGACAGGACGCTTCGAAATGGATTATTCCATTGGCGGGGCAACGGGGATGTTTGATTTATATAAAAAACAATGGCATTTGTGTCCGCTCGAACGCCTTGAATTAGACACCGCTCGCTTACCAAATTTGGTTGACACACTCACAATTCGGGAGTGTATTAATGATGATTTGTTTCCGAAAGGTACGCCATTAGTGATTGGGGCAAGCGATGGATGTTTGGCAAATTTAGGGTCAGGGGCTATTCAAGCCGAAGCAATGGCAGTTACGGTTGGTACCAGTGCTGCTGCCCGTGCAGTGGTAAATGAACCACTAATTGACCCAAGTGGTCGAACGTTTTGCTACTATTTAGCTCCAGATAAATATGTGCTCGGAGGGGGTTCTAACAACGGAGGCATTGTAGTAGAATGGTTTGTGAAAAATTTTGTAGATAATAATTTCGGTACTTTTTACGAATGGGTGCAAAACGCCCCCGTTGGAGCAGACGGACTGTTGTTTGTACCCTACCTACAAGGTGAGCGTGCACCTGTTTGGGATGCATCGGCAACAGGTATTTTTCATGGCTTAACGCTCCGGCATTCTCGAATACATTTAGCACGAGCCGTGATGGAAGGTATCTTGTTGAATATCAAGTACATTGCCGAAACCGTAGCTTCGTTAGGAAACCAGCCAATTTCGGCGGTGAAAGTAGGAGGGGGGTTGGCGGTTTCGCCGGTAGTATTGCAATTACTTTCAGATGTGTTGGGCGCAAACGTACACATTACCCAAACCAACGAACATTCTGCCTGGGGGGCTACCATGATGGCGATGTGGGCATTAGGCTATGCCAAAGATTTTGATCATCTGCCTGAGCATCCGCCAGTAGTGATTTTTGCCCCACAAGAACAAACAAATTTCTATACAGAGCAGTTGGAACGGTTTAAGAAATTATACGAACAGACAAAAGGAATATAAAATGCAAATAGGCTTAGTTGGACTTGGAAAAATGGGTTTCCCATTGGCACTGAACCTACGAGATAAAGGTTTTGGCGTGGTTGCTTTTGATGTGTCGGCAGACAGTAGGGAGCGAGTAACAGCAGAGGGTGTAACCACAGCAGAGAGTTTGTCCAACTTGGTGAGTCAACTTAACACAACCCGAGTTATTTGGCTCATGATTCCGGCTGGCGCTATAGTAGATAGTGTGATTGATGAACTGTTGCCGATGCTTACAGTAGGAGATATACTGATTGAGGGAGGTAATGCTCATTATAAAGACTCAGTGCGGAGGTATCTTGCCCTCAAAGACAAAGGCATTCGTTTTTTGGATTGTGGCACAAGTGGTGGGGTAAGTGGCGCACGCAATGGCGTATGTGCCATGATTGGGGGTGACAAAGATGTGTTTGACTACTGTGAGCCAATTTACAAAGCCATTTCGGTACCCAATGGCTACCTCTATACAGGTGCGGCAGGTAGTGGACATTTTGTAAAAATGGTACACAATGGCATTGAATATGGCATGATGCAAGCCATTGCTGAGGGCTTTGAGGTATTTGACAAAAGCAGCTATGATCTTGATTTTAGGGCTATTGCCGATTTGTTCAATCACGGTTCGGTAGTGCGAAGCTGGCTCATGGAACTGGTAATGAATGCTTTTACAAAAGACCCTCATCTCGACGCTATTCGGGGCGTGATGCACTCGTCTGGTGAAGGGAAATGGACACTCGAAACCGCTCTCGACTTGGGTGTGCCAACACCTGTAATGGCACTGTCGCTGATGATGCGGTATCGCTCATTGCAGGAAGACTCTTTTTCTGGAAAAGTAGTTGCCGCCCTCCGAAACGAGTTTGGTGGCCATGCCGTAGTGGAGAAATAAATTGAAACCTCTAAATAAATAAAATCAGTAAACCTTATCCGCTTTCTTCTAAACACAATTTACTATGAAAAAACACTTCTACTTGAAAGGATTACTCATACCACTTTGGGTAGTAATTCTGACAATCCAAGCCTTTGCTCAACAAAGGGTAACAGGAACAGTTACTTCATCAAAAGACAATCAAGGGCTACCTGGTGTCAATGTGGTAATAGTTGGTTCTACCACTGGTGCCGTTACGGATGCTAACGGTAATTATGCAATCAATGCACCTGCCAACGGTACATTACAGTTTAGGTATATCGGTTTTGTGAGTCAAGATGTAAAAATCAACGGACGGAGCAAGATTGATGTTTCAATGCAAGAAGACGCCAAAGCACTCGAAGAAGTAGTAGTAACGGCACTCGGTATCAAAAAAGAGTCCAAAAAACTGGGCTATGCTACCACAACGGTCAATGCTGAGGCTATTACCGAAAACCGTTCTCCTAATTTTGTAAACACCCTTCAAGGAAAAATTGCAGGGGTGAACATTTCGGGTTTAGGTACTGGGCCAGCAGGTACTTCTAAAATCCGTATCAGAGGGCAGTCGTCTATTTCAGGACAAAATAACCCGCTTATCGTTATCAACGGCGTGCCTATTGACAACACCAACTTTGGTACTAACCCGGGTAACGCTGCTGCCGACAATTCTATTGGCGTAAGAGGTGGCGGAAATACTTCTGACGGTGGCGATGGTCTGAGTAGCATCAACCCCGACGACATCGAGAGCATGACGGTACTAAAAGGCGCCACTGCAGCGGCACTTTATGGCTCTCGTGCCAAAGACGGCGTATTGATGATTACTACCAAATCAAAAGGAAGTGGCAAAGGAATTGGTGTGACTTACAATACCAACTTTACCAACGAAACACCACTGGATTTCACGGATTATCAGTACGAATATGGACAAGGTGAAAATGGTGTTAGGCCTACTACCGCCAACCCAACATCAGGACAATGGTCGTTTGGTGAGAAGTTTCAGCCTGGCATGACACAAGTGCTTTTTGATGGAGTTACTGTGCCTTATGAACCTCAATACAACCGCATTCGTAAATTTTATAGAGATGGATCTAACTTTACAAATACGATTAGTTTATCATCAGCCAATGACAAAGGCGGATTTAACCTCTCTTTTGCCAATATGGACAACAAGGGGATTGTGTCAAACAACACGTTTAACAGAAAAACAATCAATTTGGGCTTTGCCTATGATTTGTCTAATAAGCTAAGTGTTTCGGGTAATATTAACTATTCAAATGAATACAACAAGAACCCACCAAACATTGCCAATCAAGACAATTCGATTCCTACTTCGGTTGCTAATGTGGCAAACTCGATGCCTTTTGATTTGTGGGAAGCCAAAAAATTCAATGCTGCTGGAAACGAGTTTGTGTATTCAAGATTCTTAAATCGTACCAATCCTTATTTTACGTTATCACAACAGTTTCAAAACATTCGTCGTGATCGGATTTTTGGAAATATTGCCGTTAAGTATAATATTTTACCGTGGTTGTTTGTACAAGGTCGTGTAGGGCAAGATTACTGGTCTCGTGACCAAGACTTCAACAACTTCCCTACTGGACAAGCCTCGCTGGCGGCTGCTCCTGCCGGATTTGTAAATGGTACTTATACCCAAGAGTCCCGTAGATTTAGAGAAACCAACGCCGACATCTTGATTTCGGCTACCAAAACCTTTGGCGATTTTGGGATTGATGTCAATTTGGGTGGTAACCAAATGTATCGTCGCTCAGACCTAAACAGCGTATTGGTTCAAGATTTTGTGGTTCGGGATTTATACACAGTTATGAACGGTCGGGTGAAAGACCCCATCTATGGACTTTCGGAAAGAGCTGTTAATTCAGTATATGGTTCGGGCGAACTCTCTTACAAAAACTTCTTGTTTCTGAATGTTACAGCCCGAAACGACTGGTTTTCAACACTTTCTCCTGAAAACAGAAGTATTCTTTATCCTTCTGTATCAGGTAGTTTTGTGTTTTCTCAGGCATTTGAGTCGGCACCAAGTTGGTTGAGTTTTGGTAAAATTCGTGCAGCTTATGCCGAAGTGGGTAGCGACACAGACGTTTCTCCATATTCTAATAACCTATTCTATGGTATTAATGCTAACCTTTTCCCGAACCCATCAGGTGCTGCACAGCCAGTAGGTGGTTCGTCAGGAACTACAGTACCTAATGCTGGATTAAGACCCATGCGTACAGCAGAGACCGAAGTTGGTTTAGAGCTAAAACTATTCAACAATCGGGTGGCTATAGATTTTGCAGCGTACCAAAAAATCACAACTGACCAGATTGTATCAGCCCAAATTTCGGATGCTTCAGGTTTTGTGACTACCCTTATCAACAGTGGTCAGAGCCAAAACAGGGGTCTTGAAATGTTAATCAACCTTGTACCTTTTAAAACAAAGGATTTTCAATGGGACATTACATTCAATGGTTCTTACAACAAAACAAAAGTGTTGAGCTTGCTAACCGAAACACCTGGTGAGCGTATTACCGTTGGTACACACGTTTTTAATGGAGAATTACGCCAAGTGGTAGGCCAAGAAATGGGTCAAATCTACGGATTTGGCTTTAAGCGAGATGCCCAAGGCCAGATGATATTTGGCGGTAACGGAATTCCTTTACGTACTACCGATTTGATTTCATTTGGAAGTGCCCTGCCTAAATGGGTAGGCGGTATCAACAACTCCTTCAATTACAAAGGGGTGAGCTTATCATTCTTGATTGATTTCAAATTAGGTAATATGATGCTGTCAGGTACAAACTTTAATGCAACTCGCCACGGACTGCATAAAATGACCTTAGTAGGACGAGAAGGTGGCGTACTGGGTGTTGGTGTAAATGAAAAAGGAGAGACCAATACAGTAAAAGCACCAGTACAAGATTACTGGTCTGTGGTGAGGTCATTGGCACTTATTGAGCCTGTAGTATATGATGGTGGCTATTGGAAATTGCGTCAGATTACAGCAGGGTACGATTTGACTAAGTTTTTGCCCAAGAGCTTCCCTATCAAATCAGTCAAACTCAGCTTTGTAGCAAACAACATATTGATGTTGAAAAAATGGGTGCCTAATATTGATCCAGAGTCGTTTGGTTATTCGTCGGATAACCTTGTTGGAATGGAGTCAACGGGTTTACCAACTACTCGTAGTATGGGTTTCAATCTTAATGTTAAATTTTAACTCGCTCAAAACATGAAAAAAATAATCAATTGCCTCACCATAACCCTCTTGATTGGGTTGGCATCGTCATGCGATAAAGGTTTTGACGACCTTAATATCAACAAAACCGCAGCCACGGCTATTAACCCAGTGTTTACTTTTAATAATGCCTTGATTAACCAGTCGTTTCCGAGTGGTGTGGTAAGCTACGAAATTGGAATTGTACAACAAATGGTTTCGCCAAACTCTGGGGTACTTACCGGAGCCAATTTTAATCAAGATAACCGAGACAATACCGTGCAAATATGGCAACGCTATTACCGAAGTGTGATTCGTAACACTGCTGATGTAATTGCATCGGTGAAGTCAAACGCTGCCAGAAGTAATTTGCTCAATATGGCTCGTATCTGGCAGGCTTACTCTTTTATGGTACTTACCGATTCTTACGGTGATGTTCCTTATACACAAGCTGGCAAGGGCTATACAGATCAAATTGTGCTTCCTAAATACGACACTCAACAGGCTATTTACACTGATATCATCAAAGAACTCACCGAAGCCTCGGCTGCTTTAGATGCTTCAAAAACTATTGAAACTGCCGATATATTATACGGAGGTGACGTAGCTAAATGGAAAAAACTTGGTTATTCACTTCTGCTTCGGGCAGGTATGCGCCTTAGCAAAGTAGATGCAGCTTTGGCGCAATCAACCGTTCAAAAAGCAGTGGCAGGAGGGGTAATGACTTCTAATAGTGACAATTGCTTCATTAAGCACGATGCAAACTATACCAATGGCATCGGCCAAATGCTTAATGCAACCGAAGCCGCCAACTTTTATATGGGTGCACCCTTTGTAGATTACCTCAAAAGCAAGAATGACCCTCGCCTCAAATCAATTGCCGTGCGTTATGTAGGGGCTACTTCTGGAACTGCTCAAGTAGCATCACGAGCCTCAACAGACCCTGCTATTCAAATAGGAATGCCTTTTGGCTATGATAACAACTCCATTAGCGTACCTGTAAAAGCTGCAAATTTGGCAGGCTTTTATGACTATACTCAAGTAGATAGAACTCGTATGGTGAAAAATACAGCTCCAATGTTTTTGGTAACTTATGCCCAAACGCAACTACTCTTAGCAGAAGCAGTACAACGTGGATGGACTACGGGTACAGTTGCAACCCTTTATGATAGCGGCGTGAGAGCACACATGGAGCAGTTGGCAAGCTACGATGCAGGTTCGGCTGTTGCCGCTGCTGATATTGATGCCTACATTAAAGCTAATCCACTTGTAGCAGCAACGGCCTTAGAGCAAATCAACACACAATACTGGGTTGCTTCGTTCTTGAATGGCCCAGAGGCGTTTGCCAATTTTAGAAGAAGTGGATTCCCTAAATTAACACCTAATCCATTTCCTGGAAAAGCCATCAAAGGCGATTTTATTAGAAGACTAACCTATCCAAACTCAGAAATTTCGGTAAATAGTGCCAATATCAAAGAAGCCATAGCCCGTCAAGGTGCTGACGACCTCGATTCAAAGGTGTGGTGGGACAAATAAAGTTGAACTATGTAGAATGAAAAGTCTGAAAAAGGTTGGCGTTTTGCCAACCTTTTTTTTGTAGCTCCGACCTCTGGTCGGAGAACTCACAAATCCTGCTTACCTTCGACTATGGCGACAAAAACAATTCGCAATTAAGGTTGCGGATGGCTGGGCTTGCCGCTTGGAAAGCACTTAGCCAGCAACGGATATTTGGTGAA
>JBGAVQ010000228.1:0-9430 GCA_044228045.1 Spirosomataceae bacterium
CAAAGAAATTCTGCCCTTTGTTGCCACTATAATTGGCAAACAGATTTAATTTTTCAGTGCGGTAATTCAACTGTAAACCTCCCCTTGTGCG
Organism: Spirosomataceae bacterium; assembly: GCA_044228045.1. GTDB lineage: Bacteria > Bacteroidota > Bacteroidia > Cytophagales > Spirosomataceae > JAXLVB01. The sequence continues at coordinate 92 of JBGAVQ010000228.1, forward strand.
GTAATGCACTCCCGAACCACCACCCAACGAAAGCAGTCCATTCGTACCCAAAGCCGTATTTTTTTTGAGTTTAATGTTGATAATGCCCGAATTGCCCGCTGCATCGTATTTTGCCGAAGGATTGGTAATGATTTCGATTTTGTCAATATTATCGCTCGACATCCCTCTGAGCATCGCCACTAAATCGCTCCCCGACAGGTAGCTTTGTTTGCCATCAATCATTACGATTGTGCCCTCTTTGCCACGAAGTTCAATTTGTTCTTTCTGAAAATCAACCGTAACGTTGGGGGCTTTGGTGAGCACTTCGAGGGCGGTGCTGCCACTTCCTACAATGCTATTGGCTACGTTTACAACTGTGCGGTCGAGTTGTTGTTCTACAAAAGGGCGTTTGGCCACTACCTGTATTTCATTGAGTTGAGTTGTCGTTTCCTGCAAAATAAAGTTTTGAAACTGATTGGCTTTCAGTTCAAAAACCTGAGATTCGTATTTGGCAAACCCAACCGAAAACACAGCAAGGACATAGTTTCCTACGGCTATTTTTTCAAAAAGATAATGCCCTTGCTCATCGGCTACGGTTGTTTTAGCAATACTTTTATCGGCTTTGAGCAAGGATACCGACGCAAACGGAATTCCCTTACTCGACCGATCTTGAATAGTACCTTTAAGGGTTTGGGCAAAACAAATTGGAGAAAGACACAGAAAAAAAAGTAGGTTTTTCATAACACTTATTTTTTTGACAAAACTATGCGATGCCATTTGATGCTTATTGGTAAAAAAATGACATGGTTTAAGCCTTACCGTATTTTGCTACGTGGTCGGGCATTTTTTCGTAATACACTTCATGATTGTATTTGGCATCTAAGGCTTTGAAACGTGCCAAATTTTCGGGCGACATGGGGTTGCCACCTTCGGCAAATATGACCCCGCCCAATTCGGCCAATTCCTCTAAATAATGGGCAAAATTTTGAGTGCTGGGGTACATATCAATAAATTTGGCAGGTTCGGCATGGCCATTCCAAAAAGTATGTACGATGCCTCTGGGTCGAAAGTGGTAGCCGCCTGCGGTTACTTCACGGGTGGTATCGCCCTCCAAAAGCGTAACGGTGCCTTCGAGTACATACATAATCTCATCCAACTCATAATGTATGTGCGGAGGTGGCCCCATTTGAAAAGGCGACAAGGACGTTTCGATGCAAGAAAAGGTACCACCTGTTTGGTCGTGTGCCATTTTTACGGCGGTGGGCATACCCAATACATTTAGCGTAGGGGCGTTGTGTGCGTTGGTGCCAGCAGCAGTAAAAGCTACACCTAATTGAGTTGTGTTCATGTTATTTTTGTTTAAATAGTTTTAGCAGATACTACTTCGCATTTTCATTCAAAATCAAAATGGTAGGTGCTGAAACCACGCCGCTTTTACCCATTTCTTCTTTGAGTTTGGGGCTTGCAAATATCTTTTGCATATTCTCCAAGGTCTTCCATTCCTGAATTACATATACCGTTTTGGGATCATCTAAAAGCGTACCTGATTCTGCACTCAGTTCACCAAATTCTTGGCGAAAACCCAAAGCAGCATCAAACACAGCCTTCCATTTGGCATAGTCTTCTACCTTATGGTATATGACCGATTTGATGGGCTTGGGCGATAATTTTAGCGGTAAAAACGCCCACGATGCCAAAACCCATTTATTATTTTGGTAAGTAAAAACAGCCGATGTGTAATTAGAAAATCGTGACCAGTTGCCCGTTTTCCAATGGTGGGCTTGCTTCCATTCACAAGTAGCTACGGCTGTATTGCCGTACTGATGCACTTTGACATCAGACCATTCATTTAGGTTTTCGGTGCAGGCATCATTCCAGCCAGCAACAGTTTCTGCATTAGAAGCCTTACCATCATTTACAATAAAAAAATCGGCGGTCACATCGTTTCGCAAAAATTTGGCGGGGTCTTTTTTATACCCTTCCATGATGGTATTAAAAGTCTGCTCTGTAAAGGTGCTTTGAGCAAAAGCGGCAGTGCCGAATACAAGCGAGAGAACGAGGGTAATGATTTGCTTTTTCATTTTTGAATAAATTTTGATGATTAAAAAATTGAACCGTTGTCGAAACAACAGCTCAAAATTGTAGTGTCAATCAAAGCCTTTCAAACGAAAATAAGCGAAGCGTAGGGTATTTTGAGGGAAATTAAAACAAGTTTGAGTGAGTCATAATTTCATTCATCATTTATAGTTCATCCCTAATCATTAAGCCACTTCCCTCACCCAATCTTACCGTTCGCTCAAAAAACCTGTACTTTACTCAGCTATCTTGGAAATTATTGTAGCGTATTGCGTACTTTGGAGTATGAAAAAGCAAATACTAAAACTAATTTTCTTGATTATCACTGGGCTGGCTGGACTTGTCTCCTGTTTTGCTCAGAAAAATACCATCAAAGAGCGGGATAGCTTGATGCGGCTTTTGCCTTTGGCAAAGCACGATACTGCAAAAATTCGTCTTCTTCGGGGAATTGGCCTTACCTACAATGCAAGCAACCCCAACAAAGCACAACAATACTATGATGAGGCGTTGGCTATTGCTAAAAAAAATAATTACACCCATTTAATTCCAGGCATACTCATCAATAAAGGCTACTTGTACAGCCAAACAGCCCAAAGTGCCAAAGCCATTTATCTTTTACAAGAAGCCATTAGGTTGTGTGATAAAGAAAAGAAAAAAAACACTATTTATATTGCTCAATGCTTTATTGGTTTGGCATTTCAGAGTCAGGGTGATTTAGACAATGCTTTCAAATACATGAAAGAAGGGCATACTTACGCCATAGCACAGCGTAAACTTTTTCCTCATGAAACCATCGGGTTACATGGTACTATTCTGGAAACAGTAACGGGGTTTTCGATGTCGTTGGGTGAGATTTTTATGAACCGAGGGCAGTTAGATTCCGCTCTTTACTACGAAAAATCTGCCCGTCAATTACTGAAAGTAACCACCGAGAAGAATCGTTATTTTACTTTTCATGTACCGTATTTAATAGGCACCATTTATCTCAAAAAAAATCAAATCCAGTTATCAAAACCCTACATTGATGAGGCTCTTAGCAATGCTTATCTCTATTCCGACAGCGTAGGAATGGCTTCGGGCTGGTCGGCATTGGCTGTCTATTATCAACGACTAAACAAGCCCGATTCGGTCGTAAAATATGCAAGTAGAGCAGCCCGAACGGGTGTCAATGTGAAGCGTTTTGAGGCCGCACGTGATGCTGTTTTTCTGCTCAAAAAGCACTATGAAAGTGTAGAAAATATACAAAAAGCCCTGTTTTACAGTGATTTGTCAAGGGCTATTCAAGATAGTTTACAAAATCGAGAATCCATCCGCCAAAGCCAACGCCTCCTGTATGAAGAACTACAAAACCAACAAAAAATAGCGCAACTCCAAACCGATAATCAAAATCGCCTCATTAAATATGGGCTGGGGGCAGGATTAGTGATTTTGGTATTGGTGGCGGCCATTTTCTGGCAACGAAGTCGCCGCAAACAGCAGGAAAATGAGGCGTTGGACAACAAACTCAAACTGCAAGAAAGTGAGTTTGCTCAAAAATTAGTCGAAACTGAAATGACTGCCCTACGGGCGCAGATGAATCCCCACTTTATTTTCAACTGCCTCAATTCTATCAAACTCTATACCCTCGAAAACGACGGACTCACGGCTACCGATTATCTTACCAAGTTTTCAAGACTAATCCGTTTGGTATTGGAAAATTCTCGTTCTGAACGCATTACCCTTGCCAACGAACTCGAAACGCTCGAACTCTATATACAAATGGAAGCAATGCGGTTTAAAGATAAAGTAAAATACAGCATCCACGTAGCCCAAGATATTGATACACACTATATCGAAATCCCGCCGTTGCTATTACAACCCTACGTCGAAAATGCGATATGGCACGGCCTAATGCACCAAGAAGGCGGCGGCATGATTTGGATTGACGTAAAAACGGCAGATTCGTTTTTACAAATCACCATTACCGACAACGGCATCGGGCGGGCCGCAGCGGCCGCTTTGAAATCAAAATCAGCAACGCACCAAAAATCATTTGGCCTAAAAATGACCTCCGAACGCATTGATTTGATAAACCAACTCTACAAAACCAATACAAAAGTAGAAATTGAAGATTTGAAAGTAGGAACGAGGGTAATTGTAGAGATACCGATATGAAAGCCATCATCATAGACGACGAACCCGACTGCGTAAAACTCATGGCCTTGCAGTTGAAAATGTATTGCCCACAGGTAGAGGTAGTGGCCGAATGTACTGGCAGCGAAGAAGGGCTAAGAGCCATTCGTAGCCATTCCGTAGATGTGGTGTTTTTGGACATTGAAATGCCCAAAATGAACGGGTTTCAATTGCTCGAAATGGTGGGTAATGTTGATTTTGCCGTCGTATTCGTTACGGCTTACGATAAGTTTGCCGTCAAAGCCTTCAAATTTAGTGCCATAGACTACCTGCTCAAACCCACCGATGCAAAAGACCTGCAAGCCGCCGTGCAGAAGGTAGAACGCAGCCGAAAAATAGATAATCGGCAGATGGAAATGCTCAAACAATACCTAACGCCCGCTGCCAAGACCTTCCCTGATAAAATCGCCTTACCGCACCAAGAGGGAGTCATTTTTGTAGAACTCAAACACATTCTTTACTGCGAAGCCGACGATAACTATACCCGATTTTTTTTGGCAAACGGACAAAAACACTTGGTTTCTAAAACCTTACGAGACATTCAAGAGATATTGGAAGAACGAAACTTCGTACGCATAAGCCGCCAACACCTCATCAACCTCGACCACATCACCAAGTTTATGAAAGGCGAAGGCAGCTATGTAATTATGACTGATGGGCAGAGCCTCAACGTATCTCGCACCCAAAAAGATAAGCTGATTGAGCGGTTTGGGTGGTTGTGAGTTTGTTAGAATCAATATATGCCAAATCAACAGGCTTGACGCTTCCTACAATCATACCTCTATCTTCCCAAAGGTTCTTTCAGGGCCATTTTTTTCAGCAACAAGGAATCCATTCGGTGTGAGTTTAGTAAAGTCCTTGAAATCTCGTACCAAATGCTGGTAGTCATAATAACCCAATTCAAGGGCAATGTTGAGCCAATCTTTATGGGGATTAGCATTTTTGAGCCTCACCGCATTGTCAAAACGAGTGATGCGTGCAAATAACTTAGGGCTAATACCTTCACGTTCAATAAATTGCCTATAAAATTGTCTTTGGCTTACGCAGGCTTGGTCGGCGAGCCAATCAAGCGAAACATTACCTGTATTTTCAATAATTATTCGACTTACATGGTCTATGGGTAATATCCGTTTTTTCGATTTGTTAATCAAATACATCAAAAAACCTTCCACAATCGGAATCATTTCGGTGTAGTGATTGGTGTAACTAAGGCGTTCATTGACTAACCTGATTTCTTTTCCAAAGAAATCTTCGGCATCTATAAAACGATTGGCCAGCTCGTAGCTCGGAATACCTGTAAGCCGATGCAAAGCACAAGGTTGAAACTGTACCTGAAACACCATAAAATCTCGCCCCACGTGTCGGTTTGTTACAATAGAATATTGCCCATTTAGTGTGCTTCGAGGTTTACTAATGGGCTCATTATTAAAACCATACTGAATTTTTTCGGTATCTTTTGGATAAAATGCCAAGGAATTTTCAGCTCTGGGCCAATATGCTTTTACTGGCAATTGAAGTAAATCGGCAGGGAACTTACAGGCTACAATCTGAAACAGCCTCACGTACTCACGCAAGGCTGGACTTGGCAGACGATAATCATAGATTCCGTTCATAGCAACAACGTTTCAGTACGAAAGCGGTGGCCCTACTACTTTCATGTCGTGGTCTTCAAAAAATTTTGCGCCTTCCTGTGGCGAAGGTTGTCCTTTCAGACTACCCAATACCCTAAAATAGTCTTCCATCTGGCCCGAAGGTTGAAAGAAAAACAGCATCTTGCCTGTATCGGTCAGTTGAGCAAAAGCGTGAGGAACCTTGCGAGGCAAGAAAATAATATCGCCTACCGAAAGCGTATGTTTTTCATCGCCTACCTGAAACAGATAGTTGCCTTCCAAGATAAAGAACATTTCGTCTTGGTGCAAATGGATATGCAGTGGAGGGCCTCCTTTTTCGCTGCCACGATATTCAAAAACGGTAAGCAGCCCATCGGTATCTTTCGATGAAACCTTGATGTCATTGGGGCTTTTACCGCCAATTTTTGTTTTTTCGCCAAAGCGGGATTCGCCGTTTTTAATAACAAAAGGCTTTGGATTACTTTGAGCATTGGCAGTAGGCAGCGTTCCCAACGCTGTTAAGCCAACCGACGTGTTTTGTAAGAATTTTCTACGTTGCATAACTGTATGGTTCGCCATTACGATTGTCCAAATGTGTTGTGCAAAGGTTGATGCTTTTCTGTAAAGTATGGTGGTAAAAATCAGACGATTTTTAAGGCTCTATGATGATTTTCAGATGCTTGTCTGTAAAACCTAAACCGATACTTTTGGTTTCCAAACAAAAGGACACGCTGCCACCAACATAAAACCCAAGATAGAAAACCACTCTCGCCCACCGAAGTTTTTGATGACTTGGCGGTGCATTTCGCCCAACATTTTGGTTTGTTCGGCAGTTACGTTGTTGAAGTCAATTTTTCGGATATACTCATTGATTGACACTTGGTACAGCCCCGTTAGTACAATATCGGCAATAAAAAGCCCAAAAGCGACCACCAACAGCCAAAAAACGGGCGATTTCCAACGTTTGATGAAAAGCAAAATGGTTATAACATAACTCCACAAAATAATAGGACCAGCTACCGCCATTCGCACGCTCATAAAACTGTCAACAATTTTCCAACGTTTAGCCCACTCTACCGAAGGCATCAACTCGCCTTTAAAGTTGATGACTCCAAAGGTGGAAGGATCTAAAATACCATCAAAATGAAGGCCTGCATATAAGCCTGCGTTGAGGAGTACGATATAAAGAAAAATGGGGCGAAGGCGGTCTATAATTGTGTTCATATCATTATCAAATGGGGTTGTTTATTTCAATACCTATTTCTTTACTCCTTTGCCAAGATGCAAGGCCCAATAAGACGATAGTTATACCCAAGAGAGGGAGAATGTCGTAGGGTGGCAAGCCTAAAATAAAACGAATTGGGGCTTGTACAACTAAGGGGAAAAGACCAAAAATGAGCGGTGTGTAACGTTTCCAACCCGCCCATAGTTGAGTTTTGATGCTAAATATTCCCACAATAGTCATTCCCAATCCAAGTAAAATAGAACCAACTGGGGCAAATGGTAGTGGAAACATTACACTAAAAATGTGACAAGTTGAAGCAATAATCGGTATCAATAAAAAATGACGCTTTGCCCAACCTGTTGGCTCACCTACTTTCCAAAGGCAGTAGTGAGCATACAACATTAGAAAACCAGCCAAATTATATCCCCAACCATCCAACGATGCTTCTTTGAAGTTGTCTGTTTGATAAAAAATTCCAAAAACATGATGCATTTTGGGTTCGGAAACGACCTTACCTAAAAACCAATAGGGAATTCCCATTGAAAAAATAGAGGTTCCAGCTATCATGTAGCAAATCCCCGCTTTTTGTAAACACCCAATTTTTGTTTCGTTTGTCATTTTTATTCTACAATTAATGTGGTCTGCCCCAAAAGTAGCCAACACTGCTACTTTTGGGCAAAACTATGTTGAAGAAGGTAAGGCAACATAGTAAAAAAACGACATTCTCAGTAAATCACGGCCTTATCAAAATCGAACACACTGGGAATTATGCCTGTAAATTGCTTAAAATCACGTAGTAGGTGCATTTGGTCGAAGTAGCCACAAGCATAGGTAACGTCTATCCATTTACGGCTTGAATCAGCGTTTTTGAGCTTCATGGCTTGGTTGAACCGTATCAACCTTTGATAGATTTTGGGGCTTACGCCGATGCGTTCTACAAATTTTCGTTCAAACTGACGGTTACTCAAACATGCATCAGCCGCCAGTTGATCTACACTTCGCAAGTGTAACTGCGGCTGATTGATAGCAAAATCAATGGGTTGTAAATCGTGTTTAGACTTGGCGAGGTGTTGAAGTAAAAAATCATCAGTAAAACGTGCCATTTCTACCAAATTTTGGGCATTGGTGATTTGTTCTATCAGTGGCTTTACGGAGTTGCCCAGAACGGCGGTCATTTCTTCATAACTATTAGCCAAGAGTGACATAGGTGTGCCAAAAAGCCGATACATTCCACCAGGTTGAAACAAGATTTTAAACATACAGTAGCCATCAGGCACGAGCAACTGCGAGCCACCGCTCACTACCTGCCCCATTATCATATTATCAAAAACTACCGACGGCTTGCCATCGGCGCTGAAAGGTTGGGGTTGGCTTCTGGGATAAAAATATAAACATTGCTCAGGTATGGGCGACATCCGTAGCGGCACGCCGCTTCCTTTGGCTAAATCTAAAAGCCAGTATTCTTTGACGAACGTACGCAAAAGGGGAGACGGGGCAATTTTTTGGAGCATCGGCAAAACAAAACAGTGAGATTGAAATGTACATCATATAATCCTTATTACCAAAAAGGAGTTTTGTATGTTGCCATCATCGCCGCCATGTTGGGTCTTGGGGTGTGAGATGGTCGAACGCTTTTAAGACAAAGCCTTTTTGGGGGAATTGCTGGCTTATGTCATGCTTGTTTGAGCCGAAACGCTTATTACCAATGTGTTTTTGAGGAATTTTCTACGTTTCATTGTTTGAACTGATTTTAGTTTTACAGTTCAAAAGTAATGAAGTCTTGGGGTGGCTGAGGGGTGAAAAATCAGCTAATTCAGCTTGTTTTTGTACATTTTCTTTATTTTAGCTTTGAATAGTCAATCTGTACTTTGTATGAGCAACCGCCTAATTTCTGAAATTCTTGCAGAACCCGATGCTTTTTTCTTGATTGAGACTGTACAAGCAGCCCTTGCCAACGAAAAAGCCAAACGACTGACTTTTTATAACGACATTACCGAACAGCAAAAAGCCGAATATATCAATGGCGAAATCATCGTACATTCGCCTGTGATGAAGCGGCACAATACGGCATCTTTGTTGTTAGCTCAGCCTTTTGATTTGACTATTGATGCTGCTCTTTGATTTGCTCCTCGCTCAACCACAAAAATCTGGCGGCATTGTTGTACAAAATATCTCGTTTTTGATTTTCAGAAAGAAACGGGGCTTTTTGGATGGTTTCGATGCCTTCGGCAATGGCTTGGGGCCATATCATTTGGTCAGAACCAAAGCAAATTCGCC
>JBGAVQ010000229.1:0-9375 GCA_044228045.1 Spirosomataceae bacterium
AATGTCAGGTATTTACACCGTAAGTGTAAACAATGGCAACAGTTGCAGCAACACAGCAACGGTAAGTGTAGTAGTAAATCCGAAACCAACAGCAACAGCCAGCAGCAACAGCCCCGTTTGTGAAGGCTCGACCATCAACCTAAGCTCAACAGGCGGCACAAGTTACAGTTGGAGCGGGCCAAGTGGCTTCACAGCCTCCATACAAAACCCAAGTCGAGCCAATGCAACCAGCACAATGTCAGGGATTTACACCGTAAGTGTAAGCAATGGCAACAGTTGTAGCAACACAGCAACGGTAAGTGTAGTAGTAAATCCGAAACCAACAGCAACAGCCAGCAGCAACAGCCCCGTTTGTGAAGGCTCAACCATTAACCTAAGCGCCAGTGGTGGATTTTCTTATTCTTGGTTTGGGCCAGATGGATTTGCTACTACTCAACAAAATCCAACTATTGATAAGGTTACCACTTCAAAATCAGGAGTTTATACGGTGACAGTTCGTAACCAAGATAATTGCAGTGCGACGGCAACGGTCTCTGTAAAAGTTAATTCATTACCATTAGCTACGGCTTCCAGCAATAGTCCAGTTTGCTTTGGTAACACCATTAGCCTGAGTGCCAGTGGAGGTACAAGCTATAGTTGGAGCGGACCTGGATTTAGTTCAACTGAACAAAATCCTACTCGTACCAATGCAACTGTGGCTATGTCAGGTACATATACTGTTACAGTGAGAAATGCAAATAGCTGCTTGTCAACAGCCAGCACGAGTGTTACGGTTAATACTGCTACTGCAACTGTATCGGCAAATAGCCCAGTTTGTATTGGTGCATCTATTCAACTTTCTGCCACAGGCGGTGGTAGTTATAGTTGGACAGGACCCGCAGGCTTCTCTTCTACCGAACAAAATCCAACTCGATCTGGGGCTGTTACTGCTTATTCTGGAGTCTATTCTATTTCGATAACAAGTACCAATAAGTGTAGTGCAAGTGCTACAATAAGTGTATTGATTAATGCACAAGGAGCAAGTGCATCGAGCAATAGTCCTGTCTGTAGTGGTAAGAATATTCAGTTGAATGCCTCAGCAGGAGGTACGAGCTATAGTTGGTCAGGGCCATCAGCCTTTGCTTCTACCCAGCAAAATCCTACTCGCTCTATTACCACTACTTCAATGGCAGGTGTTTATTCAGTGACTATTATTGGAACAAATAATTGTACGGGTACAGCAACTACTTCTGTCATTGTCAATCCTTCGCCAAATGGTTCAGCTACCAGTAATTCGCCAGTTTGTGAAGGAAAAAACATCAATCTGAGTGCCAGCGGTGGTATTACCTATAGCTGGGCTGGGCCAAATGGATTTGTAAATACGCAACAGAATCCAGCAATCACCATCAGTACTACTACGGCGGCAGGCATTTATTCTGTTACTGTTATTGCATCAGAAGGATGTACGGCTACCGCTACGACCAGCGTTTCTATCAATCCGAAACCCACTGCCACAGCCACCAGCAACGGTCCAGTTTGTGCAGGCTCAGCACTAAATTTGAGTGCATCGGGAGGAACTACCTATACTTGGGCAGGGCCATCATTTAACTCCACTCAGCAAAATCCGCAAGTAAGCAATGTAACTTCGGCTAACCAGGGTGTTTATACTGTTACAGTTGGCAATGCTACGAGCTGTACCCAAACGGCTACAGTTTCTGTTCAAATTAGCGAGTTACCCAAAGCAGCTGCCAGTAGTAATAGTCCAATTTGTGAAAATACCACTATACAGCTCTCAGCCACTGGTGGTGGGGCATACAGTTGGTCTGGGCCAGGGGGATTTACAGCTGCTGGAAACAATCCGACTATTTCAAATGCAAATACCAATAAATCAGGTATTTATAGTGTAACAGTAACCGGTACAAACAGTTGTGTTGCCACTGCTACTACGTCGGTACAGGTAGTTCCTGTTAAAGTAGAAGTATCAAGTAATAGCCCAATTTGTGCAGGAAGCACCCTTACCCTAACAGCCACAGGCGCAACTACCTATACTTGGAGTGGCCCTAATGGCTTTACCGCTACTGGTGCTACGCCGAGCATTCCATCGGCTACTACGGCACAATCTGGAGTTTACAGTGTAAGTGTCACGGGTTCAGCAAGTTGTACAGCAAGCGCAACGGTGAGTGTACAAATAAAAACACAAGGAGCTACTGCCAGTAGCAATAGTCCTGTTTGCGAAGGAGGAACGATCAACCTTAGTTCGTCTTCAGGAGGAAATAGTTATAGTTGGAGTGGCCCTAATTTTAGCTCAACTATCCAAAACCCAACTCGTACCAATGCCAATTCTACCATGTCAGGTGTTTATTCTGTGACAGTGGGTGGGCAAAATTCATGTACAGGAACGGCTACTGTGAGTGTATTGGTCAATAGCAAGCCAATTGTTCAAACAGCAGGTGGAGGCGTTTTCTGTGTAGGTGCAACCATTACCCTGAGTGCTTCGGGCGGAGCAAGTTACAGTTGGAGTGGGCCAAACAATTTTAGTGCAAGTATTGCAACCCCAACCATCAGCAACGCAACGTCAGCGAACATTGGCAATTACAGCGTAACAGTAAGTAGTACAACAGGTTGTACCGCAAGTGCCACTACCTCGATAAGTGTAAATGCCACCTCTGCAACAGCCAGTAGCAACAGCCCTGTTTGCGAAGGCAGTACAATTAACCTAAGTGCATCAGCAGGAGGTAATTATAGTTGGGCAGGGCCAGGTTTTAGCTCAACTATCCAAAACCCAACTCGTGCCAATGCCAATTCTACCATGTCAGGGGTTTATTCTGTGACAGTGGGAGGACAAAATTCGTGTACAGGTACGGCTACTACCTCAGTAGTGATATTACCCAAACCGACAGTAAGCGTTAATGTAAGCACTAATGGTGCTCCTGTTTGTGTGGGTGGCTCTATCACTTTGTCGGCCAGTGGTGGCACTTCATACACATGGAGTGGGCCGTCTTTGGGGTCATCAACTCAAAATCCGCTGATTATTACTAATATAAGCACTGTTAATGCGGGTATTTATACTGTTTTGGTAAAGAATGAGGCTGGTTGTACTAACACTGCGACTACCTCAGTGGGTGTCAGTCCACCTCCTTCTATCAATGTGACAAGCACAGCTTCTTGTGAAGGAGGAACAATCTCGCTGAGTGCAACAGGGGGAGGATCATACAATTGGACTGGACCGGGAGCATTTACGGCCTCTGTACAAAACCCAACTCGCCAGAACATTACTTCGGCCATGTCGGGCGTGTATTCAGTTACAGTTATCAGCACCGTCAGTTGTTCGTCCACGGGTACTACCAGTGTCAAAGTCAAACTTAGACCCACATTTAACTTGGCAACAACGCCTGTTACCTGCACAGGGCCAGTAGCAAATAATGATGGTAAAATTATCATCAAAGACTTCAACCCCGAAGACCGTTATCAATTCTTGGGTGTTTATACAGGAAACATCGCCACTGTCAACACTTATGATGAATCTACACCGATTCCGGCGAATGGGGTAATTGTATCAAATTTACCAAATCCGTCTAAACCAACAGAATATGCTGTGCTGGTTTTCACCAAAGAAGGCTGTTCAAACTTTAAAATAGTAACACTCGAACCCGTTGATTGTCAGTGTCCACCAGCGAAGTGTGTACCATTTACAATTACCAAAAAGAGTAGTACAAGTAGCGGAAAGTGACCTAACAAAAATCAAGCACAGGCTATGAACTTGCTATTTCAACTAAGCGATTGATATTAGCCATAATTTCGATATTAGCCGTGGTACTATGGTCTTGACCGATTACCTGATAGCCTGTTAGAAGTATCTTAGCTTCTGGAAACTGATTTCCTAATTTATAGATATATTGTTGTACTTCGTCTTGGCCAGGTACTGAGGTAATTACCGACATGATGTAATCGGGCTTGTGAATTTGATAGGCAAACTCCAATTCGTTAAAAGGCAAGGATTGACCCAAATACACGACTTTATTTTGACGAGAACGGATAATATAATCTGCAAAAAGCAATCCGATTTCATGCAATTCGCCTTCGGGCAAGTACAAGAGGTATTTTTTGCCTCCTGCACGCAAACGATGTAATTGCCCGTCAATAGCAACAATGATTTTTTGGCGAATTAAGTTGGATATAAAATGCTCCTGTGCTGGGCCAACCGAACCCGTAATCCATAAAGTACCAAGCCTACTCAAGAAAGGGTATATTATATGAATCATCATGTTCTCAAACCCGAACTGTAAGATATTGGTACTCACAATTTTCTCGAAACGTTCTTCGTCGAGGTCAAGCATGGCAATGGTTAGGGCATGAATCTGATCAGGATACGACAAGCGTTTCTCCGAAATCTTGATTACCTCATTGTGCATTTCGGCTAAATCCATCTTTGAAATCGCCGAAATTTTATAACCATGATCATTGAGTAGTGCAATGTTAAGAACCAACTTTAAGTCCTTATCATTGTAAGTGCGAATATTGGTATCTGTACGGTTTGGTGAAATAATGTTATAGCGTTGCTCCCAGATCCGAAGCGTATGTGCTTTGATGCCCGACAGTTGTTCGAGGTCTCGGATGGAATAGCTGCTCATAATAGCTTATCAAGTGAGGTACGGTTGCCAAATAAACTACAGATAACTTTGGGTAAAGAATCGGTACTAAAAATATCACTATTGTCTGAAAGAACCAAGTTGATGAGGTTCTTTGTTTAGTTTTTATTAACTAAACTTTAAACAATGTGGTGGAGTTAAAACATTGAAGCAAATTAAAATGTTTTGAAAAAACATAGCTATTTTGTGAAAAGCTACAACAAAGTATGAGAGAAATAAATAAAGATGAGGGATAGAAAAGGTAGTTAAAGAAAATATTAAATGTTCATGGCTGGGATATACCCCTCAATCACCAACTTGCCTTCGGTAGCATTTTTTACATCTTCTACTGTTACGCCTGGGGCAGTCTCCAAAAGTTTGAAACCTCCTTCGGGCAACACCTCAAGCACGGCGAGTTCGGTCACAATTTTTTTGACACAACCTACGCCTGTAAGTGGCAATGAACATTTTTTTAATAGCTTCGACTTTCCTTCCCTATTGACGTGTTGCATGGCTACGATGATGTTTTTGGCAGAAGCCACCAAGTCCATAGCACCACCCATGCCTTTTACCATTTTGCCAGGGATTTTCCAGTTGGCAATGTCACCGTTTTCAGATACTTCCATGGCACCTAAAATGGTCAAATCAACGTGTTCGCCCCGAATCATGGCAAAACTTTCGGCAGAGCTAAACAACGAAGAACCTGCCTGCATGGTAACGGTTTGCTTGCCAGCATTGATGAGGTCGGCATCAACCTCGTCCTCCGTAGGGAACGGTCCAATACCCAATAACCCGTTTTCAGATTGCAGCACTACGTTGATACCTTCGGGAATATAATTTGCTACCAAGGTAGGGATTCCGATGCCCAGATTAACATAATATCCGTCTTTGAGTTCTTGGGCAATGCGCTTGGCTATTTGATTTTTATCTAACATAGCGTTTAGTCGTAAGCAAAAATGTAAGTTTAGCATTCAAGTACCCACGTGCGTGAGTATCTCTTTTCGCACTTCTATATGTCTCTTGCCTTAGCGTTGTATGGTACGTTGCTCAATGCGTTTTTGGTAGTTTTTACCTTCAAAAATTCGTTGAACGTAGATACCTGGCGTATGAATGTCATTAGGATCAAGTGTACCTACCTCAACAAGTTCTTCTACTTCTGCAATGGTGATTTTACCAGCTGCTGCCATCATCGGGTTGAAGTTTCGGGCGGTTCCTCTAAAAATCAAATTGCCTGATGTGTCTCCTTTCCAAGCCTTTACAATGGCAAAATCAGCTTTAAGCCATTGCTCCATAAGGTATAATTTGCCATTAAATTCTCGAATTTCTTTGCCTTCTGCTACTTCGGTTCCCACGCCTGCAGGGGTAAAAAAAGCAGGTATTCCAGCCCCACCTGCCCGAATGCGTTCAGCCAAAGTTCCTTGCGGAATAAGCTCTACTTCAAGTTCACCAGAAAGTAGTTGTCGTTCAAATTCTTGGTTTTCACCTACATACGACGAAATCATTTTGCGTACTTGGCGAGTTTTCAGCATAAGCCCAATGCCAAAATCATCAACGCCAGCATTGTTAGAAATACAAGTAAGGTTGTTTACTCCTTTTTTCAGCAAGGCTGCAATACAGTTTTCTGGAATTCCACATAGGCCAAAGCCCCCAAGCATTAGTGTAGCACCACTGGGTATGTCGGCTATGGCTGCGTCGGGGCCATCTACTACTTTGTTTATCATGGTTTTTCAGCAATATTACTTTCTACTTTACAGGAACGAGTCTGAAAACAAAGCCAGGGTCTTCCACAGATACATAAATATAACCGTCTGGCCCTACTTTTACATTGCGAAGGCGACCTATATTTTTTAGCAAAATTTCTTCTTTCACCACTTTACCCTTCTCCATTTTTACCCGATTAAGGTATTTGAATCTGAGCGAACCTACTAACAAATCCCCCTTCCAAGCTGGGTAAATGTCGCTGGTTACAAAGGTTACTCCGCTTGGGCCGATAGACGGAATCCAATAATGATTGGGTTGAGCCATGCCATTTTTAGCAGTAAGGTTAGTAAACGTAGTGCCGTCATAGTTAATGCCATACGAAATAACAGGCCAGCCATAGTTAGCACCTTTTTGGAGTTTATTAAGCTCGTCTCCACCTCGTGGGCCGTGTTCATGTTCCCAAATTTCACCAGTTTCAGGATCCATTGTCAGCCCTTGTGGATTACGATGCCCCCACGAAAAAATACTTAAATTGGCCGATTTTTCCCCAACATACGGGTTGTCAGATGGTATTGTTCCATCATCTTTGATGCGGTGAATTTTGCCACAGTCACTTGTTAAAGACTGTGGGTTTTGTTTCTCGTTGCCTCGGTCTCCAACTGAAATATAGAGATAGCCTTTTTTGTCGAATTGAAGGCGAGAGCCGTAGTGATGCCTTGTTTTGGAGAATGGCTGGGCTTCAAAAATAACTTTCTGGTCTGTGAGTTTATCGCCATCTAATTTGGCTCGCATCACCGCTGTTGACGAAAGTTTTTCGCCGTCAACTTGCTTGAAAGTAGAGTAGGATAGATAAATCAAGCCATTTTCAGTGAATTTGGGGTGAAGAGCTACGTCGAGCATTCCGCCTTGGCCTTCGGCTAATACTTGAGGCGCACCTGTAATTTTGATTTTTTTGCGCTCTGCTGTAAGTCTGTACACTTCGCCGCTTCGGTCGGTGATGAGTAGTTCGTTATTGGGCAAAAACGCCAGGCCCCAAGGACTATTGAGTTGAGAAACCACCGTATCTAATTTTACTGTCATATCTTCTGAACTGAAAATAGGAGAGGTGGGTTTTTCACTGAAATTAAACTTTTTGCCTTCTTCTATACCCTTCAAAATCAAATCAGCCAATTCTTCAATTTCGGCGGGCTTGAGGGCTTGCCCCCAAGCAGGCATTCCATTGTCTGCATAGCCCGTTGTGATGCTCTTAATGAGGTCGGTTTTGGTATTACCATGTTTCCACTTTCTATCTACAAAAGCCTCTACCTTGTCGCCGTGGCACGATGAGCAGAAATTTTTGTAATTAACAGGGGCTGGATTCTCAGGAGAACGAACTTCAAATTTATTGAGCACTAAAACCGCCAGTAATGATGCAAAGCCAAGGTATTTGAACATAATGTTTGATGATTATTAAAATGGAGTGCGAAGGTACATATTTTTAAGAAAATTGTTATTCTGAGGCTTAATTCACATTTTTTCATACAAGTAAAAATATAGTGCAATACCTCTATTGAGGCTTTTAAAAACCTACTGCTATCTTTACAACATGGATAAACTTTTTAGTTTTTTTGTGCAATTTCAACCGCTCTC
This sequence comes from Spirosomataceae bacterium, assembly GCA_044228045.1. Taxonomy (GTDB): domain Bacteria; phylum Bacteroidota; class Bacteroidia; order Cytophagales; family Spirosomataceae; genus JAXLVB01. The sequence continues at coordinate 7,938 of JBGAVQ010000229.1, forward strand.
GACGGAAGCAAAGGATGCCATCAAAGCGATATGCTCGGTGGTGAATCTCAAAAAAAACGAAGAGTTACAACCCATTGGGCACACTTGTCGAACTATTTATTTTGTCAAAAAGGGCATTGCACGCATTTATTACTACAAAGATGGCATAGATATTACGGAGTCTTTTTCGTTTGAGAATAGTATTGTTGCCCGGGTAGAGAGCCTTTTTACCGAAAAACCCTCTCGTAAAGCAATACAAATTGTGGAAGATGCAGAAATTATCGCTATCAATGCCCCTCAACTTTTCAAACTATACGACACTTACCCTCAAATCGAGCGGCTTTTTTGCAAAATTTTTGAGAGAGGTTACGTCGAAACCATCAATCGCATCGAAAGCTTGCAGTTTCATACTGCCGAAGAACGTTACTTGGCACTGCTCCAAGAAAGCCCCGATGTATTAAGACGAATTCCACTCAAATACATCGCTTCTTATCTGGGCATTACGCAAGTGACTTTGAGTAGGATTAGGGCCACTGTCAAATGAGTAATACGGGTCAGACCTACGGTCAGACCAAAACACTTCATTATTTAACAAATGTAAAAGGATTCCGATCTTGCGACTTAGACCTTTGTCAGAACTAACTAATGCTTAGTTTCTGCATGGAAAACATACAATTAGGTCTTAAAGAAAATTGGCGACAGTTTGCGCTTTTGGTCATCATCAATGCTTTCGTGGGCGGTATGATTGGCCTTGAACGGTCGGTTTTACCACAATTGGCCGAAGAAGCATTTGGCATTGCTTCCAAAACCGCTATTTTGTCCTTCATAATCACTTTTGGCATTACCAAAGCCATTGTGAACTATTTTACGGGTAAACTTGCCAACGCATTGGGACGAAAAAGGCTTTTAGTTATTGGTTGGCTTTTTGCTTTACCCGTTCCATTTGTCCTGATTTATGCTTCCAGTTGGTCGTGGATTGTGGTAGCTAATGTGCTATTAGGAATCAATCAAGGTTTGACGTGGAGTACGGCGGTAATGATGAAAATTGACCTCGTGGGTGACAAAAATCGTGGTTTTGCGGTAGGAATCAACGAATTTGCGGGGTATCTTTCGGTAGGAGTCGTTGCTTTTCTGACGGGTTATATTGCGAATCATTACGGCGTTAGGCCCTATCCTTTCTATTTGGGGATTGGATTCTCTGTGTTGGGGTTATTAATGAGCTTATTATTTGTCAAGGATACTCGTCAGCACGTTTCCAAAGAAAACAAAGTCAGCTCCATTCCTAATTTGGCAAGCCCATTTTTGGATACTACATTTCGGCACAAGTCGTTGAGTGCCATCACCCAAGCAGGGTTAACCAATAACCTAAACGACGGCATGATTTGGGGGCTTTTGCCTTTGCTTCTTTTATCCAAACACTTTACTCCCGCACAAATCGGTATGATCACCGCTATTTACC
>JBGAVQ010000230.1:0-9341 GCA_044228045.1 Spirosomataceae bacterium
TTGTACTCGTGCATATTCACGAATAGAAAGAGGTCGAGTTTCAAACGGATGGCATCGCTCTGTTTGTTTTTGAGCAGGGTTACATGTCAAAGTCAAAGAAGGTTCTTTTGATGATAGTCGTCGAGCCATGCCTGTTTTACCCCCTCCTAAATAAAAACTTTTACCCATGTACTCTTTTTTCAAATCTTCAGGTAAATCCCGCCAATATCCTCCTTCTGGAATCAAGTCCATAATTAATCTTTTACGTTCCGAATAAGCCATCCCTTGAGAATTTGGAACGTTTTCGAGCGCTGCACCCAACGAAATTGTGTAATCATTCTCCTTAGGAAAGATAAAAGGCATATCTAAGTCTTTATGAACTCCTAAAATAACAAGTCTTTCACGTTTTTGTGGGACATCATGAAATTGAGACCTAAGAACAGAAAACGAAACTCGATAATCAATACTATCCATAACTGAAAGTATCGTTTCTAATGTCCGTCCGTCATCATGTGCAAGTAACCCTCGTACATTTTCAGCCACAAATATTTTAGGCTGAACTTCTTTAACCATGCGAGCAAAGTCGTAAAAAAGGGTTCCTCTTGCATCTTCAAAACCTTTACCCAAACCTGCATAGCTAAAAGCCTGACAAGGAAATCCGCCTGCTGTAACATCAAACTGACCAAAATAGGGCTTAAAATCTACTTTACGGATATCAGAATGTATAACCTCCCAAGAATGATTAGCTCTCAACGTTGAAACACTATCCCGATCAATTTCTACACAAATTTTCGATTGTAAGCCAGCATTCCTGAATCCCAAAGCCATTCCACCAGCACCAGTAAAAGTTTCTAAAACTTTATAAAGAGTAGGTTTATCTTTCAAGACTTCATAACGACCTGCCGCTTCATCTCCCATTTCAATACGCCTTTTTAACACTTCTAATTCTGAAAGCTCAAAAAGCCTGTGGTTATTACCTATTCTATGAACTCTCAATAATTTTTTTTTATCCCAACGCCTTAATGTATCTTTAGAAAGGTTTAATATTTTAGAGGCTTGGTCTATTGTAACAAGATGTGTCTCTGTCATTTTAGCTTAATTTTATGCAATGGTTACTATAATAACTATGCAATGGTTACTATGAATTCGACAAATTTACCTTCTTTTATTTGAGAACCTAAGGTTTGAATAATAATTTAGAGAAAAATTTAGCAGACGCATGACAGCACAGGAAAAACAACTGATTTTAGAGAAAATAAAAGATTGGTTCCGAACAATCGGAATAAGCCATATTGAAAATACGAAAAAACTCAAGAAACTGAATGATTTTAATTACAACCCTTTTTTAATCAGTTATTTGAGTTATTTCCATTCAGGAAATTGCACTCCCGAAAGTATAGCAAAAACATTACTTTTACCTCGGGTTTTAGGCACATCTATTGCAACATCATTCGGGAATCACATTCAAACCCTCACTCATTCACTTTTAGGCGGTTATGCCTCTGGAATACAAGGTATGGATATTGAATTTATAGATACAAGAGACGGCGTTCGCAAGTATGCTCAATTAAAAGCCGGGCCAACCACCATTAATTCCAAAGATGTAAAACCAATCATTGAAGAGTTTGATGCTTTTTTGCGGCTTGCAAGAACCAACAAACTACAAGTTACAAATCAAAATATGGCAGTCTGCATTGTTTATGGTGAACGCTGGGAATTGAGTGCAAATTATAAAAAAATAGAAGACAGATATGAAGTTTTGATTGGTTCTGAATTTTGGAATGCCTTAACGGGAGATAACGACTTTTATTACAACTTGATTGATGCTTGTGCTGAAATCGCCTTTGAAACTAACGGGAAGGATGTTTTAGACCAAGTAATTGAAACCCTGGCGGCTACTGACGGAGTACAAAAATTAGCCCAAAAGCTAAATAATAAAAGTTGAAAAATCATTTGCCCAACCCCTCCCCCAATGCTCACCAATACTTCCAGCAAATTACTTCATGCGTACCAACAAGAAATCAATTCGTACGACGAAACCATTGGGGCAAATGGTCTTGTAAAACCTCATTGGCAAAAACTATTTGCTTCGCTCGAAAAGTTGGGGATTACAGAGCTGGAAGTACGCAATCAAGAAATAATCAATCGGCTGCGAGAAAACGGCGTAACCTACAATGTTTACGGAAGTTCAGATGGGCTAAACCGCCCGTGGCTGTTAGATCCTATTCCTTTTTTAATAGCGCAAAAGGAATGGCAGCACATTACCAATGGCTTAACACAGAGGGCCTTATTGTTAGACTTCATCATCAAAGACATTTATGGCCCTCAGCGGCTCATCAAAGACACTATTCTGCCACCTGAGTTGGTTTTTGATAATACTGGTTTTTTTAGATCTTGTTTTGACATCAAATTGCCCTCCCAAAATCAGCTTATTATGTATGCCGCCGACATGGCTCGTGGCCCTGACGGACGAATGTGGCTTGTGGACAACCGCACGCAAGTTCCTTCGGGGTCGGGCTATACCCTCGAAAACCGACGGATTATGAGTAAACTCATCCCCGAACTTACCGAAGGGATGTTTGTCGGAAGGCTCTCACCCTTTTTTACGCATCTTCATCAAACCGTATCCAAACTCGCTAACCACAATAAAGAAAACCCCAACATTGTTTACCTAACACCTGGTTCGAACAACGAAACCTATTTTGAACACGCCTATTTGGCATCTTACTTGGGTTATACATTGGCACAAGGCCATGATTTGCTGGTACGAAACGGCTACGTATGGCTAAAATCTATTGATGGATTAGAAAAAGTAGATGTAATTGTACGACGAGTGGACGATGAGTGGTGCGACCCACTCGAACTTAGGGAGGACTCTCGCTTAGGTGTGCCAGGCTTATTACATGCCATTCGTTCAGGTAATGTATCAGTAATAAACCCGCCTGGGGTGAGTGTACTGGAAAACAGTGCATTACTGGCTTTTATGCACGCCATTTGTCGCTATTTTTTAGGTGAAGACCTCATCATGCCTTCTATAGCCACGTGGTGGTGTGGACAGAAAAAAGAAATGAACTTTGTATTGGAAAATCTCCACAAGCTCATTATTAAAAAAGCAAATCGCAAACAAAAATTCAGGTCGGTATTTGGTAAAGAATTGAGTACAAGCGAATTGTATGCCCTAAAACAAGCCATTTTACAAAACCCTCACGAGTATGTTGCCCAAGAAGAAGTGAGCCTTTCAACAACGCCCTCCTTGGTTGACGGGAAAATAGAACCTCGTTTGGCCTCACTTAGAGCGTTTTTGGTCTCTAACGGCAGCGATTATTATATGATGCAAGGGGGACTCACCCGCAGCTCTGCCGAAAAAGACCGCTATGTAATTTCTAATCAGTATGGCGGCATTTCAAAAGATACATGGATTGTGTCTGACACCCTCATAGATGCTTTGGAAAAGACTGTAACCCGACCCAAAAAAGCAGTTACTCCGCACACTTCTTTATCAAGTCGAAGTGCAGAAAATCTTTTTTGGGTAGGCCGATATGGCGAACGCACCATTGCTTTGGCAAAATTCCTCCGAATTTTGTTAAACGCCCTCAACGAAAATGTTCATTTTAGAGGACCTTTCAAAACTGAGTATATTCAGATTTTATTATCATCACTCACTCACCTCACACTCACCTACCCAGGTTTTGCCGACGAAGAAGACGATTCGGCTCGAAAAAATCCTGATGCAGAAATTATTGAAATTATTCATAATGCTCAAAAAGTAGGCACTGTGGCGGCAAATTTAGAGTCGTTTTTAAAGAGTGTGATAACCGTGAGCGAAAAATGGAATTACGACACCCGTGGTATCATTAATTTAATAGAAAGCTGTCAGAGTCGCATCCGGAAAACCAATACACATAATCCAAACGACTATCAAAAAGTATTAGACAAAGTACACAATCGCTTGTTTACTTTCTATGGTAGCATTAGTGAGTCTATGCCTCGTGATAGCGGATATTACCTCTTCGAAACAGGCAAACTCATCGAACGCATTTTGTCCAGAATCAGCATCATTCGTTCAGCATTTAGTTTTAAAACCGACCAAAACGTTGAAAATGAACTCATTGAGGCTGTATTAACTAATCACTATCTGCTGGTGCATTACCGACAACTCTACAAGTCAGATTTTAGCTTAGAAGCCATGCTCGATATGATTTTGTTAGACACCAAACTGCCATATTCGCTTGCCTATCAGTTAGATACCTTAGCAAGTCACCTTAATCAACTACCCAAAACCGCTCAGTCTGAACGATTGAGTCAACATGAACGAGCAGTATTAGCAGCAGCTACCAAAATTAAATTAGCAGACCTTTCAAAACTAAGCACCTGTAAATCAGGCACTCAGTTTCGCAAAAACTTAGACCGCCTGCTGTCCGACGTTGCAGCATTGGTTTCATCTGTTACGCCAAGCCTGACCAATTCGTATTTTACGCACACAGAAATTCAACATACCTTGATGGACAGTGCAGACGATACCATTATCCATGAAATATAAGCTTATTCACCGAACCACCTACCATTATTTAGGAGCCGTAAACACCTATCATAGCTTGGTGTGTTTGCAACCTCAAACATTGTCAAGCCAAATCTGTCACGAATTTTCGCTTCATATTAATCCTTTACCAGCCGAAATTGTACCTCGAATTGATTTTTTTGGCAATACCATTCATTATTTTTCAATAGATGTATCCCATCAAAAACTGGAAGTAGTAGCCAAAAGTGAAGTAGAGCGTTTTCCGTGCATTGTACCCAATAAACATCTTTCAATGTCGTGTCAAAATACTCGTGAGCACATCACTGACAATCGCCCCCTCAAAATAGAACTATTGCAATACCTGCTTCCAAGTCCATTCATCGAATGGGATGACGACATCAAAACCTTTGCCCAAGATTGTTTCTCCGACACTCGTTCTTTGTATGAATGTGTGCAAAAATTATGTCATAAAATTTACAGAGAATTTGAGTTTGTATCTAATTTCACAACCATTCACACACCGCTGAAAACGGTTTTGAAAGAACGCAAAGGCGTGTGTCAAGATTTCTCTCATCTGGCTATTGCTTGCCTACGAAGCATGGGTTTTGCCGCTCGCTACGTGAGTGGCTACCTTGAAACCTTGCCTCCGCCCGGCAAGAAAAAACTACAAGGTTCTGATGCCTCTCATGCTTGGATTTCGGTCTTTATACCACCCTTCGGTTGGTGCGAATTTGACCCTACCAACAACATAGTTCCAAGCGAAAGGCATATAATTACTGCTTACGGAAGGGACTACAACGACGTAGCCCCACTCAAAGGCATCATTTTTAGCTCAGGCAAGCATACCCTTTCGGTGGCGGTAGATGTAATACCAATGAACCATTGAGTATGAACGGGGTCGCCCATGCGATAAGATGGAGGTTATTTCATACCGCCGACTTCTTACCTCGGCAAATTTTAAGGTGAAAGGCGTTCTATTTTCCAATTATCTGCATCAAGCTTCGTGTAAGCAAGGCGGTCATGCAAGCGAGAGGGACGGCCTTGCCAAAATTCTACATACCTCGGCACTAAGCGATACCCACCCCAATGAGGAGGGCGAGGCACGGGCTTTCCTTCAAATTCGACCTCGTAATACTGAGTACGCTCTTCCAACAATTCCCGACTTTGTATTACTGTACTTTGCGCCGATACCCAAGCCCCTATTTGGCTACTACGAGGGCGTACTGCAAAGTATGCATCCGATTCTTCTCCCGAAACCTTCTCAATGGCCCCTTCTATTCGAACTTGTCGTTCTAATTCTACCCAAAAAAAAGTAATTGCTGCATACGGATGAGCCGCCAAATCATGTCCCTTGCGGCTTTGATAATTAGTAAAGAAGGTAAACCCCTGGCTATCAACCCCTTTAAGCAACACAACACGACCAACAGGCTTGTTGTCAACACTCACTGTTGCCAAGTGCATGGCATTAGGTTCAGGCAGCTGCGCTTTAATCGCCTCATTAAACCATCTTTGAAACTGTGCAATAGGTTCAAGGAATACATCGTTAGTAGTGAGTGTTCCTTTTGTATAATTCTCTCGAAGTGCCGCAATATGTGTCATTTTATTTTAATAGAACAAAAAGGTTACTTAATTTTACACAAACTACTACTAATCAAGAGATTGAGTCAATCGCCTTATTGTCTTAATTGAGGTATTTGGCACCAAGATACTTGATGTTATTATACCCAATTAACAAATAACAACGAACGAATAACGGCATTTCTCTTGAAATAGCCTTGTTTTTATTATTTTTGCAAATCTAAAAGGAATTGTTTGTTCATCGAAGCCTTTTAACCAGGTTTCGTCTTTGTAAAACGCATAAAAATGACGACTGAAAACGAACTGTCAGACAACGTAGTATTGGAGCAACAACAACCAGTTGAAGTGACTGAGAACGATTTACCCGAAAACGAAGCCTCAGCCCAACCAGCAGCTATTGAAGTGACGGAAACCCAATTACCAGAAGTAGTTGAGCCACAAGAAGTGGTTGAAGTAACAAGCGAAATACCTACACCACAAGAACTGGTTGAAGCACTCATTATTGATGTACCCGAAGAAATCATCGAACACGAAGCGACTGACTATTCAGCGTTTACCAAGCAAGATTTTGTCGCTTTGCTCGAAAAGCAAGTAGAAGTCGCCAAGTCTGAAAATGTGTTACCGAGCGATTTCCGAAAAATAGATGCTATTCTGAAAGATGTCAAACCAGTATTTGACCAAAATAAGAATGCAGAACGAGCCTTGGCCAAAGCGCAATTTGTTGCCGAAAACGGCTCAGAAGAAGGCTTTGAATTTAAAAATGATGACCTTACGCAGCAATTTGAGCAATTGTACAAGCAACTGCGTAGCGAAAAAAACAACTATTTTCAGAACCTCGACAAGGCCAAAGACAAAAATTTTAGCGTAAAGACCGAACTCATCAATCGCCTACGGGCTGTGGTGGAGGCCGAAGAAGGTGGGTCTATTAGCGACAAAGACAACTTTGCTGAGTTCAAGCGCATACAAGACGAGTGGAAAGCAGCCGGCAACATGGCTTCACCACACAACGGTGCGTTGTGGCAAGCTTTTCATGCCCTCAACGACCGTTTTTATAGCAATCGGAACATCTATTTTGAACTCCTCGACTTAGATCGTAAGAAAAACCTTTCGCACAAAATTGAACTCTGCGAAAAGGCTGAAAAAATAGTTGCTTCTCTTGAAACAGAACCACTCACAGGCAAAATACTCGACGAAGCCACCTCGCTTTTTGAAGAATACAAGCAGGTTGGCCCTGCCACTCGTGAAACCCAAGAGGCCCTCTGGCAACGTTTCAAAGTGGCACTTGATACCATTTATAGCAAGCGCAGAGAGCAATTAGAGCAAAATAAACAAGCCTCTGCCGAAAATTACAAGCTCAAAGCAAGCATTGCCGAATTGGTGTTACCGTTTATGACCTTTCAGTCCGACAGCATCAATGAGTGGAACGAGCGCACCAAAGCCTTGTTGGCCATTCAAGACCAATGGAATGCCGTAAAAGGAACCATGCCACGTGAAGAAGGTCGTGACCTGAGCAAGGCTTTCTGGGATAACATAAAAACGTTTTTCCGTAACAAAGGTGAGTTTTTCCGTCAGTTAGAAGCCAAACGTGAAGAAAACCTCAAAACCAAAACAAGCCTTTGTGAGCAAATAGAAAGCCTTGTCGAAAATGGTGAAGATTCGCAAGAGGCTACCAACCGTGTGATTCAGGCCCAGAAAGAATGGAAAAACATTGGCCACGTTCCCGAGAAATTCAAAGACACTATTTTTGACCGCTTCAAAAAGGCCTGTGATGCTTACTTTGACCGTAAGCGCAACAAAAACCAAGAAGTAGAGCGTCAGTACGAAGAAAACCTTGCCAAGAAAATAGCCCTTTGTGTATCTATCGAAAACGACGCACAGACAGGCGAAGCCGACGTAAGCAAACTGAGCCAATACAAGGCACAGTGGGCCACCGTAGGGTTTGTACCTCGCAAAGACATGCAGAGCATCCAAAAACGCTACATTACGGCTATCAATCAATTTGTAGGGGCAATGGGCAAGCTGTCGGCCAAAGAGAAAGAGCAATTGGTACTCGAAAATGAGGTTTCGATGGTGAAAGACGACAGCACCTCACTCAAAGACCTCCAACGCAAAGAAGGTGACATACGTCGCCGCATCCAAACCGTTGAGAATGACATTGCGCTTTGGAAAAACAACATCGAATTTTTTGCTCGCTCCAAAACCACCGAAAAACTTCGTGCTGATTTTGAGAAAAAGATTGAGCGTGCCGAGCGTGACCTCGAGCACATGAAGCAGCAAGTTCGTATCATCCGTAAAGCAGAAGGCTAAAAAAGATTTGCTCATAAGAATCTTATTATCACCCTTTTGCAATAAAGTGATAAAAAAATAATAAATTTTTGTGGTGCAGAATTTGGAGTGTATCGTCTAAACGCCTAATTTTGCACCACAATTTCAGAAAACGGTTCGCCTCCGTAGCTCAGCTGGTAGAGCAACTGACTTGTAATCAGTAGGTCGTTGGTTCGATCCCGACCGGGGGCTCAGTTAAAACCCTGACAATCAAATGATTGTCAGGGTTTTTGTTTTGATAAACTTCTATCCCACTGGTTCAAGCGAGGACGCTTGAACACTGGCGACAGAAACTGGTAGCATAAACATTTCCCACCCAAGAACTGCTCCACAATGGCAAAAGACGTAGTTTTGTGGTAATGACAGGCTTTGAAAAATACTATCGCATTTTGCCAATCGAGGCCGCAGTGGGACTGATTGGCAGCCATAATGATGTATTAAAAAAACATTGCGCCAATCGGGGTTGGAATACTATGCCTATTCTTGATTGAAGATGGAAACTTTGCACTAATCAAGCACGATTCAAGTCCAGTAAATGGGTAAATTTTGTACTTTTTGTAGATAGCCCCAATCTCTTGTATATAAAATAAGGTCTGAGTATATATGAAATATCCCTCAGACCTTATTTTTCAAGGAAACTCTATTTTAACTTGGTGCCGCTTAGGGGAGCAGGACAGTCGGATTTCTACTATCTGAAAATAGTTATTTTTTTTGTAATAACTCCATTCGGAAATTGTATTTGTAACAAATAAACTCCTTCGGGGTAATTCAATAAGGATATAGTATTGGTTTTTCCTGCAGAAAAAATAAGTCGTCCTTGGCTATCTAATAGCGAAACGTTCGTTGGTTCAATAGTTTGCTTAGATTGAATAGTAATTCCTGTATTGGCAGGATTTGGAAAAACATTCACTTCAAAGTCTTCATTTGGATTAACCCCTGA
>JBGAVQ010000231.1:0-9341 GCA_044228045.1 Spirosomataceae bacterium
GTCGGTTTGATAACCCTTCTCGAGTGCCTCTCGGCTGATTTCATTTTTCAAGAAGCGAGTTGCCCATGCTGCTGCTATTTTTCCGCCATGAATCGCCATTGCCATGCCGTTGCCACAAAGTGGCGTAATGAGTCCGGCGGCATCGCCAACCATCAAAATGCCATTTTCGATGGCTTTTTTGGGTGCAAACGAAATCTCGTTGATTACTTCGGGACGTTCGTACAGAAACGTTGATTCGTTAAAGATTTTCTTCAAATGAGGGTTTTTACAAAGCACTTCTTGCTCCATGGTGGCAATGTTACCATAACGGCGGAGGTTTTCACGGGTTGTTAAATAACACAAACAGAAGGTATTGTCTTCAATAGCCGAAATGCCACAGTAGCCGTCTTGAAAGTTGTGCAGGGCAATCAAATCTTTTGGGAAATCGGTACGGATGTGGTACTTTACACCCAAGTATGGCGAGCGTTTTGTAAAGAAATCACGATGAAGCGAGGCATCTAATTTAGTGCGTTTGCCATAAGCTCCCAGCACTAATCTACCAGTTGAACTTTGCCCGTCGGTGGTATTTACCTGCCAAAATGGTGTATTTTCTTGCTTCAATTGAACGGCCTCAACATTTTTTCCAAGCCAAAAAGTAACACCTTTTTGCACTGCCAATTGATAAAGTGCAAAATCAAATTTGTAACGACTAATGCCAAAGCCGCCGAGTTCTAAGGCCGACGATAACACCCGCCCCGATGGAGAAGTAAATTGAAAATGGTTAATTTCTGAAATGTCTAATTTGTTGATATTCAGGCCAATGTTTTCTAAAAAAGGCCGAGTTTCGTTAGAAATGTATTCGCCACAAACCCGATGAAACGGGTAATTTTTTTTCTCAATAACCAGCACATTCAGCCCACTCGTAGCCAGTTGAATACTACTCACCAAACCAGCCAAACCACCACCTATAATGACTACATCGTACATACTGTTTTCAAGTTATCAGCTATTGGTGTAATTTTACCGCTTGTCTTTGGCGTTCATCCCGTTGAGATAGAACACTATTTAGCATAAGTTTTAACGAAACGTATCGAATTTACAATTCGACTTACTTACATTCGCAAAGTAATGAGTATCAGCGTGAAAATCTACATGAAACAATTCTTCTTTTTGATATTTCTTGGTTCGGCGGCTTTGGCACAAGAACAGGCTTATATTTTTCGGACACCCATCAATCCGCTTAATATCAATATTGTTCGTGACCAATGGGGCGTACCGCACGTGTTTGGCAAAACAGACCCCGAAGTAGCCTACGGCTTGGCATGGGCACACTGTGAAGACGATTTTAAGACTATTCAAGAAGTCTATGCCATGGCATCGGGTAAGGCAGGGCTCATTAAAGGCAAAAGTGGTGCTACAACCGACTTCTTGCTCCAAGCCTTTCGAGTGCCTGAAATTGTGGAGTCTGCTTATGACAAAGAAGTTCCAGCTGATTTTAGGTCTTACCTCGAGGGCTACTGTTTGGGTGTAAATGCCTATGCCAATACACATCCAAAGGAAGTATTAGATAAAAAACTTTTTCCAATAAACCCCAAACATACTTTAGTAGGATACTGTTTTACGAACGCCATGATGATGGGGGTGGACAATGCCATCAAACGCATTATGGACGGTGATTTTAAGCCGTATGATTTTCTGTCAACGGGGGCTTCTAATGCCTTTGCTTTTAGCCGAAAACTCAATGTGGATAGTACCACCCTGCTGGTTGTAAACGCACACCAACCACTCGAAGGACCGGCTTCTTTTTATGAAGTGCATTTGGTAAGTGAGCAAGGCTTAGACATGCACGGTGGGCTGTTTCCGGGTGCACCAGTTATTTCACATGGAGCTAACCGCTACTTAGGCTGGGCACATACAACCAATCACAACGACGGCGTAGATATTTTTCGCCTCGAAATCAACCCACGTAATCCCATGCAATATCGCTTTGATGACCATTGGGAATATTTAGAATTTGGACGGGCGAAGTTTAAAGTGAAAGGTGTGCCAATTAGGCTCTGGAAACGATTCTTTTGGAGTAAATATGGCCCCGTATTTCGCTCTAAGGCAGGTAGTTATGCCGTAAGAACCCCTGCCACACTTGACATCGCCTCGGCAGAGCAATGGTACAGAATGAACAAAGCAACGGATTTTGGTGAGTTTTTGAATGCCCTCAAAATGAGAGGAATACCACATCAAAATATTACGTATGCCGATCGTGACGATAATATCTTTTTCCTGAGTAACTCCAACATACCCAACCGGAATCCACTCTACGACTGGCGTGGTGTAGTGCAAGGCAATACTTCACAAACCCTTTGGGATGGGTACATTTCGCTGCAAAAACACCCCCAAGTGCTTAATCCAACCAGTGGGTTTGTCTATAATGTAAACCACACCCCCTTTAATAGCACCGCCAAAGCAGACAACCCAAAGCCCAAAGACTACCCAGTAGCAATTGGTGGATTTGAAACCAAAGACAACAACCGGAGTTTGAGGTTTATGGAACTGTATCAAGCAGGAGAAAAAATTTCGTTACAACGCCTGAAACGAATTAAATATGACTTGCAATTTCCGAAGCATAGCCCGTTTATGAAAAATGTGGAGGCAATGGCGAATCTTGACATAGAAAAATATCCAGACGTGGCTGACGTGGTGAACGAACTGAAACAGTGGGATTATCGGGCCGACTCGACCAGCACGGGTGCTACGGTGTTTTACTTGGCCATGTCTCCGATTTTGAAGCAATACAAATACGGAAATGTTACAGAAGCATTTTGCTATGACCTCAATTTGTCAGAAGATGATTGTGTCAAGAGTCTTCGCTATGCTCGTGAGCAATTGGTGACGTATTTTGGAGACACACACGTGCGCTATGGACGCTTGTTGCGGCATCGGCGAGGGAACAAGGACTACCCATTTTTTGGTTTTCCAGATGTAATGGGTGCTATGACGGGCAAACCCGAAAAAAATGGTACGCAGACCGGCGTGCGGGGTGAAGATTTTATCATGTTTGTACAATTTTCGCCCGACGGCAAAGCCCCTGTTATTGAGACAATTAAAGCCTACGGAGCGTCGTCGAGACCTGATAGTCCGCATTACAACGACCAAATGGAATTGTATTTGCAGCAAAAAACTAAGAAAATGACTTTTGATAAGGCCGAAATCTTTAAACGAGCTAAGCGGATTTATCCACCGATGATAGAACCTGAAACAAAAGCAGAAGCAGAATTTGAACTAAAATAAAGCACCTAATTTTAGATGAAAATATATCATATCGTTACTCCCGCAGACTGGCAACAATGGGCTACCTTGCCTACGTTTGAAGCCGCTTCACTACAAACCGAAGGGTTCATTCATTGTTCAACAGCCTCTCAAATTGCAGGAGTTTTAGAACGATATTACAGCGAAGTGCCTGACTTATTGTTGTTACATATTAGCGAAGAAGCGTTAGGCGAAAAGTTAGTCTATGAACCCAGTACTAATCAAGAGCTATTTCCACACCTGTATGGCCCGCTTGATAAGAACGCTATCGTTGAAATAAGCACTTTAAAAACAAATGGTTTATTCATTGGATTACCTTAAATGCACTCACTCATTCTTTCATTAACTCATTCTATCATTGTATTATGTCTCGCATTGCTCTCATAACAGGTGCTACGTCTGGAATTGGCAAAGCCACCGCCGAATCTTTTGCCAACGAAGGCATTGACCTCATTATCTGTGGCCGCCGACAAGACCGCCTCAACGACTTGCAAGTTCAGTTAAGTCAAAAAGTAAAAGTGCTGACTTTGCAGTTTGACGTGCGAGATCGGGATGCTGTTTTTCAAGCCATTGAGTCGCTGCCTACCGAATGGCAACATATTGATATTCTGCTTAATAATGCCGGAAATGCCCACGGACTATCTCCCATTCAAGACGGTAGCGTGGACGACTGGGATGCCATGATAGATATTAACGTGAAGGGTTTATTGTATGTCTCAAAAGCCGTAATTCCCTTAATGAAGCTGCGCCATAAAGGGCATATACTTAACCTAAGCTCAATTGCTGGTAAGCAAACCTATCCTAACGGTAATGTGTATTGTGCTTCCAAAGCAGCGGTAGAAGCCCTTAGCGAAGGAATGCGCTTAGACCTTAACCCCTATGGAATAAAAGTAACAAACATTGCCCCCGGAGCTGTAGAAACCGAGTTTTCATTGGTACGTTTCAAGGGCGACCATGCTCGTTCAGAGAATGTGTATAAAGGCTTCACGCCACTTAGTGCCGAAGACATTGCCAACATAATTACCTACACCATCAATCAGCCACCACACGTGGTGTTGGCCGACATCACCATTTTTCCTTTGGCGCAGGCTTCAACTACGTTGTTGCGGAGGGAATAGTTGGATTTGTTAATTATCTTAGGACTTACGCAAAAATGTTGTTAATATACTGATTATCAACGTTGGCGAGGCTAAGCCCGCAGTGGAACTGCTCGCCGACGTTATTCCTCAGAATCAATCAATTAAGTTAGTTTTTGCGTAAGTACTATATCTAAAAAACAATAGATTAGGGTTCGATTAGTGCTTTTTTTAACCTTTCCAACTCTTGCTTTTTTTTCCAAGCAAGCGGTTCTTTGGCTCGATCTTGGCAGTCGGTGGCGGGACATCGCTCGCAGGTTTCGTTTACCATTCTATGCGGCAAATTGGGGTCATCCCAAAACTGGAGTAGTTTTTTTGCTTTGCCGTCAAGTGCAAAGCCCAAAGTTACACTACTGTTTCGGTTTGGCTTTGGGGGCGAAGGCTTAGCAAGTGAAATAAGAAAATACGTATTGCCCGACTCCATGTATTCCGACACTTGTGCCCTGCAAAGTGGTTTATTGTCCCAAGTATTTTCTTGGCGTTGTTGGGCCAATTCTTGTAAAATAGTGAGCGAGATCCAGCGACGGCAATAATGCTCATTGAGGGCCGTGCCATGAGGGCTATGCAATTGGGCAAGGTGAAGCTCTTTGTCTAAATAAAACAACTCACTGCCTATGGTATGGTTAAAGCGCAAGAAAAACAGTTGATTGATACCAAAATGACTTGTCATTACATTAGTTGTGCGGTGTAAGAACATTTCGGGTGTGGTGTTGAAAGTGTTCATGATATTCAGAAACACCTGCTCATCAAACTGCGGACGACTGAAAAAATCAGCCAATTTTGGAATCAATACCTTACGGTTAATGAGCATGGCACGGGCAAAATACGATGCCTTAAAATTGTTAAAAATCTCTTCAAAAGAACGTACCTCTACTACTGACGACACCAACGGTCGTACTTTGATTTTCATGAAGTGATACGCAACTTCTCGTCCAAGTGTAAAAGCCCGTTGTTCGGAGGTTAAGTGTTTGTTAATCAGAAATTTATTTTGTTTTGGTACAAACACAGAACGCAAACTCATTAAATCAGGATGGGTATTTTCGTCAAACTCTTCGAGGTGATAGCCATATTCTTCTACTAAGCATTTTTCCAAAAATGAGGCATCAAGTGTAGGTAAATCAGCCACTTGGTGTTCGGTCATAAATCGCTGGGCGGCCTCTTCAATTTCTTCAAAATAATTGTCGTGCATTTCTTGATAGGAGCGCAGTACCGAAAAGTAAAACTGCTCAAAACGCATGTCATAATTACGGCATATTTCGATGATGGTGCTGATAAACGCACTCAACTTAGAAGGAGCCTCAGACATCAACTCCAAAAAATCGGCAGGAGCTACCCCAAACATCTCTAAGGGTAGTTCAGACAGCACATTTGAGTTGAGTAACTGGGCAATAGGCTCTAATTTTTTGCTCAGTTTTAACGAAACTAAGGCATCATAGTCGGTTTCTAAACCATGAGCTAAGGCAATGATTTTGTCGGCTTTGGGGTATTTTTTCCCTTTTTCGATTTCGTTGAGGTACGAAATTGAGAAACCAACTTTCTGCGCCAGATCACTGAGTGAATAACCTTTTTCAATGCGTAATTGCTTGATTTTTAGACCAAAAAATAGGCGGACTTTCTCTGAATTAAGCGACATGGTTTTGAGGATAGTGGATAGTGCGTAGTGAGAATTGAGCGAACTTCGTGTACTAATCCTGATGTATCTTCGAGTGTATATGGGTTTGTGTTTTCACCACGGCTAAATATTTACCCCGAAGATACTCGGTTTTGTACAAAGAATAAGATATGAAAAATAAATTATGCGAAAATTCGCTTGTTATGTAATTTCGCTTAGTTACTTTTGCACCCACTTCATCAACAAACCATATCACATTACTTAATATTGCTCATTCGTCATAGGCTCATTGGCAAAAGCTCACTTGCTTAGGTGGGCTTTTCTGTTGTTTTTGCATGAGCTTTTACTTAGCCGTAAGCATCTCCTTAATTTAATCAAGAAATAGGCATAGATTCATCCAAAAATAAGCACTATTTTTCGGAAACTTACTGCCACATTGTACTAAAAATGGAAAACTGATGAAGCGGTTAGCCGCCTGGGTTATGTATCCCGATAGAAACTGTAAACTATTAAACCGTGAACGGTAAACTGGTGAACCGTGAACTGAAAACTATTAACTAAATATGGACTCAATTCTTACCTCGCCCATTGGCACAACCTTAGATCGTTTTATTACCCAACGTCAAAGCGAATTCGCTTTTTCGAGTGGTGAATTGTCGCAGCTTCTGAGAGATATTGCCTTAGCTGGTAAAATTGTGAATCGTGAAATCAACCGAGCAGGGCTAATTGATATTGCTGGCGGAGCTGGTTCAGAAAATGTACAGGGCGAAAGCCAGCAAAAATTAGATGTAGTCGCTAATATTCGCTTCATTAGGGCTTTAATAAACGGTGGCGAAGCCTGCGCTATTGTATCAGAAGAAGACGACTACCCCATAGAAACGGGCAACCAAAACGGCAAGTATATTGTGGCGATGGATCCACTCGATGGCTCGTCTAATATTGACTGTAACGTGTCGGTTGGCACAATTTTCTCTATTTACCGTCGTATTTCGCCTACAGGCACGCCACCTACTGTAGAGGATGTACTACAAATAGGCACTCGTCAAGTAGCAGCAGGGTATTTGATTTATGGGTCTTCAACCATGATGGTTTATACCACTGGGCATGGCGTAAACGGCTTTACTTACGAAAATTCACTGGGCGAATTTATCCTCTCGCACCCTGGTATGCGCACACCCGTAGACGGCAAAATCTATTCGTGTAACGAAGGGAATTTTTATAAGTTTGCTCAACCAGTTCAAGATTATCTTGAAGGTTGCCGTAGAGAAGGCTACACAGCACGCTATATTGGCTCATTAGTAGCTGATTTTCACCGGAATTTGCTCAAAGGAGGCATTTATTTGTACCCAGCTACTGCCAAAGCACCTACTGGCAAACTGCGGTTGTTGTATGAGTGCTACCCACTGGCATTTTTGGTGGAGCAAGCTGGCGGAACAGCCTCTGACGGCAAGCAGCGAATTCTCGAAATCCACCCGATGAGCTTTCACCAACGCTCGGCTTTGTACATTGGCTCTACCAATATGGTGAACCACGTACTGGCCATGATGAAGTAGCGGGCTTACCAAAATTTGGTGGACATCAGACGATTTACTTCGAGTTTGGCTAATAATTGTTGGTATTCATACTGCAGCTGGTCGAAGCGAGCTTGTTCTATGCCTGTTTCGGCTTGTTGGATTTCGAGCGGTAAACTTACGCCGTTTTCGAGGCGAACCCTGGCTAATTTGAGCCCATATTCGGCCTGAAAAACATTGCGCTCTGCCAATTGATATTTGAGCTGGGCAGTTTTTAGGTCGCTTTGGGCGGCTTCAATGTCTCGGCCTAATAGCTGTTTAGTGGCTTCTATGGCTTGTTTGTTGGCATCTATCTGTGCTTGCGCCAGTTGTTTTTGATACAAACCTCGCTTGCCTGTGTAGATGGGCATACTGAATTTAAGCCCTGCCACCCAATTAAGCCTAAACTTATCAATATCGGGCTGAAAACCATTTTTGAAACCCACCGTTGCCGAAGTTCCCAAAGTAGGCAAACCACTAATGTGGCTTATGGCAATGTCTTTTTGCAGAACAGCTTCTTTGTTTTGAAGGGTTCTCAAATCCCAACTATTTGTAACAGCCATACTATAAATTTCTTCAGAGTTTGTACTGCCAAAATCAACTTTCAATTCGGCATTTTCAGTGATAAGTTGGCGGGCGTTAGAACCTACCAAGGTGCTTAGGTAAATGTACTGTTTTTCTAACTGTCCTTGCAGGTCAATAAGGCGAGTTTCGGCATTTTTGCCTCGCACTTGGGTCTGAATCAAGTTATAGTCAATATCATCACCGTTTTTGATGCGATTACTAATGATTTTGCCGTTTTCTTCAATCAGTTTTACTTGGTTTTGTTGCACCTTTATGGCTTTTTGAAGGTACACAATACCATAGTAAAGCTGTGCTACTTGATACGCTAAGGCATTTTTAGACCCCTCAGTTCTGGATTTATTTTGCTCTATTTCAAGTAAAATTTTCTCAACATTGGCTTTGGTTTTGCCCCAATCATAAATAATATAACTAACTGAGGCGTTGGTATTGTAATTGTTGTTTGGCACAAAAACCAACTCACGCTCAAAGCCGGGTATGGGAATAATGGCCTTGCCTACAGGGTCGAGGCGGCCATACGACGCCTCGGCATTTACCTGTGGCTTGAGGTTGGTTTCGGTAATAAGCCGGCGGGCATCGTCGGCTCCTCCCAGTGTAATTTGTTCTTTTATGCGAGGCGAATGCTCTAATGCTTGGCGTACGAGTGTGACCAATACTTGGTTTTTGTCTTGAGCTAAGGTGCTGAAAGACACGAAGATGATGGCTATAAAGAGGTATTTTTTCATGGAGTCTGTGCTAATTTTTAAACAGCTAAGGGGGCATCCAGCAACGAATGCTCAAGTATCTAATGTGCCTCTGCCGTGGCTTTTGTCATTTGGGCGATTTCTTCGGCAGATTTCTTTTTTGTTTTTAACAACCACACTAAGGGTAGAATCCCTAAGAAAAATAACGATACCAGCCGAAACGTATCTAAGTATGCCAAATAATATGATTGTTTGTCTAAGGCCAGTTCTAATTGCCGGTAGGCTTGTTGAGTAGCTAATAAGGCATCTCCTGATACCCGCATCATGTTTGCCTTAATGTTGGTTATTCTTTCTACAAAAAGCGGGTTTACATCGGTCATATTCGAGACCAAATCTGAGCGGTGCTGGGCGTACCGTTGTACTACATAATTGTTTGCCAAGGCAATGCCAAAGGCACCGCCCAACTGCCGGAGCATATTGGTTAGCGCAATGCCTG
>JBGAVQ010000232.1:0-9322 GCA_044228045.1 Spirosomataceae bacterium
GATTGTGGCTGTGGTCTTCAATAATGGTCGTAATATAATTGTCACTAATGCTATGTGGGTCTTTGGTGTCATTTTTAAAAACCAATACCTCGTTACCGTCGTAGCGATTGAGCCCGTCTCTGGTGCCAATCCAAACAAATCCTCTGCTATCCTGAAAAATCACTTCGACAGTACTACTTGATAGCCCTTGCGCTAAATTAAAGTGCTTAAAGCTCAATTTTGGCCCCTGTGCGCTTAGGTAATTAACAGAAAAAAGTAACAATATAATGATAAATCGTTTTGGCATAAGACTCAAGTGAATGGAAAGAAGATACCTAAAAGGTTCAACTACAACTTATATGGGAATTGTCCGTGCAGACACGGACAATGGCGGTCGCCGTTGTCTGTGTCTCACCCATAGTGGAACTACCATAGTGGAACTAAGGCGACCTTCGCCCCGTATAAATCAAAGAAGAAGCCTAAAATTAACCATATCTATTCAAAAAATAGTTCTAAAAAGCGTTTATGTCGCTGTTTTACAGAAATTTGACTAATAGAAACAAAAGTCTGACGGCTGAGATAAATCAAAAGGAGAATTAGAGGATATATTTGTGTTGTTAAATAAAATAGTAAATGTTTTTCTACAAATAATACAACATACATTAATGGTAAAATTATTCAAACGCTTACGTCTTTGGAGCCTTGTTTTAATGGTAGCGCATAGTGCGTTTGGGCAACAAAAGACTATCACAGGGCTGGTATCAGACGCCGGATCCCCGCTTCCTGGAGCAACTGTCCAAAACAAACCCACCAAAGCTGGAACCTCCACGGACATAAACGGTAATTATAAAATCAACGCCAATACTGGTGATGTATTGATTTTTAGTTCTGTTGGTTTTACTACTACCGAAAAAACGGTGGGGGCTTCTAATAGGCTTGATGTAGCCATGACCATTGCCGCCAACAACCTAAACGAAGTAATCGTGATTGGCTATGGTAGCGCCAAAAAGAAAGATTTGACGGGAGCCTTAACCACGGTGTCGTCAAAAGATTTCCAGATGGGCGTAATGACCTCTCCCGAACAACTCATAGCCGGTAAAGTACCGGGGGTTTCTATCATCTCAAACAGTGGAAGGCCTGGCGCTGGGAGTACGATTTTGATACGAGGTGGGTCATCGTTGAGTGCCAGCAATTCGCCGCTTATTGTATTAGATGGCGTACCCTTAGACAACGGAAGTGTGTCGGGTTCTTCAAATCCATTCAGTTTCATTAACCCCAACGACATCGAAACCTTCACCGTACTAAAAGATGCCTCTGCAGCGGCTATTTATGGTACTCGTGCGTCTAATGGTGTCATTTTGATTACCTCAAAAAAATCAGCCGCAGGTGGTCTCAAAGTAAATTTCAGTACGACCAATTCAATTTCAAGCATTACCAAGAAAACAAACGTCCTTTCAGCGGATGATTTTAGAGCCCTAATCAATAAAAACGGAACAGAGGCTCAAAAAGCAATGCTTGGCACTGCCAATACCGACTGGCAAGATGTGATTTATCAAACGGCGTTTTCAACTGACAATTATCTTAACTTTTCAGGTGGTATAAAGGGGCTTCCGTACAGGCTGTCATTAGGTTATCAAAATCAAAATGGCGTTTTAAAAACTGATAATTTGCAACGTACTTCGGTGGGACTTACACTGAATCCAGTATTATTAGATAAACACCTTTCTGTAAACATTAGCCTAAAATCAAGTTTTCAGAATGCCCGATTTGGCAATGGTGGAGCCATTGGTGCGGCGGTTACGTTCAACCCGACGGTGCCAGTGTATTCGGGCAATACAAAATTTGGTGGTTATTGGGAGTGGTTAGATGCCACAACTGCAACGGGCTTGGTCAATTTGGCGGGCAGAAACCCGCTTGGCTTGCTCGAACAACGAGTTGATAAAAGTAGCCCGATGCGGACGATTGGAAATATTCAGTTAGATTATAAATTTCATTTTCTGCCTGAATTAAGAGCCAATCTGAACATTGGTGCTGATATTTCGAGAGGAAAAGGAACTACTTATGAACCCGAAACCTCTGCCAGTGGCGTGTTGGCCAGTGGAGGTGTCGGCGGTAGCAATAATCGGTACAAACAAGATAGAGACAATAAAGTGTTGGAGTTTTATTTGAGCTATGCCAAAGAGCTCAAATCTATCAAAAGCAAGTTCGATATTCTTGGCGGGTACTCCTACAATAACTACCTAACCACCAACTACAACTACGCAAACTTCAACGCAAGAGGCGAAAAATATCCAAATTCAGATCCTGCGTTTCCATTAGACAAACCCGAAAACACGCTGATTTCATATTTCAGCCGTGCTAATTTTACGCTTGCCGATAAATATCTGCTAACAGCCACTGTGCGTAGAGATGGTTCTTCGAGGTTTGCCCCTGCCAATCGTTGGGGTATTTTCCCATCGGTTGCTCTTGCTTGGAATCTCAAAGACGAAGGGTTTTTGGTGGATAGCAAAAAAATATCTAACCTAAAACTCAGATTGGGTTATGGTGTTACGGGGCAGCAAGACGGTATCGGAAACTACGATTATTTATCGTATTATTCATTAAGTACCTCTACTGCCAGCTATCAGTTTGGTGATAAATTTTATCAGGGATTCCGCCCTGGTGGATTCTACGCCAACCGTAAATGGGAAGAAACAGCCACTACCAACATTGCCTTAGACTTTGGTATATTAGATAACAGAATTTCGGGAAGTGTTGATTTCTACAAAAAAGAAACCAAAGATTTGCTCAATAATATTCCGCAGCCAGCGGGGGCAAATTTCTCGGCATTTATTGTAGCCAACGTAGGCAGCATGGAAAACAAAGGAGTTGAAGTGAGCCTGAATACTCAACCTATCAAAAACAGTAAAGTGGTTTGGGATGTAAATTTCAATGTTACTCGTAACCAAAACAGAATCACGAACCTAACAGTAGTGCCACAAGACCCCAACTATCGTGGGTTTCCATCGGGTACAATTGCAGGTGGTATCGGTGGGCAGTTTGCTTTCTTGAATGCCGTTGGGTTTAGCCGCAACACCTTCAACCTTTATCAACAAGTGTATAGCGAAGCTGGTAAACCCATTGAAGGCGTTTTTGTAGATCAAAACAAAGACGGAATCATCAACCAAGACGACCAATACAAAGGCAAAAGCTCGATTCCAGATATGTTTTTTGGATTGAGCAGTAACGTAACCTTCAAAAAATTCTTTGCTGGTATCGTAATGAGGGCAAGTGTGGGCAATTATGTCTATAATAATAATTTTAGTCAGGGTGGGGTTCTCAATCAGTTTTTGGGTAATTCTGTTCTTTACAATGGTTCGGCAACCGTTTTAGAAACCAATTTTAGAGGAAGCGCCCAGCAGCTATTGAGCGATTATTATGTTCAAAATGCTTCTTTTGCTCGCATTGACAACATCAATTTGGGGTATAATTTGGGCAGAGTTAATAAGTTCATTTCAAATGTTCGTATCAATCTAACGGCTCAAAATGTATTGGTAATCACCAAATACAAAGGTCTCGACCCCGAACTCAACAACGGTATTGACAATAACCTGTATCCAAGACCTCGTACCATTGCCCTTGGGCTAAGTGTAGATTTATAATCAACAGCAACAAATCTAAAAAAATGAAAATATTAAAATACAAAAAAGCACTACTGGTGCTTTTGGCAAGCACAATCACTTTGTCATGTCAGGATAAATTGGAACTGTTGCCATTGAACGACATTACTGCCGAAACAGTTTATGCTACACCTGCAGGGTATAAAAGTGCCTTAGCCAAAGTTTATGGGGCATTTGCACTTACAGGCAACAACACCACAGGTAGCCCAGATATACCAAGCCAAATTATTTCGGATGAGGGAAACTCCGACTTTTTGAGATTGTACTGGAACTTGCAGGAACTCACTACCGAAGAGGCAGCCTGGACCTGGCAAAACGATGCTGGTATCAAGGGAATGAAAGAAATGAACTGGTCGTCGGTCAATCCAATCGTCAACGGCTTGTATTATCGTTCATTCTTTCAAATCACCTTAGCCAACGAATTTATCAGACAATCTTCTGACGAAAATCTATCTAAAAGAGGAATCAGCGGGGCAGATGCCACAGAGATTAAAAAATACACTGCCGAAGCCCGTTTTTTGAGGGCCTATCAATATTGGGTACTGATGGATTTATACGGAAACCCGCCCTTTGTTACCGAAAAAGATGCCATTGGTTCGGTTCTTCCAAAGCAGATTCAGCGCAAAGATTTGTTCACGTACATCGAAACAGAGTTGAAAGCCATTGAGACAGAATTGGTTGCAGCTAAACAAAACCAGTATGGGCGTGCCGACCAAGCAGCGGCTCAGGCGCTTTTGGCACGAATGTACCTCAATGCTGAGGTTTACACGGGCCAGCCCAAATACACCGAGGCAATTACCTATGCCAATAAGATAAGAGCCAATTACAAACTGATATCCAACTATCGGGAATTGATGCTTGCTGATAATCACCTCAATACCGATGAGTTTATTTTTTCGATAGCCTATGATGCTACCAACACACAAAACTGGGGTGGCACAACATACCTCACACACGGCCCTGCGGCTGTACCAGGCTCAATATCAGGCACATCGGGCAACTGGGGTGGGTTACGTCATACGCATACATTTGTAGATTTGTTTGCTGATCCCTCAGGCAATACCGACAAACGAGCACAGTTTTATACAACTGGCCAAAGCAAGGTAATGACCGAGTTATACACAGGCACCAATGGGTATTCTTCTACTAAATTCAGAAATGTAACCCGCACAGGAGCCAAAGCCCCAAGTGCCGACCCAGCAGGAAACTGGACAGATATTGATTTCCCACTATTCAGATTAGCCGAAATCAATTTGATTTATGCCGAAGCAGTGTTGCGGGGTGGAACAGGCGGAGACGCTGCCACGGCGCTCACGGTTGTTAATGCACTTCGCCAACGTGCCTATGGCAACACTACTGGCAACATTACGGCTGCTCAATTAACACTCAGTTTTATTTTGGACGAAAGAGCCAGAGAGCTGTATTATGAAGCACAGCGCCGTACCGACTTAGTTCGTCATGGTAAGTTTACAACCGCAGCGTATTTATGGGCTTGGAAAGGTGGAATTTTGGCAGGCCGTTCCGTAGAAGACAAGTATAATTTGTTTCCACTACCTACTACCGACCTTTCGTCAAATCCTAACTTGAAACAAAATCCAGGTTATTAATTTCAATCATTGAAAAACATTAACTTATGAAACGGATATTTAATTTTTTAGCTGCCACATTGTTTGCCGCAAGCCTTTTTTCTTGTGAAAAGGAAGAAGTAAAAGCTGTGCTAAACGAATCAGCCAAGTCTGATTTAAGTTTTTCGTCATCGTCTCTCACGCTTCTCAAAGAAAAAGCGGAGGAAAGTGCTGTTACCCTCAATTGGACTAAACCAGACTACGGTTTTAGTGCAGGCGTACAGTACAGGGTTTTGGTAGATAAAGCTAATAATAGCTTCAAATCTGCACAGTCTTTTACAACAGGTACAGCAAACACGCTATCGTGGACTCACAAGCAACTCAATAATTTGTTGCAATCAATGGGTTTTAAGCCAAATGAAACGGCAAGTTTAGACGTAGCCGTTGAAACCATATTCAGCGATGCCTTAGTAAAACGGACAGAGGTTAAAAAATTAACGGCTGTATTGTATCTCGATAAACTTGATTTGAGTTCTACGTGGGGACTGGTAGGCTCGGCTGCGCCTAATGGCTGGGACGGCCCCGATGTTCCTTTTTATAAAACCGGCGCAACTGGCGTATTTGTATGTTATGCTAAACTGATTGCTGGCGATGTGAAAATTCGTGAAAACAACAAATGGGACTTGAACTATGGCGACAATGGTGCAAATGGCACGCTCGAAGTAAACGGGGCAAACATTGTAGTAAAGGCTGGAAGTTACAAAATCACGTTTGATGCCGCTAAGCTGACCGTAAAATTAGAAAATTTCTCATGGGGATTGGTTGGTTCGGCTACGCCAAATGGTTGGAATGGCCCTGACCTTGACTTTTTTTATGACCCAGCTACCGACCAATTCAGAGCATTAGCCAATTTGATTGATGGTGATATAAAAATCAGAAAAAACAACGATTGGAGTATCAACTACGGTGACGATGGTGCCAATGGAAGTTTGGAACTGAATGGGGCTAATATTGCAGTGAAGAAAGGCGTATATTTGATAACGTTCAATGACAAAGACCTCACCATAAAGATTGAAAAAACGGCTATTCCGGGCATAGTGGGCTCTGCTGCACCCAATGGTTGGAATGGACCAGATATATCAATGACACCAGATTTTTCAAAAGATGGGCTTTGGGTTGCTAAAAATGTGAAATTAATAGCGGGCGATATTAAGTTTAGAATGAACAACGACTGGAGTGTGAACTACGGCGATACTGGTGGTGACAAAATACTGGAACTGAACGGCGCAAACATACCCGTAACTGCTGGCACTTACGATATTGAATTGAATTTAGGAGACCCAGCCAAACTGGTTTATAGCATTACCAAAAAATAAACATTGTGTCCGAAAACCCAGAGCATAAAACGCCATTTATGCTCTGGATTTTCGAGCCAAGCGGATGGCTTATCATTTATTTATCATTCAATAGAATATATGAAATTTCCCAAACAGATAAGTTTCATTCTGCTTATCTTGCTGTTTTCCTGTGCCAAAAGTGACGTTGAAACCACGCCTAAGACAGAAGAACCGCCTCAAACTCGCACTGATTTTGTCAAAGGTGCAGACATAAGCTGGATTACCGAAATGGAGGCTCAGGGCCTGAAATTTTATAACAATGCCAATACCGAAACCGAAGGCATAGCATTGATGAAAGCCCTCGGAATGAATACCATACGGCTTAGGGTTTGGGTAAATCCATCGCCCAAATACAATAACTCCGACGATGTTTTGGTAAAAGCCCAACGTGCCAAAAAACTGGGTATGAGAATCATGATAGATTTTCATTATAGCGACTCGTGGGCAGACCCTGGCAAACAAACCAAACCTGCCGCATGGGCAAGTTTGGATGTAGAAGGACTGAAAACCGCATTGGCAAAGCATACAGCCGACGTTTTGAATCTACTAAAAGCCAACGGCATAACACCCGAATGGGTACAAGTAGGCAACGAAACCAACAATGGTATGCTTTGGCCCGAAGGGCGGGCATCTACCAATATGGCCAATTTTGCAAGTCTGGTAAATGCTGGTTATGATGCCGTAAAGGGGGTTTTTCCAACAGCCAAAGTAATTGTTCATATTTCAAACGGCTGGGACAATAGCTTATTCAAGTGGATGTTTGATGGTCTAAAAACCAATAATGCCAAGTTTGACATCATCGGTATGTCACTTTATCCTAACGCAACCAACTGGCAAACGTTTAATACCCAATGCTTGGCAAACATGACCGACATGATAAGCCGCTACAACAAAGAAGTAATGGTAGTGGAAGTAGGTATGCCCTGGGACAATGCCGATGTATGTAAATTATTCTTGGCAGACTTAATTGCAAAAACCAATGCCATACCCAACCAAAAGGGGTTAGGTGTATTGTATTGGGAACCACAAGCATATAACCGCTGGCAAGGCTATACACTCGGCGCTTTTGACAACACTGGCAAACCGACAGTTGCCATGAGTGCCTTTGCCAATTAAGTTTATAGACAAAATTAGATTACCGTATTTAGCGATTCCATTACTTGGAGTGATGGAATCGCTGAAATAAAATTCTCTGTTTTTGGGCAGAGTTTTTTAATCATCGTTGTTTGACAATTTTTGTGGTACATAAGGTCTGACGGAACGTCTGACCCGAAAATTGCCGTCAGACCTGCGGTACAGACGGTAATTTTGAGGCTTTACCACAAAAATTGTCAGAGTTCCTTAATCATTTACTTGAAATCATGGCGAAAAGACATCTTATCTTATCGTTTCTGCTATTGCTTGGCTATAAAGGCATGGCTCAGAATACCAATCAAAACCTTGTTTTTATTGATAAACAAGGCATTATGCGCTATGCCAAAGATAATACCGAGGCGGCTTTTTTTGGGGTCAATTATACCGTGCCGTTTGCCTATTCGTATCGAGCCCACCAAGCGTTAGGCGTAAACCACGAAACGGCCATTCAACAAGATGTGTATCATTTGGCTCGCTTGGGTTTAGATGCCTTCCGGGTTCATGTGTGGGACACCGAAATCTCAGACTCGCTGGGCAATCTCATTGAAAACGAGCATCTTAGGCTCTACGATTTTTTGATTGCCGAAATGAAAAAACGCAATATCAAAACCATTATCACACCCATTGCCTTTCTTGAAAATGGCTACCCAGAGCGTGATACTCGAACCAATGGATTTACGAGGGTTTTTGGTAGAGGAAAACTAACCACAGACGAACAGGCCATCAAAGCCCAAGAACGATATTTACAAGCCTTCTTCAAACATAAAAATCCCTACACCAACCTCACCTACGAAGAAGACAAAGACATCATTGCTACCGAAATCAACAACGAACCGAGTCATTCTGGCCCTAAGCAAGGCGTAACAGACTATATCAATCGGCTGCACGTTGCTATCAAAAGTACAGGCTGGTCTAAACCCATTTTTTATAACATTAGTCAAGGCCCCTTCTATGCCGATGCCGTGGCGGCCTCTAATGTAAATGGATTTAGTTTTCAGTGGTATCCTACGGGTTTGGTGGGTAATCAAGAAGTAAAAGGAAACCTCTTGCCCAACGTAGATGCCTATGAAATTCCTTTCAGAAAAGACCCCAACTTTGCCAACAAAGCCCTGATGGTTTATGAATTTGATGCGGCAGATGCCTTTACTTCAAATCTGTATCCGTTCATGGCAAAAAGCTTCAAAGCAGCGGGTTTTCAATGGGCTACCATGTTTGCCTACGACCCCCTGGCTCTGGCTTATGCCAATACCGAGTACCAAACGCACTATTTGAACCTCGCCTACACGCCCAGCAAGGCCATTAGTATGTTGATAGCTTCGGAGGTTTTTCATCAAGTTCCACGGCTGAAAGACTATGGGAAATACCCCGCCGATACTGTTTTCGGGGCTTTTAAAGTGACTCATTCGTCCAGTGAAATGAATACCGAAGATAAATTTTATTACTCCAACTCAACAAAAACAACGCCACTCAACAAAGTAAAACTATCCAAAATTGCAGGCGTTGGCGTTTCGCAATTAGCTGATTATGAAGGCACTGGGGCTTACTTTTTGGATAAGCTGGAGAATGGTGTATGGCGACTTGAACTAAT
>JBGAVQ010000233.1:0-9338 GCA_044228045.1 Spirosomataceae bacterium
ATGCCCGTTGAGTCGGCACTGAAACCCCTAAGCTGCAATGGGTTGCTCACAACAAGGCAATCGTCGTCTATAAAAACGTTGATTTTGAGCGGTTTTTCTTCTGAAATAATGTTGTGTTTAATGGCGTTTTCAATAAGTAATTGGAGTGCAAAAGGGGGTAAACAAGCATTCAGAAACTTTTCGGGAAGGGCATATTTGACTTCTAAATCTTCAAATCGCATTTTTTGCAAAAACAAGAAAGACCCTATAAAGTCAAGCTCTTGCCGTAGTGGAATAATCAGTTCGCTGCCACGCTCAAGTAAAGTGCGATAAACTTTTGAGAATTGATTGGTAAATTCAATGGCTTTAGGAGGGCTCAGGGCAATCAGCGACGAGAGCACATTCATGCTATTGAACAGAAAGTGGGGGTTAATTTGGTTTTTTAAAGCCTCAAACTGCGACTGAACGGCTGCCCGCTCTTGCTGTGCTGTTTTGAGTAGCAGCTCGTTGTTTTGGGCAGATAAAGCTTTGTTTTTAACCTTGAGTGTGTAGGTTTCGAGGGCGTTGTCCATAATTACCTTTAGCTCTTCCATCTTCCAAGGTTTTGTAATGTAGTGATACACTTTGCCCTTGTTAATGGCATCTACAATGGCTTGTACATCGCTATAACCCGTCAGAATCATGCGAATGACATCTGGAAAATCATTACGGATGTGTTCAAAAAACGCCACCCCCGTCATGCGGGGCATTCGTTGATCCGAAATAATCAAGTCCACCTGAGCCTGTTGAAGTATGTTTAAGGCTTCCTCGGCACTTTGAGCCGAATAAATGGTATAGTAACGCCTAAAAACTGCTTTAAACGCAAGCAGGTTGTCGGGTTCGTCGTCAATATAAAGAATAGAATACTGCATAAGAATCAATGGCGGTTGTTTAAGCTATCGGGAGTTCAATTACAAAAGTAGTGCCTTTGCCTACCTTACTTGTTAAGCTGATTGTACCGTGGTGTTGCTCAATAATACCATAACTGATAGACAACCCCAGCCCAGTGCCTTCTCCAATGGGTTTAGTAGTAAAAAACGGCTCAAAAATTCGTTTTTGTGTCTTTTCATCTATTCCACAGCCATTGTCCATAATACTAATTCGTACTTTATTGGCTACTTGTTCTGTACATACCTCAATGATTCCGGTAGGCACTTCAGACTCGGCATGAACCGTTTTGATGGCTTGCACAGCGTTGTAAATGATATTCAGAAACACCTGATTAAGTTTGCCCGAAATGGCCATAATAGGCTGAATACCACCAAAATGCTTCTCTACTATTGCATAATTCTTGTAAGTATTATGCAAAACCGTTAGTGCCGACTCTATCCCTTCTTCAATATTGGTTTGAGTAAATTTATCTGAGTCGTTTCGTACAAAATTGCGAAGGCTATTTACCAAACTAATGGTACGCTCGGTGCCTCGTTCAATACTGCTTATCAAGGCGTTGACTTCTTCTCGCAAAAAAGATAAATCTGTGCCATTTACTACAATAGGGGCTGTATTTGCTTGGGGTTGCTCGAGTTGCTGGAGCACCGTGTCGAGGTCTTGAATGTCCAATTTCAGGGCTTGAACATTGTTAGCCACATAATTGAGCGGGTTGTTCATTTCGTGAGCAATACCCGCCATCATCAGACCCAACGAAGCCATTTTGTCTTGCGAAATCAACTGAATTTGAGTTTGTTGAAGCTCGTCATGTAGTCGCTCTTTTTCGGATAGTAAATCTTCTGTTTTGTCTTTTTCAACTTTGAGTTCGGCGTATGCTTGCCGGCGTTTTCGGTTGAGATAAATGGTTATACCGCTCAAAATCAAGAAGGTAATTAAGCCAGTAATGAGCCAGTTACGAACCTGCAGGCTTTGGCGATTGGCTTGGTTGAGGCGCTGAATTTCTTTCTCTTTTTGTTCCGTTTCAAACCTTGCTCGCATTTCGGCCAATTTTTTAGATGATTCGGTTTGGTATAAGCTATCTCGAATCATCTTGCTGCGTAGCAAGTTATCAAAGGCTTCGGCATTATTGCCTACTCGGTTAAATTGACTGGCTAAGGCATCAAATATTTCAGCTTCTCTGGCAGCATTATGAGTATTTTGTGCCAGTAAAAGGGCTTTTTTTAGGGTAATAATGGCTTGTTGAGGCTTTCCCCATTGTGCATACATTTGTCCCCAAGCCAAGTATAAGGCTGTTCCTCGATTTTTGAGTTGTAGTTGTTGGAGTGTTTCAATGGCTTTTTTGTAAAACTCATCGCCTTTTGCGTAGTTGCCCGTGGCTGCGTAAGCCTTAGCTACAAATCCATAAGTGGTTGGCAATAAAATAGTTGGCTCAGATTTTTCGAGTATTTTAGCTCCTTTAAGATAATAAGCCAGCGCTTGATCGAAGTGTCTTTTGTAAAAATTTAACTCGCCTAAACTCGTAAAAATACCAGCAATGCCAACGGAGTCAGGAATAGCCTCTTTGAGTTGGAGCGATTGTAGAAAGAACCGCTCGGCTGTTGTTACATCACCTAAGTCTAAATAAACATGGCCAAGGTTTTTAAAAGTATTAGAAAAACGAATGGGGTCTTCTTGGGAGCGATAGGCTTCTCTAATTTTGAGGGCTTGCAAGTGGCAAGTTAAGGCTTGCTCATACGATTTGAGGGTCTGGTAGCTATTGCCCAAGCAACTCAAACACCATGCTACACCCAACGAATCGTTGGTTTGGCGGTAGAGCAATAAACCTCGCCTGAACTCAGCTAAGGAGGCTTCGTAGTGTGCTTGTTCTTGAAGCATCAGGCCAAGCCTTACCTGTGCTTCGGCCAACAAGTCGGGGCGGTTTTTGCGTTGAAGCGAAGTCAACAAAGCTCGCACGATGCCAAGTGCTTGCTCATGTGAGTGTTTTTTGAAAAGGCTATCGGCAAGTTGTAGTTTTTGCGTGAATTGGCGTGTCAACCCATCTGCAGACACCTTGGTAGCATCTTGTGCAGAGGCTGCCAAGTGGCAACAGAGCATGAACCAAAACCAGAGGCGTTTCATCGCAATTGTCAAAGTTTTGGGTAAAAATAAGTATTTGTTTAAACTTCAAAAGTACAAATCACTTACTTTACTACCTGTTTTTGCCTCTTTTTCAGCCTGTTGTGCCAATTCACTACTTAATTTTCCTGTTTCACTACATTAAATAAAAAGGAGAAATATCCCTCAATTTTGTCTTAGATTCTAATAAGTTCAGAACGTTACAGGCAAAATAACCCGTTCTTGTCCACGCTGTATTTCGGCTTCTACGGTTTGGCCTTTGTCAAAAGTGCCGAGTGCTTTCATGTAGTCTTGGATGGTATTGAGCGTAACACTCCCAATGCGGATAAGCAAATCACCTGACTTGATGCCGGCTTTCTGCGCTGGGCGGTTGTCGGTTACGCCATCGATTTTGAGACCTGGCCCATTAAACGAGTAATCGGGCAATAGCCCAAGTGTTACTTTAAAACGAGTGCGTCCACCGCCAGCCGAAGGCATACCAGTAGAGCGAAAAGTGAGTTTTTCTATCTTGTCAGTTGTGTTTACAATGCTGGTAATCAGGCTCAATACCTTAGCTTCGCCTTCGGTGTTAATCAAGTTGGCATCGTCGCTTGGTTTGTGATAGTCGCCATGCACGCCCGTGAAGAAAAACAATACAGGCAGGTTTTTGAGGTAAAACGACGTATGATCCGACGGCCCCGCCCCCGTAGAATCAGCCCGAAACTTCATGTTGGCTTGTGCCGCAAGACTCGGAATTACCTGCCCCCATGTAGGCGTAGTGCCATAACCGCCTATAGTAATGCCCTTGGTGTCGTCGTAGCGGCCAATCATGTCGAGGTTAATCATATAATTAACCGTAGCGAGGTCAATGGTAGGGTTGTTGGCGTAATATTTAGAGCCTAATAAGCCCAGTTCTTCGCCCGAAAAGCAGATAAAAAGGAAGTTTTGTTGCTCTTTTACGCCATTTTTGGCAAAATACCGAGCCAACTCCAGCACGCCCGACACCCCCGAAGCATTGTCGTCGGCACCGTTATGAATTTTCCCTTTCGGATTTGGATCGAGCGAGCCACTTTGTTCGCCTGTGCCGAGGTGGTCATAATGTGCCCCAATCACCACCGTTTTGGCAGCCCCATTATCCAAATAAGCTACTACATTAGCCGCTTGGGTTTGGTGGGCAGAATCAATTTTTGCCGAAAAAGACTGTTTATACCCATCGGTTCCTTTGGCAACAAGACCCAAACGTTTAAACTGCTTAATAAGATAGTCCGCCGCCAAGTGCTCGCCAGTGGTGCCAGTACCTCGGCCTTCCAGTTTGTCTGAAGCCAATACTTCAATGTGTTTTTTGAGCTGCTTGGCTTCTATTTGTTGAGCATTGGCCACACTTGTAAACAATACGGCCATCAAAAAAAGTGATAGTAATTTCATCTGAATTAATATTTTTTGCTATTTCAATCCCGAAGTTAATAGATTGGATTCGAATTAGGCAAAAACACATTAAAACATGACACAAAAACTACTCATCATTGGCTTTTTGTTTACCATTCAAGGCGTTTTTGCTCAGTCAAGCTGGATTAGCCTATTCGATGGCAAAACCCTCAACGGCTGGCGAGGCTACAAAAACCGAGATACCAAAAACTGGGTAGTTGAGAAAGGCGGCATTTTGCATTGTACCAATACCGTGAACGACAAGAAGATACGAGCCGACTTGATTACAACCGAGATGTATCAAGACGTAGAATGGTCGTTTGAATGGAAAATCTCGAAAGGTGGCAACAGTGGTGTGATGTTTCGGGTAAGTGAAGACTACGACCAGCCGTATTTTACAGGGCCAGAATACCAGCTTTGCGACGACAACGGGTTTGAGCCGCCCGTAACCGAACTACAAAAAACAGGGGCTAATTACGATATGCACCTCAATACTGGTGCAAAACCCAAGCCCATTGGGCAATGGAACACCACTCGAATTGTACTGAAAGGCAAACACGTAGAACACTGGCTCAATGGTCAAAAAGCCCTTGAATATGAGTTACATAGCCCCGACTGGAACACCCGAAAAGAACAAAGTAAGTGGAAAACAGCCCCAGATTATGGCATGAAAGCATCAGGATATCTTGCTTTGCAAGACCACGGCTCCCCCGCATGGTTTAGGAAAATAAAAATAAGAAAATTGTAGGAAGCTGGTTACTTCAACTCCAATACTTCGCAGGCTTTTTCGGCAGCAGATTGCTCCGCTTTTTTCTTGCTAAAACCAGAGCCGCTGGTCATTGGCTCATCATTTACCAAAAGTTGTGCAGTAAACTCTTTGTTGTGCATATTACCCTGCTCGGTTATTTCAAATCGAATTTCTTTACCCTCTCGCTGAGACCATTCTATAATGAGGCTCTTGAAGTTGGAGTTGGATTGCACCACCGAATCAATGTCGAAGTGATTGGACAACAAGCGTTTAAGGATAAACTTACGAGTAAAATCGAAGCCTTTGTCTAAGTAAATTGCTCCAACAAAGGCTTCGAGTGCATCGCCGTACATAGATGTACGAGACAGTACTGTGCGACGTTGAGAATCAAATTCAACCAATTTGTCCACCCCAATCTTTCGAGCAACCTGATTGAGCGATTCTCGATTAACAATACGAGACCGAATTTCGGTTAAGAAACCCTCGTCTTTGTACGGATATTTTTTAAAAAGATATTCAGCCACCACCATTCCCAATACCGCATCACCGAGGTATTCGAGCCGTTCGTTAGAATCTCGAAACCCGTTATGCGTGTTGCTTTTCGATACCGACGTGTGCATAAATGCCAGCCGATAAACGTTCAGATTGCTGGGTTTGCTTCCGAGCAAAGTCTCAACTGCTTTTCGGAGTTTACGTTCCTTATCGTTCGAACGCTTAAAAAGGTTAGTTAACGGTTCAAATACCGAACTCACAGGGTAGCTAATTAGTTATGCGTGACAATTGGTTTTTTCAGCAATTTAGCATCCAATCCCAAAACTATTCTTCAAACTTACGGAAAATCAGCGACGTATTGTGTCCACCAAACCCAAATACATTGCTCATTACCACCTCTACTTTACGAGGCTGCGGCTTATTAAACGTTAAGTTGATGCGTGGGTTCAACTCGGGGTCGTCGGTAAAGTGGTTGATGGTAGGTGGTACAAGCTGATGTTGCATGGCCATAATAGCCGCAATGGCCTCAATAGCACCAGCACCACCCAGCAGGTGACCCGTCATTGACTTGGTTGAGCTTATATTTACTGAGTAAGCATGGTCACCAAACAG
Source organism: Spirosomataceae bacterium (assembly GCA_044228045.1). Classification (GTDB taxonomy): domain Bacteria; phylum Bacteroidota; class Bacteroidia; order Cytophagales; family Spirosomataceae; genus JAXLVB01. Next base: position 6,278 of record JBGAVQ010000233.1, read on the forward strand.
TTGCTCAATGGCCTTGATTTCTTGTGGGTCGCCAATTGGTGTAGAAGTACCGTGCGTATTGATGTAGTCAATGGCTTCGGGTTCTATACCAGCATCACGTAGGGCATCTTTCATTCCCAAATATGCTCCGTAACCTTCGGGGTGAGGAGCTGTAATGTGGTGTGCGTCTGACGACATACCCCCTCCAATCAATTCACAGTAAATTTTTGCACCACGAGCCTTGGCGTGGTCGAGGTCTTCCAGAATGAGTGCGCCGCCACCTTCACCCAACACAAAACCGTCACGGTCTTTGTCGTAAGGGCGAGAAGCCGTAGCAGGGTCGTCGTTGCGCTCTGAAAGGGCTTTGAGGGCATTGAACCCGCCAATACCTGCTTGGGTAATGGCAGCTTCGGAACCTCCCGACACGCACACATTCATGCGCCCGAGGCGAATGTAATTAAAGGCATCAATAATAGCGTTGGCCGATGAGCTACACGCCGACACCGTCACGAAGTTGGGACCACGAAACCCATACTTGATCGAAATAATGCCTGATGAACTATCAGCAATCATTTTCGGAATAAAGAACGGATTGAACCGGGGCGTGCCGTCGCCACTGGCAAAATTGATAACTTCTTCTTCAAAGGTTTTGAGCCCACCAATACCCGAACCCAAAATTACGCCCACACGGTCTTTGTCAATAGTATCGAGCAGAAGGCCAGCGTCTTTGATGGCTTCGTCGGCTACTACCACTGCAAACTGCGTGAACAAGTCCATGCGGCGGGCTTCTTGGCGAGGTATAAAGTCTTGAATATCAAGCCCCTTGAGTTCACAAGCAAACTTGGTGCGAAACTTACTGGCATCAAAACGGGTAATAGGCGCAGCACCGCTTACCCCATTGATGAGTCCGTTCCAATAGTCCTGAAGGTTATTACCGATTGGAGTTAAAGCCCCCAATCCAGTAACAACAACTCTCTTGAAAGCCATAGATAGGTATGGTTATACTGTTGCTTCGCTAAAATACAAACTGTATTTGATGCAATCAATCCGTTATCTGTGAATGACAGATTAACTTGGTGGTAGGTATCTGTCGGACAACCAAAACGGGTAGCGGCTAACAGGGTAGTGTTGATGAGAAAACAAAAAATGTGTCAATTTGAAGCATCAAGCCAACAAGGTTGAGATTTATTCAAATTGACACATTTCCAATAAGTTCAAATGTAAAAGTAAGGTCGCTAAAGGCGATTATTTTACGTTCTCTTCCAAATAAGTAATAGCGGCACCTACGGTACCGATGTTTTCGGCTTGATCGTCTGGGATAGAGATGTTAAACTCCTTCTCGAACTCCATGATAAGCTCTACTGTATCGAGCGAGTCAGCGCCCAAATCATTGGTAAAGCTGGCTTCTGGTGTTACTTCGGATTCTTCAACACCTAATTTTTCAACGATGATAGCCTTTACTTTGGCTGCAATTTCTGACATTTTAGTAGTATGTTTTGATTAGAAAACGCCGCAAAGTAACGGTTTTTCTAATTGTTTGTCAAACAAAATTTTTAATTGTATAATCTTTTTAATTTTTTGTTTGATTATTTGAAGAATAACCTAAAAAAATAATTAAATCACGTACAAATGCAGTGAAATAAAGAGTTTTGTGGCATTGAAATAATTACTCTTTCTGTCCGTTACCCCCGCTTCATCCTGACTTTCGAGGGGGTTCAAGCGGCTTTTTCGGGAAAGATAATCTCTCGATGTGAAGCAATTAGACAGCAATAGGCAAAATGATTACCAATTTCATAAAAATATTGCTTGGGGCGGATTAACGGGAACAAGTAGCTTTTTAGCATTATCACAATCAGATAGAAACAGAATCTTAAATAGATTAGCTGATGAACAAGTTGGGAACGCAGATAGCAAAGGGGAGAAATGTACTAATACTGGTGGAAATTGTAATTAGCCTTGCTTATCAATGGATATTTTTGTTGCTACTTTTGGGCAGTTGTCTTAGTGAGACAGCTGCTCAAAGTATTTCTTTGAATGGAAAAGTGGTCTTCTTGGACTTAGATAAGAACCACAATATAAATTTGTCGGTTGCCTCTCATGAAGATAAAGAAGTGGTCATCTTAAATATTTTGGTTGAAAATGACGATGTAAAAAAGAATATTGGAAACGGAATGCTCCCACCTTCATTTAGGCAAGCATCTCTCCTCATTAGCATTTATTTGTTACCCAAAGTTGGAATTGAATCAAAGCCAAGCCTAAAGTTAATAAATGAGGGTAATGTATCATTTCTTTCACAACAATTTCTTGAAAGAAATATGTATGAAAGAATAAGCACCTACCTAAAAAATGATGATTATTTTGATGTCAGAACTTCGGAGTTTCGATATGTCTTTAAAATAAAGGGGAAATGTTATGAATCTGAAGGTAAGTGTTTGACTGAGTGTTTTTTGCTGAGAGAATTTGGCACACTCTATCCAAATGAAAACGATTTTGTAACCATCAATACGAGTAGTAAAGTGTTTTCAAAAGAAGATTTTAAAGCCGCTCAGAAGGAAGTAGGGTTTATAACAGATGGTGATAAAATCATATTCAATAATCTTTTTAGTCGTATTTTTATTGGTAATTATCAGACCCACCCGTTTCACTTATGGGTAAGCCCTCAAAAATTTTATCGTGATTTTGGTGTCGAGCGTATCGAAGGCATCGTTTATGATAGAGAATGGTATGAAGAAGGAGCGTATGATTTTTTATTTGAAAAAAACACTGGCATTGTCGGGCGGCAGTTTAATCTATTCTTTAAAACCCCCACTTTTGTAAAATCAACAAAAAAAGATTTAAAAGAAGTAATGAAACAGATAGAAAGTTATCTGACAAAATAATAGCTTATAGTTTTGTCATTCTGAAACACTCACTCTTTCAGCCCATTCCCCCCCGCTTCTTCTTGACTTTCGAGGGGGTTCAAGCGGCTTTTTCGGGAAAGATAATCTCTCGATGTGAAGCAATTAGTAAGCCCTTTACACCAATGAAGCATTTACTGTTATTATCAATCATACTAATCATTTAGTTCAACTATAACTATAGG
>JBGAVQ010000234.1:0-9266 GCA_044228045.1 Spirosomataceae bacterium
TAATTTTGAATTTCGGATTTCGGACGGGTGCCCGTTTTTGATTAGCGTGTTATTAGTTATTTGTGAATCTTCATTCGTAAATCGTAAATCGTTATTGGTAAATTCTTGGGTAATAGCATTTGGAAGTATGCAAGCCGTAGATACTGAAACGGCTGCATCCACTTTAACAACAATGGTGAATAGCAAAAAATAAAGCGTAAGGATTGATTTCATAAGACTCTAATCAGGAATTAGATTTTAGAAGTACAAATATAGTGAGGTATCACTCTGTTTTGGATACATTTGCAGCATAGGTTTAGGTCAAATCTAAAAAGACCCATACTTAGTCAACCATAAACAAAATAGAAATGTCAGAATTTCCGCCCTGTCCCAAATGTAATTGTGAATATACTTATCCGAATGATGGTTTGTTGATTTGTCCTGAGTGTTTTTACGAATGGAATCCCGAAGATGAAGAAACCGAAGATGCTGACACCAAAGTAATAGATGCCAATGGCAACGAGCTAAAAAACGGTGATACAGTGGTTGTGATTAAAGATTTACCCGTAAAAGGAGCTCCAAAGTCCATTAAATCGGGTACAAAAGTAAAGAACATCCGCCTTACCAACGGCAATGACGGACACAATATTGACTGCAAAATTGATGGGTTTGGTGCGATGGGCTTAAAATCGGAATTTGTGAGGAAGGCGTGATTTTGCCACTAATGTTCATGTATTAGCTTTGCTCAAACTTCGTTTTTGTAGCAAAAACTATAAAGCAATGGTTTGTAAAGGGTTTAAAAACAGAAAACTTTGGAGCTATTATACCCAATCCCTCAGGAGTAGGATATTAGCCAGGTTGCCTAAAATAGGTCAATTGCAATCGCAACGGCAAACCACCCGTAATCCAAAAGGATTGATATAAATCTGTCGTTGCATATTTACATCAAGCAAAGTTATTGAGACCCAAATACTTTGTGAAGCCCCATGAGTAGGCTATCATCCAAATTATAGATTCTCCTAAATACGCAAATCTGCGTAGTGTAATTACAAAAATTTACGGATGTGCTGAGGCTATTGAACAGGTAACTTTGTCTTGTTCAAAACCCAAATGCCTCCATGAAACGCAATATACTCTACCTCTTTACGCTGATAGCAATAGGGCTGATGGTAGCAGGTTGCAAAAGTTACCAAACTCGCATCGGACAGCCCAAAGATTTATCCATTAGCATCACGCCTGGGCGCATCGAAAGAGGAAAGTACTTGGCAAACCACGTAGCCGTATGCATGGATTGCCACTCGCAGCGAGATTATACACTTTTTGCAGGGCCTATCATAACAGGAAGTTTGGGTGCAGGCGGGCAGGTTTTTGATCATAAAATGGGGCTTCCAGGGGTCTTTTATGGCAAAAATCTTACGCCTGCGGCGCTTAGTAGCTGGACAGACGGCGAGTTGTATCGTGCCATCACCACAGGGATTTCTAAAGATGGTTCGGCATTATTACCCCTCATGCCCTACCAAAACTACGGCCAGATGGACAGCGAAGACATCAAATCTATCATTGCTTATTTGCGCACCTTGCCCTCCGTTGAAAACGTAGTTCCTGCCTCAAAACCCGATTTTTGGGTAAAGCCCATCATTAAGCAAATGACCAAAGCAGCCAAGCACCAAGCCAAGCCCGCCTTGAAAGATACGCTTGCTTATGGAAAATATTTGGTGGCGTTTGCAGGCTGTACCGACTGCCACACCCGACGACGTATGGGCATCCCCGTAAAGAGCAAGGAATTGGCGGGAGGCATGGCTTTTCCCTTGCCGAGTGGAACAGTAAAATCAGCAAACCTCACACCCGACCAAGCAACAGGCATTGGTGCACGGACAAAAGAAGCCTTCATTGCTCGTTTCAAAGCCTTTGACAGTAAAACATTTACCGCTTTTGAAGTAAAAAATGGGTTTAACACCCCCATGCCGTGGACGTTTTACAGCGGCATGAACGAAGAAGATTTAGGGGCAATTTACACGTATTTACAGTCGATCAAACCCATTAAAAACCAAGTCGTTACGTTCAAATCAAATACACGGTATTTGGTGCAAGGCAACTAATTTGTTATGCCTTACAACCCACTTACAAAATATCCAGAACTATGAAAAATCGCATCGGCAAAGAACTATTTTATTTGGCCTTGCTATTCTGGTGCTGCCAGCATGATATTGATATAGCCTCGCAGGTATCAGGGAGCTACAAGGTTTCTGAGCTTGAAGTATTGAATGAAAAAATTGACACTTCGCACGACCTCATAGGCATAGTGACCCTGACCAAAACCGATGCTTCGCACGTCATATTGGGCATAGACATTCGACATGCAACTGATAACCCTACACCCGTAGAAGCACTTTGCACCCTCCTACCTACCCAAAACCAAATACAGTTGGTAGAGACCAAAACTAATGCTGTATTGGGTTATTATACAACCGATGAAATTCAACTTCATTCGTCCGATTCGAAGGGAAGTAAAACAGATATTATTGCCAAAAGACAACCATTTTACCTCTAATCATCATCATGGAAACGCAAAATCCTATCGTTTTAGCAGCTGGCGAAGGCGAGAAACTGGCCGCCGCTGGCGTCGAAATCACTTTCAAAGCCCGTAAATCACAAACTAATGGTTGGTGGTCGTGTCTCGAATATGCAGGCCCGCCCCAGTTTCAAGGCCCACCTCCGCATTACCACAAACAAATGGAAGAGGTTTTTTATGTATTAGAAGGCAGCCTTACCTTTTTTTTAGAGGGTCAAACGTATGTATGCGATGCAGGTAGTTTTGTAAACATTCCGCCCAATCACGTCCATACATTCAGCAATCCCAATGATACCCCTGCTCGTTTTTTGCTTTGGTTTTCGCCTGGGGGCTTTGAAAGCTATTTTGAAGAGGCTGGACACCTGATACAGACCGAAGGATACCCTCCCAAAGACATCGGTAAGTTTATCCAACTCATGGAAAAGTATGATACTTTCTCACCCAACCAATCGCCAAATAAAAATTCAAACGCATGAAATCTGTAACCGCACAAATAAGTTCACTTACCATTCTATCAGGTGTCGTCGCCTTCATTAGTTACCTACTGGTAGCGATGTCTGTCAACTATAATTTTGAGGTTTTCAACGACCCAACGTTACTCCTTACCCTACCCGAGGTCAATGTTTCGATGTTACGTTGGAGCATGATTACCGACGTTTTGGGCTATTATTTGTTGCTTGTACCTGCGCTGTTTTTTCTACAAGATTGGATGCAGGCCAAGACCGCTTGGAGCAAACCGCTCACCTTTTGTGGTATTGCCTACGTACTAATAGGTAGTATGGGAGCTTCTGTTTTGACAGTAGTCTGGCCGTTGCTTATTGCCCAGTATCCAACAGCCTCACTTCCACAACAGGCCACTATCACTTTGCTTTTTGACACCACTTCCGAACTCGTCTATGGTGGACTTTGGAATTTACTGGCCATGTTAGTAGGCGGTATCTGGTGGACTGGCGTAGGTTTACAGTTGTGGCATATACACAAAGCATTAGCTATTACAACCCTTGTAGTAGGCGGCTGTGCCCTTGCCGATACATTGGGTGGCATGTTACAATTGGCAGTTCTTGCCGAAGTCGGTTTAAACATTTATCTTGTTCTTGCACCACTTTGGGCTATTTGGTTAGGATTGGCATTACGAAAAATTTAACTAAAAACTTCCATCATGCCCCACGTGACCCTCTATCAAGAAAAAGTCGCTCGACTCAAAAGCATCGTCACCGCTACGATTGACGACAGCGGGCAGCTCTTGGTCGAAGGCTACGATAATGGTGAGCTGGTAGAAAGAACGTGGGGCGAGAGTGGCTATGAATACGGCATGAAATTAGCCAGTCAATCTGTTGAAAAACTAAAAGCTGTGTTTGATGTAAGAGAGAATGAAGCATTATTATCAGAAATCCAGCGATGTTTTGGCGGGGCGTTGGCCTTTTCTACTTTCAAGTCATTTCTTGACCATTATGGCATTGAGTATGACTACTTTTCGTGGAATTATAGTAAACTGAATTAGGTTTGCAAGAAAAAGCCTACTGTTACGTTTAAAATCATTATGGAACTAATCTTGGAAGAATCACAAATAGCCTTGTTGCAAGAATTGTAACGTAATACCTCTGATAGGTTGACTTATCAGAAGTTAACTACTTTGTTGATGCTTGACAAGAAATACCCAATTAGCGAGATTGCTTTTATTTTGGGAGTAGATGAGAGTATGATTTATCGGCATTATCATCAGTACAATTCAAGTAAAAATTTCGATAGCTATTTAGAGACTCATTACAAGCCTTGCGTAGGGAAATTAACAGATGAGCAAAACGGGCTGGTAAAGGAATAAGTAAACGCTAATATTTGTCATAGTTCACTGGATGTATTAGTCTACATCAAGAATAGTTTTCAAGTGGAATATACACCAGACGGCGTAATTGCTTTGTTACATCGTTTAGGACGGTTCGATTTCTATGATTTAAACAAGCGATGCCATATAACAATATGTTCGCCAAGAAAGGCTGATAAAAAAATGAAAGCACTTCTACGAGTGTTATAAGGTTTCCCGACCTAAACAACTTGTAAAAGTGCAAACAATTACCAAACTATTAGACGTAGTATCTGGACAATTCAGTACTACAAATTTACAACATTTTGTTATCATTATTGACAGCATTTTGGGGCTTTCAAATTCGGTTACTACTTTATCAGTAGGCCGATATAGTTCTTTGGTACTGTCTTTTACTCCAAACAAAATGATATAATTTTTTCAAGATTCGATTAATTCTAATACATTTGCTTCTTCAAGCACAACCTGTATAGGTTGATGCAGTGTAGCTTCCTTATGGGGGGCTACCTTTTTTTCTACTACTGATTGAAAATTTGGATTATATTTTTCATTCTTTTTCCATAAACTATAGACGATTGTGAGTAGTTTTCGTTGGACGGCGGTATAGCCCTTCATCTTAATTTTGGTACGCTCAAAGACCCGATTATATAGACCTGAAAAAGGTTTTTGTTCATACTTGACAACCTGTAAAGCCGCCATATGCAAAGCCCTCCTGATGCGGTTGTTACCCCTTTTGCTAATGCGTGTTTTGCCCGTTCGCTTACCCTTTGGTTCTGCACAACATCATACCCTGCATAGCTTACAAGTTGGCGTTGATTTTCAAACATTTCAAACTCATTGGTCTCACTGATCAGATTAGCCACAGTAAGTAATCCTACGCCTTTTATAGCACAAACCTGTGCTACTTTTCGCTCCCATTCAGGGTTTGATTCAATACTTTGCTCAATCAATAAATAGCAATCATCTACCTGTTTTTTGACCTCTTTGATGAGCTTTTCCAAGTGTTTTTTTACCTCTTTAGATACAAACATACTCAATTCAGTTGCTAATAATTGATTTCGTAACTGAGACCTAAGTTCCTGTAAATAAATGTTTTGTCGAGTTAGTTGGCGCAATTTATACATAGCTTCACCAATGGGTTTCCATGCTGGCAAATGCTGCTGGCAAACCATAGTGGCAAGTGCTTGTGCATCTACGCTATCTGTCTTGGTTTTAATGCCCAATGCTTTGATATAATATTTAGCCTTCTGAGGCAATATCACAGTCAAATAACACCTTTTTGACTTAAAAATAGACCTAATTGTTCATAATAAATGCCCGTTGCCTCCATCAAATAGTGAACAGGCAACACCTCTTTTTCATGATTACAAACCCATTTATAAAAGTCTTCAAAGCCTTTTAAGGTATTCTTAAATTTGCTCGTGGCCTTGATTTTTATTTGCTGGCTTTGGTCGATAACACTCATACATACATAAAACTCTTCTGAGCCTATATCTATACCAACACCATACTTGAGACTGGTTTGTTTTGACATCTTAAAGAAAGATTTAAAGTGATTGTTTTTTTGACTTTACCATTAAACTTCCCACATTTGTCACATGATGCTTGGTCGTGAAATATCCACGCCATTAGGTACTGTTCTATGTCTGAAAAGTGTAGTGAGTAGGGCGTAGCCAAAGAAACTATGTCAGCTATGTATAGTCGCATTTTGAAATACTTCAGGCTTTTTCTACTCACTAATGGCCTATCGCAAAATTGCACTTTTTCTCTTAGTTTTAATTAAAGTCAAAGATATGTGTCGAAAAACATAGGAGTCAGGGGTATAATTTGATTTGATGACCTGTTTTTTGAGAAATTTCCAGAGCCTTTCGATAGGGTTAAGATTAGGAGAATAAGGAGGTAAGAAATGCATCTTAATTCGAGAAGTTTCGAGGTATTTTTGTATTTCTTTTGAGCGATAATAACAAGCATTATCTACAAAAAGGTGAATCACTTTTTTGTCAGGGAATCGGCTCTCAATCAGCGAAAGCCAGATGATAGTACTGGCTGCGTTGATAGTATCAGCCTTGTGATGGACTATTTCGCAAGGATTAGCAGGATTGATAGCCCCATTAATATTGACTCTAACTCGACCTGTATTAGAGGGAATTTCCTTTTCTTTCCCTTTTTCAATCCAAGCGTATGTACAATATGTTCGCCAACATCAAATATGAATAGCCTCCAATCTGGCGATTTTAAGGAATTGGGGACTACTTAAAAATTCAACAGGGTCTAAATTGATGTTATTTAAAAGTATTTCAGCACATTTTTGGGTGCGAAATGCGGTTTTTAGGTCAATAATTCCCATGTTAGGGCAGTTGAGTTTAATCTTGTACTTTTCTAACACCAGCTTGCCAACAACAGTCATAGTGAAAGCAATATTGACGGTATTGGTCACCGCACGGGCGGCCCCGTTGGGTTTGCTTATAATTCTTAAAATGAGATAGTCCGTAAAATTGTTTAGCATCTCGGAAATCGAACTCAATTTGAAATCTTAGTGAATAGTATTTGATAACTTTTAGAGCCTCTAAGGTCAAATCATGGGTAAAAAGAATATTTCTACTGACTCGTTTAGTAATTTGATGAGTATGAAGCATCACTACGATATTTAGTTTGAGTCCCGCCATTTTAGGTGTAAAAGCCTCAAATTGATATACTTTGGTTGAAACATTAGAATCTTTATCTTGAATTGTAGAGACAAGGTTATCTAAGTTCACTTTATCTCCCAAGGTTTTAGGTCGCCCAATCCCTAATTGATTCCCTTGATAGGGTAATATCAGATGAGCGTTAGTCTTAAACTTTGAGATAATATTTAGTCCATGTTTAGCGGCTAAAAGTAAATAATCTTCGTGACCATAGAAGCCGTCGAGGACTAAATGAAAACAATTTAATTCGGGTAAAAATACCTTTAATTGGCTCTGTACTAAGTCCAAAAGTGTTTTAAAAGCTTGATAAGAAGTACTTGTAGATTCTGTTTTACCTTTATTCTTCGACCCTTTTGGACGGCCTTTTAATTGAGTTAATATACTTTTTAAAGGATAAAAAGTGACATTAAAAAGAGGGAAAAAGTGAGCAAATTTGTTGCGACGAAACAAACAAAAAATGCTCACTTTACAACTCAGCCAAGCCGATATTGCCACGCTAAATTACGATAGATTTCACCATCCCTCTCCTATGATACAAAAAAGATTACATGCTGTGTATTACAAAGCTACTCAGGGCTATTCAAATCAGGCAATTGTCTGGCTTTGTGATATGCATCGTCATAGCGTGAGTACGTAAGTCAATCTATGAGATTTCACCATCCCTCTCCTATGATACAAAAAAGATTACATGCTGTGTATTACAAAGCTACTCAGGGCTATTCAAATCAGGCAATTGTCTGGCTTTGTGATATGCATCGTCATAGCGTGAGTACGTAAGTCAATCTATGTAAATCCGAAGGGATAGGAGCTTTGTATCATCATCAATATAAAGGTCATCCATCGGCTTTAATTCAACATCAAACTAGCCTTCAATCCATTTTATCACGTCAACCTGTCCATAGCCTAAGTCAAGCCAAAACCGTCATTGAATCGCTGACAGGCATTACTCGAAGCTTGACGAGCATTCGTACTTTTATGATTAAATCAGGGTTTAGTTATCAAAAAATAGGACATATCCCTGCCAAAGCCGATAGCCAAAAACAACAAGAGTATATCCAGCAAACTTTACAACCAGCCATAGAAAAGGCTCAAAATGGACAAATTTACCTACTATTTGTCGATACTGCACACTTTGTAATGGGAGCATTTTTATCATGTGTCTGGTCACTTACCCGTTTGTTTATCAAAAGCCCAGCAGGAAGACAAGGTCTCAATGTCATTGGTGGACTTGATGCCATCTCGAAAAAAGTGTTTTTCCAATTCAATACAAGCTATGTTGATGCCTTGGTGCTTTGTCAATTCCTCGAATTCCTTAAAAAACAGATGCCTGATAAACCCATTCATCTTGTGTTAGATAATGCCCGATACCAACATTGCCAGTTAGTTAAGAACTTGGCGCTTGATTTGGGAATTACGCTGTTGTTTTTGCCTGCTTATTCACCTAATCTTAATTTGATTGAACGCCTCTGGAAATTTGTTAAGAAAGAAGTGCTTTATGCCAAATTCTATGACAATTTTCAAGATTTTCAGCAAAGTATAGTGGATTGATTAAACAGTACCAATACCCTTTTCAAACCTCAAATGAAAAGGCTCATGACTCTTAGATTTCAGACCTTTGATTTTGTACATATTTATCCTGTTTAGAGTATAGAAATGCTTCTGAATAACAATACATTGCCAAAGCTTTATCAAGTGGCTTAGAATTAAATACTTCTATAACAGAAGGTCAGACGCTAAGAGCCCGACCTTTTGTTTAGTAATGATTGCGTCTTTTAATCCAGCCTCCAAACCTTGACGGTTTTTTGTCGAGTTGGTGTTTCAACACTCAGCATATACATCCCCTCTTTATAGCCCTTCACATCCAACTCTAAGTGGTGTAATTCCTTTATTTCTTTTGATGACCATGTCTCTAATCTTCGCCCTTGATAATCTATCCAACTCAACAGTATTGATTCGGCATCAGGAAGGCTCACTGCTACCTTCAATGGCCCTTTGGTAGGATTTTCCCATACTTTCACCTGAATCCATTGGTCTTTGTTTTCTCCACCAGCTATTCGGGTTGAAATAGATGTCGCCAGTACCTTCTCTGTGTAGCCTTTACACAATCCACTTGTCAATGTCAAGCGATATGTCCCATTCTTACTACTCGTAAATGGGTTTATTGTCACTGTTCGGCTACTACCTAATCCTCCACTTGGCCCACTCCAAC
>JBGAVQ010000235.1:0-9238 GCA_044228045.1 Spirosomataceae bacterium
ATAGTAGTGATTAGCTTTATTTTTATGGATGCTGTTTACAACTATCCATTTTCGCAAGGCTGTTTGGTAGTATTTGCTAATTGTGTAAGGAATACTCTTTTCAGTGTTTAATCGTTTATAATACAAATCCGCCAGCACAAATTGGGGCATATAGTCAAATGGATTCAAAAAAATAGATTTTTTTAACAAGGCTAAGGCTTGGGTAGTATCGCTATCATGCAAAGCAATTTCAGCTAAATAATGATAAGGTCTATTTAGCTCCGGCAGTTCTTGAATCACCTGATTAAATGTCGTTTTGGCTGTTCTAAAATCTCCTTTTTCAAGCAGTAATTTACCCATTCGGGCCATTAAAATAGTACTATACTGTTGGGCAATTAATTTTTGGAGGCTGGCTATTCCTCGATTAGCCCACTGCGATGCCAAATGCGGATAACGATTTTGGAGATCTTTAAAATTTGGAGAATTCATAAATTCAGGATCCATTCGGATAACCTTTTCATAATGAGCAAAAGCTGCTGTGGTATCGTGTAGGCTTTCGAGTACTAAACCCTTTCCCAAAATATACTCATGGTTAATTGGATGCAACGCAATAGCCCGATTGAGATGAGTAAGAGCCAACGGATTATTTCGTTGTTGCAAAAAATATAACCACCCTAAGTTGAAATGGTACCCTCCATCATTGGGGCTATATAGCAAAGCGGATTTATAGTAATGAATAGCCTGCTTAATAGCCTGTTGGTCTATTGGGGCTGTATTGGATATCAATTGACTGAGAGGCAAGTTTATTTGTCCAGTTATTAGACCTCCCAACTCATGGTAGGGGGCTATCTTTGGAGCTATTTCAATAGCCTCATTTACTTTTGTTAAAGCTGCATTTGTCATACCCTCTCTCCAATAACCCACTGACTGGTCTATTAACAAATGTGACTGATTGTATTTGCTACGCTCTATGCCTATCCAAGTGTAAATTCCTAACAATCCAAGTCCAAAACAGCACCAGATCAACAGATTGAAACGATGTGAGATTGCTTTCACATCAGCCTTCGCAAAAACGGCATAGATACCAGCTAATACCATGGCCGCTTTGCTAAAAAAAAGCGTTGAAAAGAAAAATTCACGAACGGCGAAGGTCAATAAACCAACCAACAACAAAGTCTGAACCATTTTACTGGTTTCGTCAGCGTGCTGGGTTATACTTTTCCAATAAAAAAAAGTAAGTATTATAAAAAACAACCCGTAGAGAAAAGTGCCGATTATACCTTTTTCGATAAGCAGTTGTAAGTAAGTATTGTTTGTAAACGAAGTAGTTCCTTTATCCTCCTGCCACCGGTGGCACAACATACTTACTAACGGATAATTATTACCACCAATACCTGTCCATAGTTGAGTTTGAGCTTGACAAATCCCACTTTGCAACACACTCATTCGCCCATCTAAACTACGCTTTTGGCTCATGGTTTTGTTCATAGAAAGGGTTGTTATAAAACCCGTGCTAATATAAAGAGACATTATCAAAGTAAAGCCCCCAGACAGGACAGCCATTTTTATTAATTGACGAATTGGAAGCAGCTTGTAATAGCACAATAGTAATGTACAAAGTATCCAAAACACCCCTAAAGTAAGATATGCCCCTCGTGCAAAACTAACCAATACTCCGAAATTGACCAGCGAAAAAGCCACAATACTACCTATAACCACAACCCGACTTGACCGAAATAACACAGCAGTAATAAGCGGAAAAGGTAAAAAGCACAAGGCGATGGTTGCCCATTCGTTGGTTAAGTAGCCATAAGGTGCATACATTTTTTTGAGCTGTGAAGTATCAGTCCAACCTTCTTGGGAGATGCTCGTTTGTAACATTACGAAACTAAATAAGGCCCCCAATGTGATGAGTAAGGCATAGCCGCTTAGTCCACTCAAAAACACATTAGCAGCAAAAGTTGTCTTGAGGCCAATACGAAGTGTGTAGTAAAAACAAGAAAAAAAAACTACTTTTTCCAGAAACAATAAGCTATTAGATGGGTATATACTACTTTGGTAATTAAACAACTCAAATAAAAGTAACCCCACTAAACAAACGTCAATCCAAGAAAAAGGTAGCCACAACAACAGTCGGATATTAGCAGAAACAATACTTGCAAAAGTAGCTGCTAATAGTATTACACCCAAGAAAGGTAGCACCAAGCTATAATTCCAATAAGCTATTGTGGTTATGAGCAATGTTAATAGACCTAATAATAATTCTCGTCGATTAAAGTCTGCTGTAATGAAGTTTTTCATAAAAGATTTGTAGTTTTAAATCTCCATAGCAAAGTAACACAACTACTTATCCAAAACCTCATGGCTCGTAATTATTTCTTAACTTGGTTTATTATTGTTGTGATAACAGCTTGTCAATCAAACCCCGAAACTAACACAAATAGAAACGAGGATGCACTATCTCGCAGTCTTCGTTTATCAGGTAACAATCGTGCTGAACTCGAAAAAGTATTAGCCCATTACCGCCAACATGCCGCCGATAGCCTCAAACTAAAAGCCGCTGTGCTACTCATCAGCAACATCGAGCCAAAAGTGTCTTATTCGGGGCAATGGCTTACGCAGTTTGATTCGGTATTTGACAAAACGTCGGCTTTGTCAGAAGATCAATTGAGTCAACTCAAAAATACCACCTTGTCTCGCATTGGCTCAGTGCAAGAAGCCTCGCTTAGTACAAAGCTTGATTTACAACAACTCAAAGCATCTTATTTAATAGAAAACATTGACTTAGCCTTTGATGCTTGGCAGCAAGCCCCTTGGCACAAATCAGTTAGTTTCCAGCACTTTTGTAATTTTATTTTGCCTTACAAAAATTTTTCAGAATACCCAGAATCATGGCGGGCTTCTCTACGCCAATACTATGCACATTTGCTTGGCAACACAAAAAGAGACTCGGCCATGATTAAAATTTGTTGTCAACTTAATGATGAACTCAGGATAAAGTTTCGATATACTGATCACCTCAATGACTATCCAGGTCGCATCAGCATCAATAACCTCCTCAAAGGCCAACGGGGCAATTGCTCCGACATGGCTAACTTTGCAGCTTATGCCAGTCGGTCTTTGGGCTTGCCAGTGGCTATTGACTATACACCTCAATGGGGCAACTATCACGATGGTCACGTTTGGAACGCCCTGATTGAGAATGACCGTCAGTCTCATTTTTTTATGGGAACAGAAGGAAACATCGTAGAATATGCTCCTTTTTTTCAACGAAATGAGAGTAAAATCGCCAAGGCATATCGGAAGCTTCTCTTGGTTAATGACAGTAGTTTCATTCGTAAAGCCGAACGGCTGGGCATTAAAAGCGTACCGTATAATTTACAAGCAAGTCGAATTTTGGATGTTACTGAACTTTATACCACTACAAGCACTGTCACCTTATCGGTAGATGCACCTGATAACACCCCTGTTTATTTGAGTCTTTTCAAGAATGGTAACTGGCAAGCAATAGAAGGGAGCTTTGCCCAACGCAAAAAAGTAGTTTTCCCCAAAATGGGTGTAAATATTGTATATATGCCAATGTTTTACGAAGATGAAACATATAAGATTGCCGGAGATCCTTTTGTACTAACCTTGGATAAAAAAATACAACCAATTAGGATTCAGGATCAAAAACAGGTAATTACTCTCTACAGAAAATATCCATTAAAAAGAGAACGTGCCCATTGGTCTTTAGAACAGTATTTTTATAAATGTCGTATCGAAGCTTCTAATTCACCCGATTTTAAGGACGCAACCGTATTGGCTGTTATCAATGACATCCCTGACAGAGGAATTAAAGAATACGGAGGGGCCATAGCACGAGACCGCCTTGAGTACGAGTCGTTATGGAATCAGGTACTTATTACCCACCCAAAGCCCTTCCGCTATGTTCGATTCCTTTCATTTAACGAGCCTGATGACCCGCTAAAAATAGGTGAATTAGCTATTTTTGGAAATAACTCAACCACTCCGCTCAAGGGCAAGTTCATCGGCTCAGAGCCACATCCTGAGTGGGCTTTTGATGGTGTGCATGGACAAAGCATTGTGGGGGTCGTACCAAACAACAAAGGACAATGGGTTGGCTTAGACCTTGGCAGCCCAATTATAATCAACAAGGTAAAGTACTTGCCTGCAAATGATCAAAACATCATTCTCCCCAGCAAATCTTACGAGTTATTTTATTGGAACAATCGCTGGATTTCGTTAGGGCGGCAGCAATCCAACACTTTCGCCTTACCGTACACCAATGCTCCTTCCAATACGCTGTATTGGCTACATTGCTATAATTGCCATAACGCCGAAGAGCGTCCCTTCACCTATCAAAACGGCAAGCAGATTTGGTGGTAAGGCTATGAAGCAACCATGACACCATCCTCTATTCGATAAATACGATCAGCAATGGTTTGGGTTTGAGATCGGTGTGTCACCAACACAATACTCAGTTGTGGCCGGAGCCGAAGCAGCAAGTCAAGCATGCTTTTTTCGGTGTGGGCGTCCATAGAAGCCGTTGCTTCATCCAATAAAAGTAATTGGGGTTTAGCATACAACGCCCTCGCCAAACCAACTAATTGTTGTTGTCCACCCGAAATATTCACGCCTGTTTCGCCCAAAATGGTGTAATATCCTTGTGGAAACTTCTCAAAGTACGTATCAAAACCATATTCCTTAAAAAAAACTAACACCTTTTCGACTTCACCCTCATCAGGAGCTGACAATAAAATATTTTCGAGCAATGAACCATTAAATAACTTAACCTGCTGTGGCACTACCCCAAGCAAACCTCGCCAATTAGATAATGATAGTGTTGATAATGGCTGACTATTCACCAGAATTTGTCCTCTCTCGGGTTCATAAAAGCCTTGCAATATTTGTAAAAGCGTGCTTTTGCCACCACCACTTTCACCTACTATGGCTATTATTTCTCCTTTTTTTACTTGAAAAGATACTCCACTCAATAAAAGAGGTCTTCCTGTAAAACGAAAGTCTAATTGCCTTATTTCTAAAAAATCAACCTCAGTAAGGGATAGCTTTGACATCTCGTCGGCATACGTGTACTCTGGCGGTAATGCTGTAAACTCCCTCATTCGATCTAAGGCAACTTTGGCCTCTTGCAAACTAATATTGATAAGTGCAATAGACGAAGCCGAAGTCATTAGTGAGCCAATCATCTGTGTAATAGCCATTACAGCACCAACAGTAAGCTGCTGCTGTAACACAAGCCAAGAACCATAAACCATAATACCTACTACAAAAAACGTACCTGCAACTTGCGAAGCAATCCCAAACTGATTGCCTGCCATACCCAGTTGGAAACGGGCTTCTTGAAATAATCCATAGATTTGCTTGGTCACCTGTGCAAAAAAATCTTCTTTATTTGCCGCTTTTATAGCTCCAATGCCCTGGATAGTATCTACATAATTACTTTCGTTAGCAGCATACATGGCCATTACCTTTCGTTGGCCTTTAACCAAGATTGGGTGAAAGCGATACACCATCAACCCAAAAACTGGCAACCAAACTAACGAGGCCAAGCCCACCCCCCAATGATAATAAAACAATACGCCTGTACTACTAATAATGACAACAAGCTCTATGGCAAGAGTTGTAAAAATGTTAGAGACCGTCTGTTGGATGCGAGCAGTGTCATTGATACGAGCGATGACTTCGCCTGTTTTGCGGGAATCAAAAAAAGGTTTGGGCAAACGCAACAGTGTAGAATAAAAAAAATCAACGATTCGTATATTGAAATCTTTGGTTTGGCGCAGCAAAAGTAACTGCCTCAAATAAGAGAACATGCCCCGAACCAATAGTAAAAAAAACAATAAGCCAGCCGCCAAAAAAAGCTTTGAAACACTCTTGGCGGGTAAAATCACGTCTATTAGTTTTTGTGAAAAAATAGCAACCGAAGACCCCAATACTGAAATAAATGCCCCTAACATGAAAACAATAAACAACAAATTAAGGTCAGGATCTACAAAGTGAAACAACCAACGTAATGTTGCTAATATCCCCTCTTGGCGATCCAATTGCGTCAAATTATCAGTCGGTTTCAGCAAAAGCAAGGATTTTGACTGCCAGCTTTCCTCCAATTCAACCACAGGTAGTTCTATAACCGTTGCCAGCGCAGGGTCACTAATCAAAAATGTTTGCTTGGCTTCATCATAACCATAACAAACCACGAAGTGAGACAGCTTTTTGTCTTTGATAACATGTAAAATAGCTGGTGTGTCAAGTTTTTTGAGGTGTTCTATTTCAGCCGTAAACCCCTCCGCCTGCATCCCAACCTTTTGAGCTGCCTGATACAGTCCCAACATAGTAGTACCTGTAATTGTAGTACCGCTCCACTCCCGGAGTTGGCTCAGCAAAGCATTGCCTCCATACGACCTTAGCACAGCAAGCAAGCAAGCCACTCCGCAATCGGTTTGCTCTTGCTGCTGTAAATGTATTGCTTTAAACGAACTCATAATGTTTGTACAATAGATTCCATAAAATAAAAAACCCAGTTGTGCTTTTTGCAACTGGGTTTTAAAAAATAGTCCCTTAGCAATAATTAACCATTATCACCATCGGAATCACCATCAGAGCCTGGGCCACAATACTTGAGTACCAAACCACTGGCATAAGCAAACAAAGCACCATTACCAAACTGTATTGCTCTGGCTAACATACCCAATGATAGAATGCAAAGTAAAGCATTTGGCCCACCAACTGAGCCAAACTGCCCACCTTCTACTTTGCCCATTTCTTCTAAGGAAAGAGACTTCATGATTTTCAATGTTATATAGTTCGTGCCTACTCGTTACAGGTTTTTCGGCTAACACCTTGCTTAAGACTATTGACTGAAATTCTACCAAAATTACATGTATACTACATTAGTACAAGGAAGTTTACCAGAATAATAAAGAGTATCAAGAAAAAACCATACGTGCCAACTATTACACCTAACCAAGTTTTAAAACTACGCTTGTGGAGTAGATGAAACCCCCAAGCCATTATTAGTACAAAACCCAATTGAAAAATATTAGCTATTTGAAGCGGTAAAATAGCCCAATTAGGTATGGTGTCAGCACTAAATAATTCAAATGCCGATAACTTGGGTAAATATAGTAAATCGTTTAAGTTTTTTACTCCTGATGTATAATAAACAATAGCTATAAAAATTCTGGAAATGCTAAAAACAATATATGCTTTGGTAACCACTCCAAATATTTGTTTGAAATTGATCTCATACCGCAACAAAAGCGTTCCCAAGTTGATACAAACACTTATCAAAAAAATTTCTACTACTACTTTGAATCCTGAAAGCAACAATAAAAACCAGAAATTTGACTTAAATGAGTCATTCGCTCGATTCAGGTCTTCAATAGTAATTTGTTCGGCTATCGAATCGAACAAATCTTTATTGGTTAATACCTGACTTCGTAAAATAAACGTAAAAGCTAACTCAACAAACACTATAATGCCAAGTACGATAAATGTATTGATTTGAAAGTATTTTCTGAACATACTAAATAGTGATGGGCGTTTTATGCCCTAAAAGTAAAAAGATATTACATATCCTCTATATTATAAAACCAATAATTTATTATTCGGTACTATTTGACCCATAAAAACCAATTTTCATCGAATTGCATTGACATTGACTAAACTTCTTTTCAACTTTAACGTTAATTTCTTGGTAAGCACATTCACAGTAGTTTACTTTCATATCTCTAAACGAGCTCCATCATGCCAGCAATTTCTTTGTTCGTCAATGGTAAAAAACATACCCTTGACGTTGACCCCCAAATGCCCTTACTCTGGGCCATTCGTGATTTTGTAGGACTAAAAGGCACCAAATATGGTTGCGGCATTGCACAATGTGGTGCCTGCACGGTTCATCTCGGTGGCACACCCATTCGTTCTTGTTCGGTACCAGTGTCGGCAGTAGCTAACAAAAAAATTACAACCATTGAAGGCGTAGGCGACGAAAATAGCCTCCATGCCGTACAACAGGCCTGGATCGAAGAACAAGTACCCCAGTGTGGCTACTGCCAGTCGGGGCAAATTATGTCAGCTGTATCGCTGATTGCTACCAAACCCAAACCTACCGACGAAGACATTGACAATGCCATGAGTGGCAATATTTGTCGCTGTGGCACATATCAGCGCATTCGTAAGGCTATTCATCGGGCTTCCGCAATTGCCACAGCGCAAAAAAGCAATGGTAAACCAGCCGAAAAAGCAGGAACTACTCAAACTCCGGGGGGAAAATGAGTAACCACATAGGCAGATAGCTCACATAGAAATCTACTAAATGATTGGTGTTGAGCAATTTAATTTTGGTTAAATCTTTAACTTACAAGAAAATGTCAAACCACCTCCCACGCCGAAAGTTTCTGGAACTTTCAGGCGGTGCTGGCATCATGCTGGCATTGGGTTTTTCTACCTCGGCTTCGGGCAAAGAAACTGTTTTAGAAAAACTATCGCCCCGCACGCTCGCTCTCGAACTCAACCCTTACATCCTGATTGATAACGCTGGCAAAATCACCATCTTTAACCCCCGACCCGACATGGGGCAAGGCACTTGGCAAGCCATGCCTACGCTGGTAGCCGAAGAACTGGAAGTAAGCCTCGACCAAGTTGAAATCCGTATGACCGACGGAAAAGGCAAGTACGGCGGACAATTATCTGGTGGTAGTTCGTCGGTGCGTACCCGCTGGATGCCCATGCGTAAGGCAGGGGCTGCCGTAAAAGAGATGTTTATCAAAGCCGCTGCTAACAAATGGCAAGTGGCTGAAAGTGAATGCTTTGCCAAAGAAGCAAAAGTTTTTCATAAACCAAGCAACAAGTCATTGACATATGGCGATTTGGTAGAAGATGCCTCCAAATTAGAAGTCCCTAAAAACCCCACACTCAAGGAATCAAAAGATTTTAGGCTCATTGGCAAATCACTACCCAAGCCAGACGTACCCCTCAAAGTAACGGGCAAAGCCGTATTTGGCATTGATGTAGATATACCCGGTATGCTCTATGCATCGGTAGAACGCTCGCCAGTAATTCATGGCAAAGTAGTGAGTTTTGATGCTACTAAAGCCAAAGCTATTGCTGGTGTAAAGCACGTTATCAAAGCCGAACGAGCCATGCCCCACAAAACCGTTGAAACAGTTGCGGTGTTAGCCACCAACTATTGGGCAGCCTTGCAAGGACGCAAAGCCCTCAACATTACATGGGACAA
>JBGAVQ010000236.1:0-9057 GCA_044228045.1 Spirosomataceae bacterium
AACCTAAGTTTGATGGACCCAATGAGGTAGCATAAGTAGTTTCGCCATAAGGCCCTACATTGTAACAAGTGCGCTCCATTACCATTGGATATTTGTTGGTTTCGGACGCATCTTTGGGCACATATACATGGGTATGTAGCTTGGTGCCATCTCGCATCGGGATCTGAAAAATATACTTTTGGTAATGGTCTTTAATGGGCATGAAAGGCTGCGAAAATGCCTGAAAAGCAAATGCAACAAACACAAATAGAGGAAAAAGTTTTTTCATTAAAATGAGTTAGTTTAAAGTTTGTTGTCCGAAAACTACAAAAAAAGCACACGATTCGGAACTATCTCGACAAGTTCGTTCTTTTCTGAGAAGCGAATTGTTAATTTTGCGTTTCTAAAATGTGGATATCCGATGCGGATACCTGATGTCAGATACCTGATTTGAGAGGATAACCGATTACCTGATAAACCGTTTACCAATTACGAATACACGAATAACCAATAACCAAACTTGAAGACATCAGAAAATTCTATTTTACGCATTGCCATTCAAAAATCGGGGCGATTGAGTGAAGATTCTATTGCACTTTTTAAAGAGTGTGGTATTAAATTTGACAGCGCAAACGGGCGATTGAAAAACACTTCATCTAACTTTCCAGCAGAGTTCTTGTTTCTTCGTGACGACGATATTCCGGGTTATGTAGAAGACGGCGTAGCTGATATTGGGGTAGTTGGAGCTAATATTGCTGTGGAAATGGCCAAACAAATTGAGACTGTTCATCAGCTTGGCTTTTCAAAATGCCGACTTTCAATCGCTATTCCACGTGGCGAAACATACTTGGGCGTACAAGATTTTCAAGGAAAAAGTATTGCTACTTCTTACCCGACTATATTGGGTAATTTCCTCAAAGACAATGGCGTTACGGCGCAAATCCATGAGATTTCGGGTTCGGTAGAAATAGCTCCCAGCATCGGGTTGGCACATGCTGTATGTGATATCGTGAGTTCGGGAAGTACCTTATTGAGCAATGGACTCAAAGAGGTAGAAGTCATTTTTAGATCCGAAGCAATTTTGATTGCTAACCCAGAACTTTCGCCTGAAAAAAAAGCAATTCTTGACAAACTGCTCTTCAGAATCAAATCTGTTCAGGCAGCCAAGAACAACAAATACGTGATTCTGAACACGCCAAATCATGCCATTGAGAACATTGTGAAACTACTACCAGGTATGAAAGCTCCAACGGTAGTCCCCTTAAGCACCGAAGGTTGGAGTGCCATGCACTCAGTACTAAGTGAAGAGGATTTCTGGGATAAAATTGATGCACTTCGCTCCGCTGGAGCGCAAGGCATATTGGTAGTACCCATCGAGAAAATGATTTATTAACGAATGAATATTATAGAATACCCCGCCAAAGAAACTTGGCAACGATTCCTTACTCGCCCGATTCAAGATTTTACAGAAATTGAAAAAAGAGTTGCTCCAATTCTCCAACGAGTAAAAACCGAAGGAGATGCTGCCATTCGTGCCTTTGCGCTACAATTTGACAACGTAAACCTTGATAATTTTGAGGTTTCTACCGAAACGATTGAAGCTGCTAAACAGCAGTTAAGTGTTGAGTTAAAAGAGGCCATTCAGACTGCCTATACCAATATTTACAAGTTTCATGAAGCCCAAAAACAGTTTCCCGAAAAAATTGAAACCATACCGGGTGTTACCTGCTGGCGCAAATCTGTTGGAATAGAGAAAGTGGGGATTTATATTCCGGGAGGTACGGCACCCTTGTTTAGTACGGTGCTAATGTTGGGGATTCCTGCACAATTGGCTGGTTGTAAAGAGGTTATTTTGTGTTCGCCCAGTTTGCATCCGGCTATTTTGTATTGTGCTGAGTTGGTGGGTGTTACTCGTATGTTTCGCATTGGTGGGGCGCAAGCCATTGCCGCTTTGGCTTATGGAACCGAAAGCGTACCCCAAGTTTTCAAGATTTTTGGGCCTGGCAATCAATATGTTACCGCAGCCAAACAGTTGGTTAGCAAAGAAGGTACGGCCATTGATATGCCTGCCGGCCCGTCAGAAGTAGCCGTTTATGCCGACGAATCAGCTGAACCTGCTTTTGTAGCTGCCGATTTGCTTTCACAAGCCGAACATGGTGCCGACTCTCAAGTGCTGTTGGTCTCCACTTCAAAATCCTTGCTGAATGCATCCATTCAAGAAGTAGAAAAACAAGTTAAGGCCCTGCCTCGTGAAGACTTCGCCACCAAAGCACTGTCAAATAGTAAGGCTATTCTCCTTGAAAATCAAGAGCTTGCGATTGGATTATTGAACGATTATGCGGCAGAGCACTTGATATTAGCCATTGAAAATGCAGAGGAAGTTTCAGAAAAAATAACCAATGCAGGCTCTATCTTTTTGGGTAATTATACACCAGAGTCGGCAGGTGATTATGCCTCTGGTACAAACCATACTTTGCCAACCAATGGCTTTGCAAGGGCATACTCAGGCGTGAGTTTGGATAGTTTTGTGAAGAAAATAACGGTGCAGCACATCAGTAAAGAGGGAATCCACCATTTAGGAAAAACAATTATCCAAATGGCAGAAGCAGAGTCATTGCAAGCACACGCCGAAGCAGTAAGGGTACGCTTATCAAACTAATTCCACAAAAATGTTTTCAATAAACCAACTCCTGCGCCCACACCTTCAAACACTTGTGCCGTACTCGTCGGCTCGTGATGAATATACGGGCAAAGACGGTATTTTCTTAGATGCCAACGAAAACCCGTTTGGCTCTGTAACCAGCGAGGCTTTCAACCGGTATCCTGATCCATATCAACACGCCATAAAGGAAAAATTGGCTCCAATAAAAGGCGTACAAGCAGCTCAAATTTTCTTAGGAAATGGTTCAGACGAACCAATAGACTTGTTGGTTCGAGCTTTTTGCGAACCACAGCAAGACAACATTATCATTTTGCCGCCTACTTACGGTATGTATGAAGTATCGGCAAATATCAATAATGTTGAAATTCAGAAAGTTCCGTTAACACCTGACTTTCAGTTAGATGCACAGTCTGTTTTGTCTGCTGTAAATGTACACACGAAGATTATCTGGATTTGCTCGCCTAATAATCCATCGGGTAATTTGGTTGATAAGGGCGCTATTTGTCACATCCTTGAATCAGTAGATTGCTTGGTGGTAGTTGACGAAGCCTACACTGATTTTGCCCCAAGTGAGACATTTTTGCCAGATTTAGAAAAGTATCCTAACTTGGTAGTGCTTCAAACCTTTTCCAAAGCATGGGGTTTGGCGGCCTTGCGCTTAGGAATGGCCTTTGCCTCTGAGGAAATTGTGAAGATTCTGAACAAAATAAAGCCTCCTTACAACATCAACGGACTAACACAGAAGGTCTTGATGGATGCTCTTGATAAAGAGGAAATAAAAAATCATTATGTCCACCAAATTTTGGAAAACCGTGATTACTTGGCGCAACAATTGGCGTTGTTGCCTATAGTTGTTAAAGTTTTTCCGTCGGACGCAAACTTTTTATTGGTACGCTTTACTGATTCAATTTCAGTATTTAACTATCTCATTCACAATAAAATAATACTTCGTGACCGTTCTAAGGTAAAATGGTGTGACAACGCCATCCGAATTACCGTAGGAACCGTAGGGGAGAACACCGCTTTGCTTGTCTTGTTACAAAACTATGTTGCCGAAGTGCAAGAACAAATACACCATGAAAAAAATTAGCATCATCATTGTCCTGTTATTGATTAGTTGTTGGGTAAGTGCACAGCCCAAACGCTTTGCTGCTGGTGTGCGCTTGGGTGAGCCGTCGGGGCTTAATCTTCGCTACTATTTGGACGATGGTGCCAAAGCTCTTGACCTCAACATTGGCACTTATGGAGGTATGTGGGGCAATGTTCGCAAATACCGAAGTGGATATTACAAAAATATCGGCTTGGCCGTAAGTGCCAATTACTTATTTACGCATCAACTTTTTGGGAAAGACAACGTAATGGGCTATTATGGATTTGGGGGGCAAATCAACTCACGTCGGTATTATCCAGATCAATTCAATTCGGGTGGACAAGTTTTCTACGATAAAACAATTTCGTTGGGTGGCTCAGGCTTGGGTGGGCTTGAGTACTTTTTGCCTGATGGGCCTTTGTCAGTTTTTTTAGATGCAGGACTTTATGTAGAGGTTTTGCCTGGGTTTCTTTTCATGCACCCTCAGATTGGAGCTGGAGTACGATTAAATTTATAACAAAAAAATACCCAGCGGTTTCGGGTCAGACTTGCAGTCAGACCTGCACAATTTTGGGTATTTTGATTAATTTGTTTGATTTAGGTGTGCAAGTAGAACGCAGTTTTTAATACAAAAGCTTTGTGATTTTGCCTCTATTTGATAGGTTTTATTACCCCCATAAAACTTATTTTACTTTCAACATATCAGGTTGATTAGTAACCTCAAATTTGAATACGTCGTTTCTTGAATAATGCCCAACTACATCAAAGTCTAATTTGCTTTTTGCCAAGACCGAAAAATCCAATTGTGCCGTCAATAAACCCTCTTGATTCCAAAGTGGGCCTGCTAAAACTTCGCCCATTGGCGAAATAATGACACTCCCGCCTGCACACATAATGTCGGGTTCGTCATTTAAGTCGGCTAAGTATTTTTCAGGATAATCGGCTTTTCTAACAAACTGATTAGCAGCCAATACAAAACAGCGTCCTTCTAAGGCTATGTGTTGCATGGTATTTTGCCAAGTTTCTCTTGAATCGGCTGTTGGGGCAAGGTAAATTTCTACACCTTGTTGATACATTGACATTCGGGCAAGTGGCATATAGTTTTCCCAACAGATAAGGCCACCAATTTTGCCAATTTGCGTATCAAAACTAACCAATGTACTGCCGTCACTTTCGGCCCAGATGTACCTTTCAAGACCTGTCGGTTTTAATTTTCTATGTTTACCAATTAGATTGCCCATATTGTCAAAATAGAGTAAAGTGCAATACAAAGAACCACCAATGGTTTCTCGCTCCGTTATGCCCAAAGCCACAAAAAGGTTGGCTTTTTTGATTGCAGCACTAACTTCTTCAATGTATGCTGATGAAATTTCGATGCTGTTGTTCCAATAGTCTAACCACTGGCTTCTGCTCTTGTTTGTCCGTTTTCCAATAATAGCATCAAAATCTAAGCCTCTCGGATAACAAGGAATGAAAGATTCTGGAAATAAAAGCAATTCACAACCTTCATTCGCACCTTTTTCAATCCAAGAAGTGATAAGTTCAACCGTTTTGGCGATATCAAATAAGGCTGGAGTAGCTTGTACTACGCCTACTTTTATTTCTTTATGTTGTGTCAATGATTGATTGTTTAGGTTGTTTTGTCAAAATGAGTTAGAGCAAGCACATCATTCCTACTGTTTTGCTATGGGGAAAAAGCAAGTCTATTTATCTATCCACCACATTTACCCCACTCACCAGCTCAGTATCTTTGCCTTGCCAAATAAACTTGCCTTTTACCCCAACTGGTAGCGTAATTTGTCCACTAATGCCATTGCTCCCTCGGCGTTTTAGGCTTACTAAAATCTCTCCTTTCGGGTGAGGCATTTTGGCTGTCACTTCGGTCAATTCTCCCAGGGCTGGGGCTACTTTTACAGCCTCAAAACCTGGTCGGTCAGGCATAATGCCGCAGACGGTTGCCAACAAATCATAATTAGGACTTGCCGACCACGCATGGCAATCGCTTCGGGTTGGTTCGGGTTCTTCGGCAAAGGTCGTTAGCCCAATTTTGAGCATATCTCGCCATGGGGCCAATTGAGCGTAATACATGTCGGCCATGCCTGCTTTTTTGAGGGCTTGCATCAGATAAAACCGATAATAGAACGTGGCTTGTGATAACTCGCTGTCTGTCAGTATGTTTTGCAAAACAGCTTTTTGTGCATCTAACGGAACTGCTCCTGCCAACACCGCCATAATGCCAGCATGTTGGCTGTATGTTTCTTTCTGAGGCGTGTCTGCCATTTCGTTTCGGTTGGCATCAAAACAGTTTTGGTACGTACCTGTTGCCAAATCAGCGGCTAAACTCAGGAATTTTTCAGCTTCTCGTTCACGACCAAACGAAGCAAAAACCCTTGCAGCATGGTTGAGCGTGTAAACATATTGCAAAGTCAGCACCGACGAATTGCCATCGGTAGCACCAGGAGGCGTGCCATTTTGCCATTTGCGATTCCAGTCGGCAAAATTCCACCATTTCATTGGCCCCAGCATATTTTTAGACTTGTCAATGTGTTTTTCGTACCATTCCAACACATTTCGCATTTGGTTGAGGTACTTGGTTACAAAGGCGTCGTCTTTGCGGTGCATCCAATAGTCATGCACCATGCACACCCAATACAACGAAAAAGGCGGGATAATCTGAAAGCGATTGCTGGGGTATCGGCTCTCAGTAAGTCCCTCTGGTACAGCCGATTGATAGAAGTCATCAATGGCTTTTCGCATCAAACGGTCATCGCCAGTTACGTACAGCGAAATCAAGGCTTGAATGCGGGTGTCGCCCACATACTGCAATTGCTCGTAGTAGGGGCAATCAAAATAGTTTTCGCCTGCACACAAGCGAGCTGTGCGAAACCCCACTTTCCAGATGTCTTGCAATGACGGGTCATTGGACGAAAACGAAGCAATTTCTTTGAACGGATAGCCTGTGTAAGTGCCTGACAATGAGTTTACAACAAGTGCTTGGTCTTTGGTTTCGATGTCTAACTGCAAATACCGATACGTGCGAAACCACAAAGGACGAAAACTACGATTGGCCGCACCGTCTGGTAAGAAAATGTCAAAGTTTCCCATGATTTCACGTCCTTCAATGTCGTTTCGATTACCTTTTTTGCGGTCTTTAAATAAAGCTTCTGCATAGGTGAGTTGCACCATAGCCCCTTTGCCTTGGCTGACCGATAGTTCGGGATAGGCAACGGTATTGACGGTTTGATCTAACAAGATTTTAACCTTCGAGCGAGCGGGGATGGTGATGGGGAAATTGATTTTGCCAGCACCCAAATTCAAGCCTTCAACTCGCCTAATTTGTTCAATTGGTTGTGGACTTTCTTCCATCAGCGGAATTGTTCTTTGGGCCAATGTCCAGTAATTATCAGTGCCGTAACCTACGGGTTCGCCACGCATGATGGCGGCTGTGGCTACCCAAGCGGCATCGTTAAAGTTGAGCTGTTCCCAGCCATAAGGATACTTGGCGGCATCTACTTTGTCGCCTGGCCCAATCACCATATACGTCCACAGGCGAGCACCATTATCGGTTGAGCAGGGGGTGTAGGCCTCGTTTTTTAGGACTTTCCAAGTTTTGTCGGTGTTTACTGTTTTTTCGGCATCAGTATCACCCTGCAAAATAAAGCCTGTTTGGTTAGTTACTTGGGCTACAGCGGCGTGTTCGGCCATATTCCAAACCATGGCCGCCAGCACGTTTTTGCCAGTTTGTAAATAGGGGGCAAGGTCAAGGCTTTCAAAATACCAGTTTTTCAAATCGCCTCGAGCGGGGCCAGCACAAACGGCTTTACTGTTCACAAACAAACGATAGCGGTTATCTGCAGATACATGAACAATGAACTTGGCTGGTTTGGTAGCCAATTCAATAGTTTTCCGAAAATGATAAACGCCGTAAGCGTGACGGTCGGCGGTAGGATGGGCAATCCAAGCTGCTTGCCAAGAGCCAGCCAGTAACTTAGGATTAACCGCAATGCCTTGCGAATGAAGGAGATTTACTTGTAAAATGAGGATAAATGCTATAAAAAAACGCATCATTTTGTGGGAATAGAGGTGATTAGCAAGGTAAATATAGGAGAAAATGGACAATAAAGTAAGCCCAGCAGCGCAATTGGATAATTGAGAAGTATTTTTTATTTTTGGGAAGTGTATAATGTTCTAAATGAGAATTTCTGAGGTGGATAATTGCCATAACCCCTTGATTTATGGCGGTTATGCTCTCGTTACATGCAATTTTAATGACCATTTACATAGACCTAAACATCTTTGACCGACTTGAAAAGTTTGACAAAATTCCTGAGGTTGACAAACCCAACTATCAGTTATTACTGACACTCCTAACCGACAAGAAAGTCACAACGGCATATTCAAATGCCCATTTGAATGACCTTTTTAGAGGATTTCAGAAAAATCCAGACTACATTGATGGTCATTTAAACAATATCAAAAAGTTTACAGACAACTTGTGCATTTGCCAATATTGGGGCGAAAAGGAAGCTAAATGGCATTATAGAGACATATTTGAATTTTTCCAAGAAAAGGCAGAGGAATGGGAATTCGAACCTTATTCGTACGACGAATTATTTAAGGACGAACCACTAATGCAAAGTGCTTTAAACTTGTATAAACTTGTTCCATTGCCGCCAGAATTTAAAAAGGGATATGTTGAACCGATGTTCGGAATTATGTTTCCCCTTTCAAAAATTCATAATACTCAATACGCATTACAAGCAGACATCTACAACTTTCAATCAAGACTAAAATCGGATTACGGACTATATAAGGCATTTAAAGTATATCTGTTGACAAGTCTCAATAAAATGAAAAATAAACCGGGACTTATTAAATCTGTTAACTCAAACTTCAAAGACTTACCAAAGCATCTTGAATTGACCGACATTTTTGACGCATATACACAGAATAATAAAACAAGTGACAATGTAATGTATTCCAAAATCATTGACACATTTTTTAAGTTTGACTTAGCAGGATACAAAACAGACGGACACTTCAACAATATGTTTGATGACGCACTACATACATTTTATGGTGCTCATTTTGATACCTTCATTACCAATGACGACCGTTGCAATTACAAAGCTAAAAGGACATACGAACGACTGAAAATAAGAACCAAAGTAATTACAATCAATGAAATTAAAACAATACAAAACTGCCTGTAACGGGGTATTTGCAATAATTCGGCTTGACGTTAAATGCTCAACTTCGGCAATTCTATTTAACTTTAGTGCAAAACTTAACTGACGGAATGCTATTGCCGCACCATCGCAAATAC
>JBGAVQ010000237.1:0-9539 GCA_044228045.1 Spirosomataceae bacterium
CTTAAAAACCCTCAATGAGAGCATTCAAGGCGGGCATTTCTCCAATTTTGAAGTCATGGAAATGGGAAAAGCCTTTATTGAAACCCTGCAAACAATGCCCCAAGTGACCATTGCCCAAGTAAACGGGCATTGTTACACGGGTGCAACCGAACTGATGTTGGCTTTTGACTTGGTTTATGCCGCCGACGAAGCACAAATTGGCGACACCCACGCCAAATGGGGCATTGCTCCCAAGTGGGGCATGACCCAACGCTTGCAACAAAAAATCGGTTTGATGAAAGCAATGGAACTTTCGTTTACTACCCAGCCGGTTTCGGGCAAAGAAGCTGATCGCATTGGCTTAGTCAATAAATCAGTACCCTTAGCAGAACTTGAAGCCACGGTCAGTCAAGTCGCTGAAAAAATCATAGGCAACTCTGCCCAGACCATTGCGGCTATGAAAAAACTCTACTATTTTGGGGCGCATCATGGACTGGCACAAGGGCTTGAAAACGAATGGCAAGCCGATGTTAGAATTACTGATCGTGAGGAGTTTTTAAGGGATTTTGCGAAGAATAAATGAACACTTACCCCACCAAATAAACCCCATCTTCCGCAATCCTAATTTTTCGTTCACGATAGAGATTTCCAACGGTTCTTTTGAACGTCTTTTTGCTCATTCCCAACAAGTTATAAATCTGAGTTGGGTCGCTGTGGTCGGTTAGGGGCAGAAACCCCTCATTTTCTTGCAAAAAAGTCAAGATTTGCTTGCTGTTGGGTTCAAGACTTTCCTCAAAAGTTTGCCCTTGTTTGGTAAGTGTAATATCAAGGCGGTGGTCGTCTCTAATTTTTTTGACATAACCCGTGCAAGACATGCCTACATATACTTTTTGAAAAATCTCATTTTTGTAAATCAACCCCCTATACCGATTATTCACAATTACGTTAAAGCCCAAATTACTTTGTTCGTAAATCAGAATGTTTACTTCTTGGTTGATTGCAAGGGCAATATTTTCGTGTTCTAAAAACTTATTCACTTTACATGAGCCTACCAAGCGGCCTGTTGTGTTGTCATGAAAAAGAAACACCGTAGCACAATCGCCTTCTACTAAGGGTTCGGGTTGCTCTCTAAACGGTACCAATAAGTCTTTTTCTAAGCCCCAGTCCATAAAAGCCCCAATTTTGCCAACGGCTTTTACCCGCAGATAGGCAAATTCGTTCAAATTGATGTAGGGTTCTTGGGTGGTGGCTACTAATCTGTCTTCGGAATCTTTATAGACAAATACCTCCACTTCCCCATCAATCTGCATATCGTTGGTAAGGTATTTCAAGGGTAACAACACGTCGTTGCCTTCCTCATCACCCAAATACATTCCTACCGACGTATTTCGTAGGATGGTTAATTTATTTTTTTCGCCTAATTTCACATCGTTAAATTTTAGACTCAAAGTTACTATATTTTGTGCTGAAATTCACCATTTAGTGGCCAGTCTGTGCGCCCCAGTGCCATACTGATAACGGCAAAACTATTTACACATCGTGAAATGACAAACCAGCCTAAAATCACTACCGCCGACGATTACTACGCCAGTCTAAAAGGACGTAACTTAAAGGTGTATTTGTTTGGCGAATTGGTAGCAGAACCTTCTGAGCATCCGATGATTCGGCCCTCGGTCAATGCAGTGGCCGAAACCTACGAGTTGGCACTGCGTGAGCCAGACTTAGCCTCCGTGATTTCGCCTCTCACGGGCGAGCGCATCAACCGTTTTTTACACATTTCGACCAGTGCCAACGACTTGGTGATGCAAAACCAAATGCAACGCAAACTGGGCCAAAACACGGGTACGTGCTTTCAGCGTTGTGTTGGAATGGATGCCTTCAACTCACTTTTTTCAACAACATTCGAGATTGACAAAAAACATAATACACCTTATCATCAACGGTTTGTCGCTTTTTTGACCGAAATGCACCGCCGCAATTACGTAATTGGTGGTGCCATGACCGATGTAAAAGGCGACCGCAGCAAAGCACCTCACGAGCAAGCCGATCCTGATTTATTTGTGCATATTACCCGTCGTACTGCCGAAGGTGTTTATATCACAGGCGCAAAAGCGCACCAAACGGGCTGCCTCAACTCGCATTGGATGGTGGTGATGCCAACCATGCGTTTGGGCGAAAAAGACAAAGATTACGCTATTGTGGGGGCAGTTCCAGTGGATGCAGCAGGAATTACCTACATCTATGGGCGGCAGTCGTGCGATACCCGCAGCATGGAAGGTGGCACCATGGACGTGGGCAATGCCAACTTTGGCGGACAAGAAGCCATGGTCATTTTTGAGGATGTGTTTATTCCTAATCACCTGATTTTCATGGATGGTGAATACGAATTTGCAGCCATGTTAGTAGAGCGGTTCACGTGCTATCATCGCCGAAGCTATGTTTGCAAAAGCGGTGTAGGCGATGTGCTAATTGGTGCCGCCGCCAGCATTGCCGAAATGAACGGGGCCGACAAAGCCAGCCACATTAAAGATAAATTGGTAGAAATGACCCACCTCAACGAAACCATCTATGGCACAGGTATTGCGGCCTCACACCAAGGCTACGCTACGGAGTCGGGGGCGTATTTACCCAACGATATGCTGGCCAATGTTTGTAAGCATCACGTCACTCGCTTCCCTTACGAAATCAGCCGATTGGCGCAAGACATTGCAGGAGGATTGATGGTTACGTTGCCGTCTGAACAAGATTACAACAATCCTGAAACGCATGAATTGCTCAAAAAATACCTCAAAACCAAGCCAGAAGTGCCTACCGAAGACCGATTTAGGATGTTTCGCCTCATCGAAAATATGACATTGGGGCGCAATGCCGTGGGATATCTCACGGAGTCAATGCACGGTGCGGGCTCGCCGCAGGCACAGCGCATTCAAATTGCCCGTATGATGCAGTTGGAACATAAAAAAAACTTAGCAAAGGCGTTGGCAGGCATTGGTAACAAAAATCAATGACCCCAAACCCATATGTTGCTTCTAATTGGATAACTCCCCCAATACTTTATATCTTTACGAAACACCAACCAAACAATTCACCAAATGAAGAAACACCTTTTACTCATCGCTTTCGTGCTACTGGCATTGGCAGCAACTGCCCAGAAGAAAAAGAACGCTGCACCGCCAACCCCTGCTCCTGACCAAGACAAAGCCCTGGTCATTAGTGATTTAGACAAGCGTTTCAAGGAATACGCTGATTTGTCCAAACAAATTTGGGAGTTTGCCGAAGTGGGTTACCAAGAAGAAAAAAGTTCGGCTTTGCTGCAAGAACAACTCAAAAAAGAAGGGTTTACTGTACAAGCTGGTGTTGCCGAAATCCCTACGGCCTTTGTTGCCACCTTTGGCTCTGGCAAGCCAGTCATTGGTATTTTGGCTGAATACGACGCACTTCCGGGGCTTTCGCAAGAGGTTTTGCCTGAGTGGACTCCCATTCAGGGCAAGCGTGCTGGGCATGGTTGCGGCCACAATCTGTTTGGAGTGGCCTCGGTGGCAGCAGCTACCGAAGTCAAAAACTGGCTTCAACGCAGTGGTCACCAAGGCACTGTTAAGCTCTACGGCTGCCCAGCCGAAGAAGGCGGCTCAGGCAAAGTATATATGGTGCGAGAAGGCCTTTTCAATGACGTGGACGTAGTGTTACACTGGCATCCTGGGGCCGAAAACGGAGCCGATGCTTCTACTTCGTTGGCTAATAAAAACGGAAAATTTCGGTTCAGAGGCATTGCTGCACACGCCTCGGGTGCACCCGAGCGAGGTCGCTCTGCTCTGGATGGCGTAGAGTCTATGAATTATATGGTTAATATGATGCGTGAACACATTCCGTCAGACACTCGCATTCACTATGTAATTACCCGTGGAGGCGAAGCCCCCAACGTAGTGCCAGCCTTTGCCGAAGTATATTACTATGCTCGCAACCCAAGCCGTGAAATAGTTCAGAGTGTGTGGAAACGCATCGAAAATGCCGCACAAGGTGCTGCGCTTGGCACTGGCACAAAGGTAGAATGGGAAGTGCTGGGAGGGGTTTATGAGCTATTACCTAATGTTACCTTAGCCAAAATCGTTTACGAAAACCTTACGCAAGTAGGAGGGGTGGCCTATACAGAAGAAGAACGTAAATTTGCCGAAAAATTACAGACTTCCTTAGATACAAAAGTACCCATTGATAATGCCGCTAAGATAACACCCTTCATGCAAAATGATAACCCAACTCGGGGTGGCTCTACCGATGTAGGCGACGTGAGTTGGGCAGTGCCTACAGTTGGGCTTGGCACGGCTACGTGGGTACCCGGCACACCTGCTCATAGCTGGCAAGCTGTAGCGTGTAGTGGCATGGGCATTGGTCAAAAAGGGCTGTTGGTAGCAGCCAAAACCCTTTCAATGACTGCCTTAGACCTTTACAAAAACCAAAGCTACATTGACAAAGCCCGTGAGGAATGGATAAAAGCCCGTGGCGGATTGGAGTACAAATATGAAGCCATGTTAGGCAACCGCAAACCTGCTTTGGACTATCGGAAGTAAGTGTTAGACAAGAGATTTTGAGAAGTTAGACAAGCGGAAAATTAAGCACCCTCGTTCAAACGTCCACGCTTGAACGAGGGTGCTTGATTTTTCTATTCCCTCATTCATTCACTCTACAATTCTCTCATTGTCCTTAAACCACCCCGCATACATTACGTAGTTGTTGGCTGTGCGCTCAAACACGGCGGCGAGTTCGGGCGTAACACTTTTTAAGAATTTGGCTGGATTACCCGCATAAATACTCCCCGGCGGCACTTTGGTATTTTGTGTGATAATAGCACCTGCCGCTATAATACTTCCGGTGCCAATCACGGCACCGTCCATCACAATAGCACCCATGCCTATCAACACGTTGTCTTCAATGGTACAGCCATGCACTATGGCGTTGTGGGCGATGCTCACGTAGTTGCCAATGGTGGTGGGAGATTTTTGGTAAGTACAGTGAATCACCGCCCCGTCTTGAATATTGCAACGATTGCCAATTTTTATATAATGCACATCGCCACGCACCACAGCATTAAACCAAACGGTGCAATCGTCGCCCATTTGTACATCGCCTACAACGGTGGCGTTGGGGGCAAGCCAACAATTGTTGCCAAACTGAGGCTGTATGCCTTTTACCGGAAGAATTAAAGCCATATTAAGTACAATGATAGAATGAGTAAATGATTGAATGAGTGAATGGAAGAGTTAGATATTTCTTGCATTTTTACTGTCTTTTTCCCAGGGTTTGTGTCCTTACAAACAAACTGGTGGAAGGTACATAATCAAGGCTTATGCACGGCGCATGAACTACGGTAATGGTTTCAGTATAATCATAATAATTCCATCAATCATAGTCCAAACAAAGTAGGTGTCAATCATCCAAATGAAGTACATGATTACTGTATGCCCGATAGCGCAGCCATGTGTCGTCTGGTGTAGCTTGGTTATACATCGGCACCATTTGCGATAGTTTTGCCTTCCAAGCGTCTGATTGCATCTCAGTCGAGAAACATTTTTGAAGCACATTCAGCATAATCCATACCGACGTAGAAGCCCCGGGCGATGCGCCCAACAACGCCGCCAAACTGCCGTCGGCGGCATGAACGATTTCGGTACCAAATTCCAAAACGCCGCCTTCTTCTTCATCTTTTTTAATGACTTGCACCCGTTGCCCTGCAATAGCCAGTTCCCAGTCTTCTGATTGCGCTTCGGGAAAATACGCCCGAAGTGCCTCTACTTTATCTTCATGCGAGAGGCTCACTTGCTCAATCAGGTACTTGGTCAGCGACAGATTATGCCAACCTGCACTCAGCATCGGAATAAAATTAGACAGTTCAATAGACAGCGGCAAGTCAAAATAAGATCCATTTTTCAAAAACTTGGTCGAAAAACCAGCAAAAGGGCCAAATAACAAGGCTTTTTTGCCGTCAATGAGCCGAGTATCCAAATGTGGCACCGACATTGGCGGCGCACCCACTGAGGCCTTGCCATAAACTTTGGCATGGTGTTGTTCGATAATGGCTTCGTTGGTGCAAACCAACCATTGGCCACTTACTGGAAATCCGCCGTAGCCATTTCCTTCTTCAATATCAGACTTTTCTAAAAGCGGCAGCGTGCCTCCACCTGCGCCAATAAACACAAAATCGGTGTCAATTTCTATTTTCTCGTCACCAACCAAGTCCCGCACCATTACTTTCCACTGGCCATTTTCTTGTTTTTCGAGGTCACGGACTTCGTGCATTAGGTGAAGCTCCACATTTGGCAGGTTCATTAAATGCGTAAAAAGAACTCTTGTCAGCGTGCCAAAATTTACATCTGTGCCAATGTCCATTTTGGTAGCGGCAATGGGCTGATGAGAGTCACGGCCCTGCATAATGAGCGGCATCCACGCCAAGAGCTCGTTCGGGTCTTCCGACAAGTGCATGGCGGCAAAAAGCGGATGCTTGGTCAAGGCATCAAAGCGTTTTTTCAAGAAAGCAACGTTGGCCTCGCCCCATACAAAACTAATATGTGGGATGTTGTTGATAAAAGTTTCGGGGTTTTGAAAATACTGCTCGTTCACCAAATACGCCCAAAATGCCTTTGACATCTCAAACGACGACGCAATTTTGATGGCTTTGCTGATGTCAATGGTACCGTCTTCGTGCTGAGGCGTGTAGTTCAGCTCGCAAAAGGCCGAATGTCCCGTGCCAGCGTTGTTCCAAGCATCAGAGCTTTCGGCGGCAATTTCTTCTAATCGTTCAAAAACCGTAATGGAACAATCAGGATTGAGTTCTTTTAACAACACGCCCAGCGTAGCACTCATAATGCCTGCGCCAATGAGCGTGATGTGCTTGGGGGGGTGATTGCGAAGCGTCGCACCGTTTTGGGTTGGTTGAGTCATGGGTGTTTGGTGAGGGTGCGTTACTTGTGCCAACACAAACAATGGTGACTGAACCCCCAAAAGAGTAACCCAAAGGTAAGAAATACGGCGTTCATTCACCAATCACACCGCTACCAAACCCAAGCGAATAGCCTCCATCGCCAAGCCTACTCTACTTTTTACATTGAGTTTGACAAATACACTTTCACGATAACCATCCACCGTGCGAGGGCTTACGCACATTTTATCGGCGATTTCGAGGTAAGTGAAATCACTGCAAGCCAATTGGATAAACTCAGTTTCTCGCTCGCTTAAACTCAGTGAGTCAATCGGATTGAGCATGAAATCAGGATTGAGACTTTTGACCAATCGGTGAGTCACAAACTCAGTATAGTAGAATCCTTTGTTAATGAGCGAATCAAGGGCCTCTCGTAACTCGCTTGGGCGGCAGCCTTTGAGTAAGTAACCCCTTGCGCCATTGCGAAGCATTTTTACGATAGACTCCTCTTTGTCGTTCATTGAAAGGGCCAATACTTTCACGTTTGGATGGTTGTTTTTGAGCCAAAGGGCTGTTTCATAGCCATCCATTTCGGGCATATTGATGTCCAATAGTACGATTTCGGGAATTTGGTTGAGCTTAAAATGACGGATGAGTTCCTTACCATTCTCGGCATCGAACAGCACTTCGTAGTCGGTAAACTGCAATATTAGCCCCGCAATGGCTTTTGCAATTAACTCATGGTCATCTACAATGGCTACGGTGTGTTTCATGGGGTGTTTTTTTGCAACCACATAGGCACATAGTTCACATAGGTGTTATTACTGTTTTTCTATGTAAGCCTATGTGCTCTCGTTCTTCTGCCAGCTCAATCAGCACCTTTGTTCCTTGTCCTGCGGTGCTTTGGTAGGTGCAGGTACCGCCAATGAGTTCGCAGCGGCGACGGATGTTGCGGAGGCCTGCGCCAGTGTGACCAAGCTCTTGTTGCAGGGCTTTTTCGTAATCAAAACCCTTGCCGTTGTCGCTGATAATGAGGGTAAACTGCGCTGGCTTGTAATGCAAAACAACACCGAGGTGTTTGGCCTCTGCGTGTTTCATGGCATTATTAAGGACTTCTAGTACGATACGGAACAGTACGATTTCTTTCTGATAACCAAGCGAATACGGCTCGCCTTGTGT
Organism: Spirosomataceae bacterium; assembly: GCA_044228045.1. Taxonomy (GTDB): domain Bacteria; phylum Bacteroidota; class Bacteroidia; order Cytophagales; family Spirosomataceae; genus JAXLVB01. The sequence goes on from JBGAVQ010000237.1 coordinate 8,069, forward strand.
GGTTAGTTCTGTTTCGAAGCGGCGGGTGCGCTTAATACGTTGTAACTCGTGCGCAAGGCTTTCTGATAGCCCAAAATCTTGCACAAAATCGCCATCTGCTTTTGAGCCCGTAAATCGTTGATAGCTTGGGCTACTACCTCGTTGGTTTCTGAGATTTGAGGATGCACACTGGTAGCTAATGGGTTCTCTTCCAGACTATTAAGGCCAAACCGCACTACCGATAGCAGCTGCCCCAAATTATCATGTAACTCTTGCCCCACGTATTGTAGCGTTTGGTTTTGGACTTCGAGTTGTGACTGTAATATTTCTTGTGCAAAAGCAGCTTGCATGGCTTGTTTTTCTTGGAAGTGTTTTTTCTTTTTTCGTTGATATAATAGACTGAATAAAATGATAGAAAATGCCAATATCAAAAATATTGACGAAGCGATACCTATTGCAAAAAAAACGGCTTCGTTATCGTTTGGCATAAAAAGCTATTGAAAACATGACATACATAAACATATTTAGGCCGTTATTAAGCCAATTAAACATTTGCTCAGCTAATTCTTTATTCAAATCATACATATAGCCTATTGTGCTAAAAAGCAAGGTGTTTCCGGTGTAGAATATAAATAGCCCTATGCTAATCCAGTAAGCAGATAGGTCTTTTAAAGGGATATATTCATCTTGTTTCAATAAATAGTAAAAATAGCCTAAAGTTAGCAGTATTACCCAAAAACTCTCTATTCTGAAATTGTAGGCAGAAATTTCTGACATATCTATCAAAAATGGACTGACGATAAACCAACTTACTAAAGTAAACCCTATGATTTTTATGGCTATTTGGAAATTTTTAGTTTTAATGAAGTTGTAATATACCCAACCAAGAATTGAAAACTCCACCAAAGCATAAAAATGATAAGAAAAATAACCAAAACTAAACAAGTGGCGAGTATTAAAATAGGAGGTAATGCTTTCACTAAAAAAAGTATAAATAACCAAAGCACAGATTAGCCTGAGTGGCATAATAAGATGAAGCCACCTTACTATGCCCACACACGCACAGCTTAATATGACAAATAGATACAAATGGGTAATTGTCATCCGAAAAGAATTGTTTAAGGATGCAATGTATGAAGGGCTATCTTATTAGCCTCATTACACTTAGGTGGGCAAGGAACACCAAATTCTTCTATAAGGGTATCATCCTCTGAGCCATCCACTGGCAGTTGTTCTTGGCCATCTTTAATAGTTACTAAAATCAGGCATAGTTCATTCTGGTCATTTAACCCCACGTATATTCTAAGGTGAGAGGGGGTAAGGTTGTCTATTAAAGCTTTAATGCGGGGAGCATCAAATGTTTCTGCATGTAGCATTGTTATTTTAGATATTGGAAACAGATGGTCAACTTGTTTTTTTCTTTCTTCAATAAATTCGTGTGCTTGTTTTCGAGTAATGCCTTTGGATCTATCCCGAGCGGGAGCCAAAAAAC
>JBGAVQ010000238.1:0-9048 GCA_044228045.1 Spirosomataceae bacterium
AGTGCCTCTCTATGATAATCAATAACCGATAACCAATCACGGATAACCATCATACAAGAGATGCCCAAACGCTCAGACATCAAATCAGTCCTTATTATTGGTTCAGGCCCTATTGTTATTGGTCAAGCCTGCGAGTTTGACTACTCCGGTTCGCAGGCGGCTCGTTCTATTCGAGAAGAGGGGATAGAAGTCATCCTCATCAACTCCAATCCGGCGACGATTATGACCGACCCCATGAACGCCGACCACGTTTACCTGAAACCACTCGAAAAGAAATCAATCGTCGAAATTTTACAGAAACATAACGTTGATGCCGTTTTGCCAACCATGGGAGGTCAAACGGCATTAAATTTAGCAATTGACTGCGAAAAAGCAGGCATCTGGAAAAAATACGGCGTTGAAATAATCGGAGTGGACATTAAGGCCATTGAAACCACCGAAGACCGTGAGAAATTTCGCCTCAAAATGCTCGAGTTGGGTGCTGGCGTGTGCAAAGGGCGCACGGCGAGGTCATTTCTGGAAGGCAAGGAAATTGCCCAAGAAATCGGCTTTCCGTTGGTAATTCGTCCTTCGTTTACACTCGGAGGTACTGGCGGCGGTTTTGTAAACGACCCAAAAGATTTTGATGAAATGCTCAACCGTGGCTTGCACGCTTCGCCTACGCATGAGGTGTTGGTAGAGCAAAGCATCATGGGTTGGAAAGAGTATGAATTGGAACTTTTGCGTGACGGTAAAGGCAACCTTATCATCATTTGTACTATCGAGAACTTCGACCCGATGGGCATTCACACTGGCGACAGCATTACCGTAGCTCCTGCCATGACTCTACCCGACACGCTGTACCAAAAGATGCGGAATTTGGCCATTTTGACCATGAACGGCATCGGGCAGTTTGCTGGCGGTTGCAACATTCAATTTGCCGTTAATCCACTCAACGACGAAATCATCGTTATTGAAATTAACCCTCGGGTGAGTCGTTCGTCGGCCTTGGCCTCCAAAGCAACGGGCTATCCTATTGCCAAAATTGCCTCTAAAATGGCCATCGGTTACAACCTCGACGAACTCACAAACCCCATAACTGGGTCAACATCAGCGTTTTTTGAGCCTGCCATTGACTACGTAATTGTAAAAGTGCCTCGGTGGAATTTTGACAAGTTCAAGGGAGCTGACCGCACGCTTGGTTTGCAGATGAAGTCTGTTGGCGAGGCCATGGGCATTGGGCGCAACTTTCAAGAAGCCCTTCAAAAAGCCTGTCAGTCACTCGAAATCAAGCGCAACGGCCTTGGTGCCGACGGCAAAGAACTACGTGACCAAGATGCCCTTATGAAAAGTTTGGCGCATCCATCTTGGAACCGAATGTTCCATATTTACGATGCCTTCAAACTGGGGATTTCGTTCAAGAAAATCCAGCAACTAACCCAAATTGACAAGTGGTTTTTGCAACAAGTTGAAGACTTGGTACACGTAGAACGCAATGTTGAAAAACATACGATTCATACCATTCCGAAAGAATTGTTGCTCGAAGCCAAATGCAAGGGCTTTGCCGACCGCCAATTGGCCTATATGCTACGCTGCTTAGAATCAGACGTTTACAACAAACGTAACAACATGGGCATTAAGCGGGTCTATAAATGTGTGGACACTTGTGCAGCTGAGTTTGAAGCAAAAACTCCATATTACTACTCAACATTTAGCCCAAGTGAGAGCGAAAATGCAGCCTCTTTGGGGGTGGCAGAAGCTAACGAGTCGGTGGTTTCTAAGAGAAAAAAAGTAGTAGTACTTGGCTCAGGCCCCAATCGCATTGGGCAAGGCATTGAGTTTGACTACTCATGTGTACATGGTGTATTGGCAGCAAAAGAGGCTGGTTATGAGACCATTATGATTAACTCGAACCCCGAAACGGTTTCTACAGATCCTGATATTGCAGATAAACTGTACTTTGAACCAGTCTTTTGGGAACACGTGTACGACATCATTCAACACGAAAAACCCGAAGGGGTGATTGTGCAATTAGGTGGGCAGACCGCCCTCAAACTGGCCGAAAAGCTCTCTCGCTACGGCATCAAAATCATTGGAACAGACTTTGAAGCCCTTGATTTGGCCGAAGACCGTGGGCGTTTCTCGAACCTCTTGAAAGACTTGGAGATTCCGTATCCACAATTTGACACAGTTAATACAGCCGACCACGCCGTAGAAATTGGGCGAAACTTAGGCTTCCCGCTGTTGGTGCGCCCCAGCTATGTGTTGGGTGGGCAGAGTATGAAAATTGTGATTAACGAAGAAGAACTCGAACAGCACGTAGTGGACATCCTTCGGGATATTCCGGGCAATCAGATTCTGCTCGACCATTTCTTGGAGAATGCCGTAGAAGCCGAAGCCGATGCAATTTGTGATGGCGAAAACGCTTACATCATTGGTATTATGGAGCATATTGAGCCAGCGGGTATTCACTCTGGCGATTCCTCGGCAGTGCTGCCACCGTTTGACTTGACTGATGACGAAATCCGTCAGATTGAGGAAATTACGCTCAAAATTGCCAAGGCCATGAAGGTAGTTGGACTAATAAACATTCAGTTTGCCGTGAAAAAAGGCGTTGTGTATGTGATTGAAGCCAACCCACGGGCATCCAGAACAGTGCCGTTTATCTGTAAAGCCTACCAAGAGCCGTATGTAAACTACGCTACCAAGTTGATGCTGGGTGTAAACAAGGTTTCAGACTTTGATTTTAAGCCCGTGAAGAAAGGTTATGCCATCAAAGTGCCTGTATTCTCATTCAACAAATTCCCTGGCGTAAACAAAGAATTAGGTCCCGAAATGAAATCTACCGGCGAAGCCATCTACTTCATAGATGACCTGACAGACGACTATTTCCAACAGGTTTATTCGGAACGGAATTTGTATTTGTCGAGGTAAACCAAGACGATATGATTAAGGTCGGCGAGGCTCAAAGCCTCGCCGATTTCTAAAATGATAATCCCAAATATGAAATTCGAAGAAGGCTTAATTTATTTTAATAAGATTTACGTTTTACAGTCATTAAATGAAAACGACCGTAAAACAGGTACTGAATTACATGATGATATTATTTCAAGAAGAGCATGGAGGAATCCGAATTTAGAGACTGAAATTTTTGAAATAGTGAATCACGATTGTCTCATTACGAAGCTATTAGAAATAAAAAATGAATGTTTGAATCGTAATAGGATACCATTTATTCATTTTGAAACACATGGCTTTAAAGAGGGTATTCTTTTGAATTCAAACGAAAAAGTACACTGGAATGAAATTTTACCTTTCATCTCAGAAATCAATAGAGTTTCAAAAAATAACTTGTTTATTTCTGTTGCATCTTGTTTCGGTGGATATATTCAATTTGTAATTGATATAAAAAAACCATGTCCATTTAGAGGATTTATCGGCCCAATGAGTGAGATATTTTCAGAAGATTTATCGGTTTCTTTTACTGAATTCTTTGACAAATTATTACTTACAGACGACTTTGAAAATGCCATTAGTCAATTGAATTCTTCAAACTCTTCTGGAGTACAATTTCACTATTTAAATAGCGAAGCATTTTTTGATCTTGTTTTGAAACAAAATGGGGATTTACGTCGCAATAAAAGAGTGAATATACTAGCAAATTCTTTTTGGAACCAATACCCAAATGTCAAAACTGCTTTCGGTAGTTTTGATAATTTTAAAAGTTTTGTAGAGAATACAGATGACAATACAACACCACAATCTATTGAAAGACTAAAAAGACGATTTCTGCACTATTGATATGTCTAATCAATAGGTATTACTAGCGCTGGCTTCCAGCCAGTGCTTGCCATAATTAGGCTTCCAAGCCACCTCCCCGTCCCAGCGGGACAGTCGATTAATAGCAAATAGAATAAGACCAGCACCCTGCCTTGTAAAGGCAAGCGGTTTGTACGTATGGAGCAGTAAAGCCTATTTCGCTACCGTAGATTTTTGCTTACATTTGCCATAAATAAACCATGATAACAATGGAAGCTGCCACTATTAAAAAAGGTATTAGTTACATTACCAATAACGAAGGACAGCAAACGGCTATCGTTTTTGATCTTGCTAATCAATCAATTAGAGAATTGATGGAGGACTTACTTGATACATTGTCGGTAGTTGAAAGAATAAATGAACCAACCGTTCCATTTAGTGAAGTGAGAGCAAAAATCAAGGCACGGCTACAAAAAACTCTCGGATTTTCGAATACCTAACGCTCCCTCTGAATTATACAGAATCCGAATCGGCGATTATCGAGTTGTCTATTCCATCGAAGATACAGTTTTGACTATTCAGATTTTCAGGGTTAAACACCGCAGTAAAGTTTATGAATAGATTCCATTACCAGCACTTACTTTAACAAAACTTCCAATTTCCTGCCTTGTAAAGTCAAGCAGTTTGTAGCTACGTCACAAAATAGTATCTTTGGCTTTATGCTTTAAAGAATCCCCAAAGCATGATTTAACCTTAACCACGTTCCTCTTGCTGGGGTCAAGAGGCATCACCAAATGAGAAAAATACTATTATTAAACCTGCTTTTAGCTACGAGTTTGTTCGTAAATGGCCAGTCAGCCTTGAAGACCAAAATCAATACTGCCGCCGATGCCATTCAGGGCAAAGTAGTTACTTGGCGCCGAGATTTTCACCAAAGCCCCGAACTAAGCAACAGAGAGTTCAAAACCGCTGAAAAAATTGCAGCGCATTTGCGTTCGTTGGGCATTGAGGTACAAGAAAAAGTTGCTTTTACGGGCGTAGTAGGTGTTTTGAAAGGTGGCAAGCCTGGCCCCGTGGTGGGGCTTCGTGCTGATATTGACGGCTTACCCGTAACCGAACGGGTGGACGTTCCTTTCAAATCAAAAGTGACCGCTGAATACAATGGTCAAACCACGGGCGTGATGCACGCTTGCGGACACGATACCCACATTGCTATACTGATGGGCGTGGCCGAGGTACTTTCGGGTATGAAAGGTGAGATAGCCGGAACGGTTAAATTTATATTCCAACCTGCCGAAGAAGGTGCGCCCCGAGGCGAAGAAGGCGGTGCGGCTTTGATGATAAAAGCAGGTGTATTAGAAAACCCCAAAGTTGACGCCATCTTTGGCTTACACATCAACGCCCAAACTGAGGTGGGTACTATCAAGTTTAAGCCTGGTGCTGAGATGGCCGCCGTGGACTCCTACGCCATCAAAGTAAAAGGAAAGCAGTCGCATGGGTCGGCTCCGTGGGGTAGCATTGACCCCATCGTTACGGCCTCGCAAATTGTGATGGGGCTGCAAACCATCGTAAGTCGTAACCTCGATATCACCGAAGGTGCGGCTGTGGTTACAGTAGGTGCTTTGCACTCGGGTATCAGAGAAAACATTATTCCAGAAGAGGCCAGTATGATCGGTACGATTCGCTCTTTCGATGAAAAACACCGTGCGCTCATTCACCGCCGTATCAGCGAAATTGCTACTAATATTGCAGAGAGTGCAGGTGCAACGGCTCAGGTTGATATTTTTAAATTGTATCCTGTCACCATCAATGATGCCGACCTCACTCGCCAGATGACTCCTACGCTACAAGGCATTGCAGGTGTTGAAAACGTGATTTTGATGCGTACGCCAAGTACAGGTGCAGAAGATTTTAGTTTCTTTCAACAAAAAGTACCAGGCTTTTTCTTTTTCTTGGGTGGTATGCCCAAAGGTAAAAACCCCACCGAAGCTGCGCCTCACCACACGCCTGATTTTTATATTGACGAAAGCGGATTTGCGCTTGGCGTTAAGTCATTGGCTGGCCTTACCGTAGATTACATGGAAATGGCCAACAAGCCTGCGGCAACTCCTGCTGCTTCAAAAAAAGCAAAATAAAGCTATGAAATAGCGCAGCTTTTGTGCTGAATGAGTTTTGGCTCAACGCTATTGAAATATTGAATCTATTACAAGAATCTTGATTATGCCTGTACCGATGCCATCGCTGTGAGTGATGGCATCGGTTTTTTTGCAAAAATTAACGAAGAACTGAAATATTTAAAGCAAAAATGTAGGGATAACAACGTAGAAACAAACTACAATGATGTCGTTTTTTTACTTGTAACGGCTTGGTATTGAGGCATAGTTTTGCACACGAAACCTCAATAATCAAAACCAAAGTCCTTCCATGAGGTTGGAGGCTTATAACAATGAAAAAGCTATTGTTCTCTGTTGTTATTATCTTTTTGGTGAATTTAACTTTTGGACAGGCCCGCCAAACGTACCTATTTGTTTCGGGAGCGTGGGGTGGTGGCTGGGAATACAAAAAAGTAGATTCGATACTCACCGCACAAGGGCATAAAGTTTATCGCCCTACCATGACGGGCTTAGGCGAAAGAGCTCATTTGGCCAATGCCGAAATTAGCCTAAGTACTCATATCAACGACATTGTGAATGTGATTTTGTTTGAAGACCTCCGCAATATTACGCTTGTTGGTCATAGTTATGGCGGCATGGTGATTTCGGGCGTGGCCGAGCAGGTGCCAGAGCGCATCAAGAAACTGATTTACCTCGATGCTTTTGTGCCAAACGATGGCGAAAGTATCCAGAAAATAAATGGCCCAGCATGGGAACAAATGATAGTGCCCATCGTGAAAAATGGGTTGATTTCCTACCCATTTGGGCCAACAAAGCCCCTGCCACCAACAGACGTGCCGCAACCATTGAAAACATTTACCGAAACACTTAAAATTAGTAACCCGCTTGTTCCGAAGATTTCGACAACCTACATTTTGATGATGAAAAACGGCAAGGGCGATTTTACCGAATGGGGTGCAAGCCGTGCCAAAAAACGTGGCTGGCCTATATTAACCTTAGAGGGCGGTCACTATGCTATGCGTGATCAACCTGCCGAATTGGTCAAAATACTGGAAAAATGTAAGTAAGTTTACTGAAAATTGGCTATGGTTATGATTTTCAAAGAGATACTACCCAGTTTGGCATTACAACCCTTTGTACAGAACTATCTGTTGGTGCATCTCAGCCATGTGCCAGCGGCGTTCAGCATGAAGCCATACCCTACACGAATAGAGCAATCAATCAATTTTTTTGCGAGAGGCCATATCAAAAACCACAACCCAGTTACAGGCGCAGTAGCCAACATTAAGCCCAATGCTATTTTTGGCCAACAAGTAACCCGACTTAATTTTGAAACCTTGCCCCACCCCGATTTTCTGATGCTAATGGTTATTTTTAGACCGGGGGCAATGCACCGCTTACTTGGCATATCCAGCCAAGAACTTACTACCGAATTTTGTGATGCTGAGGCCGTTTTTAGTCCATCCTTACAAGCAGTAAATGACCAAATAGCCAATGCTAAAACTTATGCAGAAATCATTGAGCGTGCAGAAGAATTCTTGACAATAAAAGCTCGAAATGTAAAAAAAGAGAGTCATGGTATAGACCGAATCGGGCAGCTATTATTGGAAAACCCGGCTAAGTTTTCCTTAGATTGGTTGGCCGACCAAGCTTGTTTGAGTCCAAGGCAGTTTGAGCGAAGATTTAGTGAGCGCATGGGCATTGGCCCCAAACTATACAGCCGAATCAGCCGCTTTTTTCAGGCATTTCAGTACAAAGAAAAGCACCCACAAGTAGATTGGCTTACCGTAGCTTTACAATTTGGCTACACCGACTATTACCATTTGTCCAAAGACTTTAAGCATTTTGGCAATGTAACGCCCAGTATCTTACTTCAACAAAACACCCAGCGGCCAGATATTTTGGTGGATTTGATGGAATAAACATATCTATTACGCTCGGTGAAGTGTTTCTACTGCAAATCGTTTGGCAAGGCGTTGTACCATTACTTACAAGCATTTTCTCGCAAGTCTATGCAGGCTCATCAAGCAACCTAAATGATAAAAGTTGCATCATGTCAGAAGATAAACCTTTTACAACTTCTGTGATGTCAACTAATCAATTACCTCGTGAACACTATATAGACTGGATCAGGGTTTTGGCCTTTATGATTTTGATTTTTTTTCATTGCTCCATGCCATTTGTGAGCTTTGGATGGGAAATTAAAAATACAGAACATTCCCTCTTTTTGGATCGGCTTATCATCTGGCTTCATCAGTGGCGATTGCCGTTGTTGTTCTTTATTTCGGGTGTTGGGGTCAGCTTTTCGTTACGAAAACGTTCTGTTCTTTCCTTTTTTGGCGAACGGGTGGTGCGGCTATTTATTCCGCTTTTATTTGCTATGTTTTTTACTACGCCAATACAGGTTTATTTTGAACGCCTCCAAAAAGGACAGATTGACCAAAGCTATTGGAGCTTTTATCCAAGTGTTTGGGAATTAGTGCCTTATCCCGACGGCACGCTTACTTGGAGCCACCTCTGGTTTGTGGTTTATTTGTTTGCCTTTACCATACTATTGCTCCCAGTTTTTGCGCTGTTCAAAATTCAGGTCATACAACAGTGGAAACAAAAGATTGATTTCATCTTCCGCTATCCACTTGCCAATCTCTTGTTTGCTATTCCGTTTATCTTGTACTATTTCGAGTTTTATATACGTTGGCCTGAGCAAGGTAGTTTGCTCGACGATTGGTTTGTTTTTAACTCATCTATTACCTTTTATTTTGTTGGCTTTTTGCTGGCTGACTTGCCTTCTTTTTGGCAAACCTGCGAAAAGTACCGCAAATTTTTCCTTTCAGTTTCGGTAGGTTGTATCATAGTCTTATTCTGGAAATATTATTGGACGGTTCAACTGCCCAAACAGCAAGACGCTTCTTTGTATGTCTATGGCTTTTTTGATGGGCTGCACATCTGGTCTATTATTCTGACGATTGTTGGTTTTGCCAAGCATCACCTCAATTTTTCAAACAAATGGCTGGCGTACTTAACCCCAGCAGTTTATCCGTTTTACATTCTGCATCAAACTGTTATTGTTGCCACAGGCTATTACATTGTTCAGTGGCAAATGCCAATCATTGTCAAGTTGATAGCACTTATTGTCGTTTGTTTTGTGTTGATAGTCAGCCTGTATCATTTGCTGATTCGGAGGTTTATTCTTACC
>JBGAVQ010000239.1:0-9028 GCA_044228045.1 Spirosomataceae bacterium
GGTTGGGCAAGCGGTAGAGCGAACGGGTGATGTCTCGCCCCTCGATGGGCAAGGCTTGGAGTTCTTTCTTGGTCACAATGGCTGCCACTTGGGCATCACGGGTGTTTAGCCCGACGGCACGTCGGGTATTGACCACCACTTCGTCCAAGACCGATTCTCGCATAGAGGGCAATTGCAAGGATACTTTATTGACAATGCCACTTTTGAGAGCAATACTTGCCAACTCGGTTTCGGAGTAAGTCTGAGTTGTTTTGGTATAAATTCGGTAGCGATTTTTGGCTGATAAATTGCCGAAAACTACCTTTCCGTTGGCATCAGATACGCCCGAACTGCTGTAATTGTTTGCCCGACTTTCGAGATAAACTGTTACATTGGGAATAGCATTGTTCAATAATAAATCGCTTACTACAACTTCTAATTGTTCTTGGGCAAGGGCGTTAAAACTCAACAAAGAAAAGATTAAAAAGGATAATTGTTTCATAGAATGATGATAAAAGGGGTTCATTTTAAGATGATGCAGCTTGGCTCAACAAGATTAACCATTACAACAGCAGGTTGTTTTTTATCTATAAACTACGAATTTGTGGGTAAAAAGGTTTGGGTAGGCACACTTATTTTGGCGACTTCTTATGGGGGGCCGCCGCAAACTATTGATTTACTAATAAAGTGTCAATAAATGAAGCGGATCAATTACCTCCGGTAATCTAACGGAGGCTTTCGGTCACCTGCCAGCGACTTGTAGGTAAATGCCTCACTTCCACGGGCTTTGTAGAGTTCGGTTTTGGCAGTGGCAATAGTTTCGGGTTGCTCAAAAAGGTCAATGGCTGTGAGCGAAATGGTTTTGGCGGCGTTCATCATGCCTTTAAAACCAATGCTCATGCCGTCGCAGGCTACTGCTTGCCAACTGTGGGCGGGTACGCCCGGCACCCATGTAGCGATGGACAAACCCGCAGTAGGCACTACCCAGCTTACATCGCCTACGTCGGTAGAAGCGGGCATAATGCCACTCAAAGCGTAGGGTTTTACTTGTGTTGCTGAGTTGAGGTCTGGTAAGGTATTGGAAGCCACCGTTTTACGAATTTGTTCAGCAAAAGCTGTTTCTTCGGTAGTATAGTTTACGCCACCTACAGTTTCAAGACTTTTCTGCATTTGCTTGGCGAGGGTTTCGTTGGGGAGTAGGTTGTAAAGCCCTGCCATGATTTCGTAGCTCATCTTGGTTTCGGTACCCAATGCACCAGCTTGAGCGGTTTTCATGAGCCTATTCCAGATTTCTTCTAAACCCTTTGCTGATGGATGCCGAATGGTATATTCAACTTCGGCGTAGTCGGGTACGATGTTGGAGGTAAGACCGCCTTTTTTGATAACATAATGAATACGAGTTTCGGGCGATATATGCTCTCGCATCATATTGACCATGTAGTTCATGGCCTCCACTGCATCCAGCGCCGAGCGTCCTTTTTCAGGAGCGGCAGAAGCATGGGCAGCCAAGCCTTCAAACTGAAAATTAGCCACTCGATACGCCAACGACGACGATGGAATGGCGTTGTTGTTGTCGCCAGGATGCCAGTGCAATACGGCATCTACGTCGTTGAAAACCCCAGCTTTTACCAAATAGGTTTTGCCACCACCAGCGCCTTCTTCGGCAGGTGTACCAATGAGCCTAATGGTGCCTGATTTGCCCGATTGCTTCAACCAATTTTTGACCGAAATAGCCGCAGCCGTAGCCCCTACACCAAACAAATTATGTCCGCAACCATGCCCATACGCATTAGAAACCAGTGCTTTACGAAACGGCACGGAGTCTTGCGAAAGCCCTGGTAAGGCATCCATTTCTGCCAAAATAGCAATTATGGGCTTGCCAGTGCCATAGCTTGCCACAAACGCCGTTGGCATATCTGCCACGTTGGGCTGAATGCTGAAACCTTCTTGGCGGAGTTCGCCTTGGAGTAGGCGAGTGGTTTCGTTTTCGAGATAACCAGGCTCGGCCAATTTCCAGATTTGTTTAGCAAGGGTAGCGTAATAACTGTGTTTTTGGTCTAATTGGTTAACAATGACAGATTTATCTGCTTGGGCAAATGCTCCTAAGGAAAAGAATCCAAGAGCCATGACGAGGAGTAATGATTTGTTCATAGGGATTTGAGCTAAGGTAAATGAATCGGTAGCAAGATACGGAGAAAAGCGTCTGTGTTTTATCTTTTTGATGTTTCAGCCCCGACTAAACTGCAAGTGATTGGATAGATAGGATTATTTTTGTGGGGGTATCCGAAACTAATGATGGATTTTGGGTAAAATGGATAGATATATTGAATAGTTATGAACCAAATTTGATTCAATACTTACATCATAAAGGTGTTTAAAACTGATTTTAGTGAGGGTAAGAGGTTTGAAATTAACACAAAAGAAATTTTGAGAGTCTATGGCATACTCTTTGACTTGTATTTTCCTGAAATAAATCGGGGCATCAATCGGGGTGTAGAGGAACAGCCTCTCTTTAATCATACGCTATCCTACTCACAATGCTTCGCCCGAGCGTAATTTCGTCGGCGTATTCGAGGTTGCCACCAATAGGAATTCCCCGAGCAATGGTAGTGATTTTTATAGGGAATTGCCTCAGCCGCTTGGTAAGATAAAACGACGTAGTGTCGCCTTCCATGGTAGGGCTAAGGGCAAGAATAATTTCTTGGACTGACGAACTGGACGCTCGTGCCAATAAGGACTCAATGTGTAAATCGGCTGGGCCAATGCCTTCTAAGGGCGAAATCACCCCGCCCAGCACATGATACAAGCCTCGGTATTGGGCGGTGTTTTCGATAGCAAGCACGTCACGGGTGTCTTCTACCACGCAAATCAGGCTTTCGTCACGTTTGGGGCTTGTACAAATGTTGCAAAGGTCGCCGTCGGAGATGTTATGACATTGACGGCAATAGCTGGTTTGTGTTCGCATCCGCACGAGTGATTCTGTGAGGGATCGGGTTTGTTTTTCATCTCGTTTGAGCAGATGAAGTGCCAACCGTAGGGCTGTTTTCTTGCCAATGCCGGGGAGCTTGGCTATTTCTTCAACGGCTTCTTCGATGAGTTTTGAAGGAAAATTCAAGCGATTTTGGATTGCAGATTTAAGATTTCGGACTGAAAATCAACCGAATAGTAGAAACCCAAATTACATGATTTCTGCCGAAATACCTCGGTTACAGATGGCGTTACGAACGGGGGCGAGTTCGTCGAAACCACCTTTTTTGACTGAGCATTTGCCTTTATAATGAATAATAATGGTGCATTGCTCGGCCTGTTCTGGTTCATGCCCACAAATTTCAATAAGGGTTTCAATCACATGGTCGAACGTATTTATATCATCGTTATAAACCACCAAGTCGTAGAGGTCTGTCGTAACGATTTCGTCTATTACGACCACATCGGTATCCTCCCACGGGAGCGTGCTAAGGCTGAAAGTCATTGTTGTTGGATAGGTAATTCGTAATAGGACAAAGTTAATTATCAAACAGCGATTTTCAAAAACTGTTTGTGATAAACTTTTAAAGTGCCCAGTGCAATTTAGCCCGAAATATAACTTTCCAAATAAGAGATATGTGAGACTTGTTCTTTAAAAATGGCATCTACAATGTCACCAATGCTAAGTACGCCTACTACTTTGTTTTCTTCCATAACGGGTAAGTGGCGAAACTTCTTTTCGCTCATCAACTTCATACAATCGTTGATGTTCATGTTAGACTCAACCGTGAATACGTTTGGTGTCATTACCTCTGTAACGGGAGTAGATTTTGCCTTGCGCCCTTGTACAATTCCTTTGCGAGCATAGTCACGCTCCGAAAAAATTCCTACTAATGTGTCTCCGTCCATCACCAAGACAGCACCAATATTTTTTTCGGCCATCAAAAATAAGGCATCAATCACAGTGTTTTCGGGCGAAACTGACAAAACAGACTGATGGCGTTTACTTTTAAGAAGAGCTTGTACAGTAATCATAATAGCAATGATTTAGGTGAAACGATTTTTAGAAGTTAGGTACACAAATCTCCCCATCAAACAAAGATAATAAAAATATAAATAGCAAAGATTCAAAAAAATGAAAGAATATTGCAATTTTGTAAAAAAGCAACTCTTTTATTGCAATATACATGCTAATTGTCATAGGTCTATCAATTGTGCTGGTAATTATTGCCTTTTTTTTGTTCAGCGTTAGGTTGCTGTTCGTAAAAGGGGGGGAGTTTAGGGGCAGCTGCGCCAGCAATAATCCCATGCTTCAAAAAGAAGGGGTAGTTTGTGGGGTGTGCGGGCGAGTAGCTGGTGAACCTTGTGGGGAGGATAAACTGGCAACGACAAGTAAAGGACAATAGTTACTTCTCAGCTACCACAAATTTATCAAACCCAGGGGTGGTTTTTATCTGCATTTTGCCCTTGTCGTCTTCGTACATACAGTAAACCTCTAAGTCGTTTGCTTGGGCAAATTTGATGGATTCTTCTACACCCATGATCATAAAAGCTGTGGCAAAGGCATCGGCTGTCATGCAATCGTCGGCAATGACAGACACACTTAACAAGTTGTGGTTAATCGGATAACCCGTTTTAGGGTCAATGGCATGGCTGTATTTTTTGCCGTCTCTGATTACGAACTTTCGATAACTCCCCGACGTTGCCAGCGATTTGCCATTGAGGCTTACTACAAGCTGCAAGGGGCGTTCGTTTTCTTTATTTTCAATCGGTTTGTCAATACCTACTCGCCAAGTTTGGTGGGCTTCGTTTTGCCCTTGCGTTCGTACTTCTCCGCCTATTTCTACTAAAAAATGACGGATGCCATTTGCCATCAAAAGATCAGCCATCACGTCAACCGTATAGCCTTGGGCAATGGCATTAAAGTCTATCTCCATCCGAGCATCTGGCTTTAATAATTTTCCATTTTGAAGTTTAATTCTTTCAAAACCAAGCAATTGACGGAGCGAATCTACTTGCTTAGGAGTAGGCGGTGGAAGCCCTTTTTTGATGCTAAAACCCCATGCTTTCACCAAAGGGCCAACGGTAATGTCAAACGCTCCATTGGTTTGTGCTGAAACTTCTTGCGAACGATTAAACACCTTGGTAAAATGAATATCGGCGTTGGTTGCTGATAAATTTTTGTTGAACCCAGTGATGATAGAAGCGGTATCCCACAACGACATACTTTTGTCAATCACCCTAAAAAGGCTATCCACAGGTTTCGAGAAATCTCGATTAAGCGAATCCCGATAGGTGATGTTAAACGTAGTGCCTTGGGCTTTGCCTTCTAAATGAATGTAGGGAACTTTGTCATCTTGACATGACAGAAGCATTGAAAGTAAAAAAAAGGCCGCCAACGAGCCAAACCTCGCCGACCTTTTTGACCTGAGAAAGTTAGCTTCCAAAATCATCAAAAGCAACGTTTTCGCTGGGAACGCCCAGGTTATCAAGCATATTTTGAACAGCAGAAAGCATCAGTGGTGGCCCACACAGGTAATATTCAATCTCGTCGGGGTCGGCGTGTTGTTCGAGATAGTTTTTTTGCACTACGTTATGAATAAAACCTACGTAGCCTTTCCAATTATCTTCGGGTAATGGCTCAGAAAGGGCTATTTCAAACCTAAAATTCGGGAATTCTCGCTCTATGGCTCTAAAATCTTCTTCGTAAAAAATCTCTCGTTTGCTTCGGGCACCATACCAATACGAAACTTTTCGGCCTGTTTTGAGGGTGTGAAACAAATGAAAAATATGCGAACGAAGCGGTGCCATGCCTGCACCACCGCCAATATATACCATTTCACGGTTGAGTTTTTCTTTGATATGAAACTCGCCAAAAGGGCCACTGATTGTTACTTTGTCGCCAGGTTTTCGTGAAAAAACATAAGATGAACACAGCCCAGGCATTACGTCTTGGAAGGCCCCCTTGGCTCTATCAAAAGGCGGAGTAGCCAACCTGATGTTAAGCATAATAATATTGCCTTCGGCAGGGTGATTGGCCATCGAATAGGCTCTGAACAGTGGCTCTTCAACGGTGGCTTTTAAGTCCCAAATCTTGAATTTGTCGTAGTCGTCTTTAAACTTGTCAGGAATCTCGTACAAATCGTTACTAAAATCAATGCTTAGGGCAGGCACATCAACCTGGATGTAGTCGCCTGAACGAAATTTGAGCGTTTCGTCTTTGGGCAAAGCCACCACAAATTCTTTGATATAAGTAGAAACGTTGTCGTTAGAAACCACGGTACAATCCCATTTTTTTACACCAAATACTTCGTCAGGTATTCTGATTTCCATATTTTCTTTGACCTTTACTTGGCACGCTAAGCGCTGATGTTCAGATACTTGCCTGCGGTTGAGGTGGTTGGTTTCGGTAGGCAATACATCGCCCCCGCCCGAAAACACCTGACATTTACACATGGCGCATGTGCCGCCGCCGCCGCAAGCCGATGCCAAAAATAGGTTTTGTGCAGCCAAAGTGGTGAGCAAAGAACCTCCGGGTTTTACAATCACGGGGTTGTCTTTGTTGCCATTGATGACAAGTGCCACATCGGTTTGAGGCAAGAGGCGTTCTTTGGCTGTGAGTATCAAAAACACAAACAGCAAGACAACCGCTATGAAAACAATAGTACTACTGACTAAAATAGGTACCATAGCTTGTGTAAGGTTTACAACTGAATCCCTGAAAAACTTAAAAAAGCCAAGGCCATCAGCCCTGTAATCATCATGGCAATACCCAAACCTTGTAGCGGCTCAGGAATTTTGGAGTATTGGAGGCGTTCTCGAATAGCCGCCATCAAAACAATAGCCAAAAAGAAACCAAAGCCTGTACCGAACGAAAAAACCGTGGTTTCGACAAAGTTGTACTCTCGCTCTTGCATAAAAAGTGAAGCCCCCAAGATGGAGCAGTTCACCGTAATAAGTGGCAAGAAAATACCCAGTGAATTGTACAAAGAGGGAGAAAATTTTTCAACAACCATTTCTACCAATTGCACCGCTCCCGCAATGGTAGAAATGAATAAAATAAAGGCAAGAAAGGTAAGATCAACCGTTGCTAAGGATGGATGTATGGCCCCTAATGCTCCTTCTTTGAGTAAGTAGGCCAAGATAAGGTAGTTGAGTGGGGTGGTAAGCACCATCACAAAAATAACGGCAACACCCAGACCAAAGGCCGTTTTGAGTTTTTTGGAAACGGCCAAAAACGAACACATTCCCAAGAAGAAGGCAAAAATAGCGTTCTCCACGAAAACAGACTTGATGAGCATATTTACTAAATGTTGCATGGTCGTTTGAGGTTAATTACTATCGGTTATTCGCTGTCTGAAATTATGTTGATTCATTACTCACTCCTCGCTTCTCACTCCTGATTTTAAGACACGTTAATCAATTTCTTATTTTTATTCCGTTGTACCCAAATAATGGTAGCAATCAAAAACAAAGCGGCGGGTGGCAGCATCATTAAGCCGTTGTTGACATAGCCCATGTCGTAGAGCCATTGGGGGACTACCTTAACCCCAAAAAATGTTCCAGACCCAAACACCTCTCGCACAGTGGCGATGCTCACTAAAATAGCCCCGTAGCCAAGCCCATTGCCGATACCGTCCAGAAAAGAAGGCCAGGGTTTTTGTGCCATAGCGAAGGCTTCTAAGCGGCCCATCACAATGCAATTGGTGATGATAAGCCCTACAAAAACCGATAGCTTTTTGCTCACATCAAACATATAGGCTTTCAGGATTTGGTCCACAATGGTTACCAACATGGCAGCCACAATAAGCTGCACAATGATGCGTATGCGGTTGGGGATGCCTTTTCGAATCATGGAAAGGATGAGGTTTGAGAACGCCGTTACCACCGTTAGACCCAAGGCCATAATTAGGGCGGGCTTTACTTGTGTGGTTACTGCCAACGCCGAACAAACACCCAAAATCTGAACTGTGATGGGGTTGTTGTCGTCGAGGGGGTCTTTGAGTACCCTTATGTTCTTTTTAGAAAACAATGCTTCCTTTTTCTCTTGTTCTTTGACGGGTGCTGTTGTTGTTTCCATTATCGTTATCGGTTAATCGTACGCATCTCTGGGAGATAGAGAACGGGACATTCTCACTACTCATTTCTCACTCCACACTATTATCAATGGGTCTTCACCTTCTCAAAATAAGCCAAATACTGTTTCATGCAGTTTTTGAGCATTTTGTCAGTACCAGTTGAGGTGATTGTTCCGCCCGAAATACCATCTACTCGATGTTCGTTTCCAAAATCTACTTTGGCGGCTTTTTTGACCACATTCACAGAGATAAACTGGTTGTGGTCATCCATAATTTTTTTACCTTGAAACTGAGCCTGAAAAGGCTTCTCGGCGATTTCGGCACCTAAGCCTGGCGTTTCGCTTTTATGTTCAAAAAAAGCACCATACACTGTATTGAAATCAGGGGAAATGGAGATGTATCCGCCAATAGGCCCCCAAAGTCCTACACCTTGTAGTGGCACAATATAATACTTTTTACCATCGGTATTTGAATACACATATAAGGGTAAATGTCTTTCTGTTTCGGGTTTGCCCAATTCTTCTTTTAGCACAATGCCAAGGGCATTTTGATTGGGTATTTCTTCTCCTTTTGAGTTGATTACCAATGCTTTTACCCGCTCTGCGTACATTTTTTCAATGGCATTTCGCTCGGTTTCGTCCACCAAAACAGAGCGCAGAATATTAGACTTTTTGTCTAATAAAATATTGGCTTCTTGGGCAGGTTTGAGGCCCTCGGCAGTAATAGATAGAAGTACCGCCGTGAGAATTGAAATCCCGATGGAATACAGAAAGGTGTATCTATTGCTGTGCATATTTTTTTCTTCGTTTAATATGTTGTTGTACAACAATGTGGTCAATCAACGGCGCATGAACATTTAAGAGCAAAATACTGAGCATCATGGCTTCGGGATAAGCGAGGTTAAACACCCGCAGTAATACCGTAAATGAGCCAATCAAGAAGCCGTAAATGTACTTGCCGATCTCGGTTTGAGCCGACGTAACGGGGTCAGTGGCCATATACAC
>JBGAVQ010000240.1:0-8866 GCA_044228045.1 Spirosomataceae bacterium
GTTAAGGGAATTTTGAAAAATCATATTACCCAGAAATGTTTTAATTCCCCCTTACTTCCCTCCCGCCGAGTTAGCAGGCACATAAAAACGCCAGTTGGTTTTGTACTCACGGGTGAGCTTGCGGTTGGTCATCACGGCCCTAATCATCTCTACGGGCATGGAGTTTTGCTGCATGATGGTATCGTGAAACTGCTTGTAGGTCATTTTGCCACTATCAACCAAGTCTTTTTTTAGGGCATAAAACTGAAACGCTCCGGTCATATACGCCAATTGATAGAGTGGTTCGTAACCACCCACAAACGACCGACGCACCTCTCCTTCGGCGTTGGCTCGTTCGTGGCCTACCCTATCCACCAGAAAATCAATACATTGCTGCGGTGTCCACTTGCCGAGGTGGTAGTTAAGCGAAAAAATGATACGGGCGCAGCGATGCATTCGCCAAAACAACATCCCCACTTTGTCTTCGGGCGACTGTGGAAAATTCATGTCCCACAAAATCATTTCCCAGTACAAAGCCCAGCCTTCTGTCCAGAAAGGCGTGCGGTATCGGCGGTAGGCTTTGTAACGGTTGTTCATAAAACCCTGCAAATGATGCCCCGCTATGAGTTCGTGATGCACTGTGGCTCTTGAAAAATGTGGATTGTTGCCCCGCATACTCATGAGCTTGTCTTCTTGCGACATCGAAGGCGTAGGGTATGAAATCAAGATAGTTTCGCCGCCCAAGAAAAACGGACTAAACTTCTGACGCTCAGGCGACATCATGCTCATGCGCCACGTTTCTTCGGCAATGGGCGGTATGGTTATCAGGTCTTTTGCTTTCAAAAACGCCACCGATTCGTTGTACAGCCTCAGTATCAGTTCGGGCTGTTTGCCTACGGGTACTACTGAATTCTTGACTTTTTCTTGCGCTTGTTTCCAGTTGTCGCCAAAGCCCATTTCTTTTGAGGCTTTCAGGAGTTCACGGTCGCACCAGGCAAATTCTTTATTGGCAATGTCAATTAGTTCTTCGGGTGTGTATGAAATAAACTCATAATCCAACTGTCGAATGAGTTCGTCTCGGCCTACGGCTACGCCATTGATGCCGCTGCCGTCATCTTTGAACGGCGTAGCTGTCTTGGCTTTTTTGGCAAAAAATGAAGTGTAAGCTGTAATCAAACTATCGGCCTTGCGATAAGGCTCGGGAACCCACCACGAAAACAGCGGGTCGTAGGCATTGTAAAACTCAAAAACGCTTTTTAAGGCTACTTTTAATCCGCCCGACGTTCCTTCGGCTCGCTCAATGAGGGCGGGGTCAAGTTTTTCTATTTTCTCGACCATCTTGCGGGTTTCTACAATGCTCCGACTAATGTTGGTGAGTTCGGCAGCAATTTGCTCGGCGTTAGGAGCAGCCCCTCTGCGACGGACTTTTTCGAGGGCATAAATTTTATCGGCAAACGGAAACCATGTTTGAATCTGGGCTACTTCGCTTGCTTCTTTTTCTAACTCTCGCAAATCAACCCGCAAGCCTCGCTGAAACAGCACATAGTCCACTTGACTGTCCACAGGCATTTTGTCAAAATCCAATTGTTGGAGTTTTTGTAGGTATTCGTTGGTTAGTTTTTGAAAACGTTCTCGACGTTCGGGCGAATTTTCAATCACATAAAAACGTCCCAAGCTCCCTCGGTCAGCCGTATAATTTACCATCAGGTGGTGTACCTCGCTGGTTTGTTGATACAGTGGGCTAATGGGCGTAGGCTGTGCAGAAACTGACAATGCACAACAAGTCAGTGAGAGCGTAAAGGCGAAAAACAATAGTTTGCGAAGCGACATCATGGGCGTTAGTTTGGTGGGTAGGTTATTGATGATAAAAGTATCTAAACAATTTCAGTTTCCAAAGAGTTAGCAGGTGATATTGGTTTGAAGAGAGAGCGTTAGATCTTAAGGAAGGAGCAAAGAGGATGTGATGCCATAGTACAGGCTGTCAAACTCAACAAACTGTTTATTACCAGGAACTTGACAAGTGCATCTCGTTTTGTTACTCACTATTAAATAATTTACTCTGGGAAAAAACACATAAATACAAATGTGATAAATACGTAAAATAAGACTACTAAGCCTTAATGTTACCCCTAATTATCTGATTATAAGATATTTGAATGTTAATCTATCGAGTCATTTCTCTGATATACTCATTGCAGAGGGTTATAAAATTAGACTTGATATTTTTGAGATATCTTTGTAATACATCAATTTCTTGCCTAAAAAAGCTACGTGCCGAATAACCATTCTTTTGAGTTTTTTTTTTAAACTTTTTCAACATAAACTTCTCCGAGTTTTACACAAATAGCCACTGCTATGCATACGCATAGTTTACTTAGCCTTTTACTACAACTTAAATCCTGATTGGGCAACTCAGTAATTGCAAAAAGACCTCGCAGGCACTAAGTCTGCAAGGTCTTTTGTTGATATAAAACGTTTACCCTATTTCTTCGACCACTCGGCAATAGACTTTTCGTTCATCCGCACGTAGTCCATGTTTTTGGCTTCTGTTGCCAGTTTCTTCGACTTTTCAGCCGTCTGAATAGCCGCTGAGGTGTTGCCCATCTTGGCTTCAATCAACGATTTTTGGCGCAATACCCAAAACCGTTCGCCGTTCATGGCAATTGATTTATTGATCCACTCATAGGCTTGCTTGATGTCTTTACCATGCTCTAAATAATATACCGCCGAAGCAAAATAGGCATCTCCAGAGGGACCTTCCATCGTACTTTTAATGCTCGCCATTACCTTTTTATCGGTGTCCATTGTAAAGGTAAATGCCACTCGGGTATTCTCCCAAATAATTTCTATATCACCTGATTCATCTTTGGTATTGGCAAGATTTATGGTGAATGTTTCTACCCTTGGATTAATAGCTTCGGGTTTTACATTGATGCGTACGGCATCCTCTTCGACTTTGTAACCATCTGACCCCCAAAGGCTTGTGTTTTTATTGAGGATAATAGTCCATTGTTGTGCACCAGGAATAGTGTAGAGCGCATACGTGCCTTTAGTGAGTTTAGTACTACCAACAGTAACATCATCGCTGAAACTAATTTTGGTAGAAGCATTGGCTCCAGTGCGCCACACTTCGCCGTTGAAGGGAACCAATTCGCCCATAACTTTACGTCCTTTGGCGTTGGGGCGTGAGTATTCAATTTTTACGTCTGTTAATCCTACTTTTTGTGAAATAGTAGCCGTAGGGCTTGAAGCAGGCGTTTGAATTTGCCCAAAAGCCATGCTAATACTTACTAATCCGGCTACAAATAGTGCACTTTTTTTCATACAATTGACTGGTTTATAGATGGTTGAAAAAATATTCTTTGCTTTAAGCCAAGCAGTAATAGCTCATTAACTTTTGGGGTTTTAGTGGATTTATACTTTATACAGAGAATTGTCAGTGAGGACACTGACAATGGCGTTTTAATTTTTTTAGCCGTAGTCAGTGTCCTGACTACCACCTGTATAAGCTTTGGAAGAACCACTTTTTGTAGATACATTACCTCAACTTTCCAGTTCTTTCTGAGCCTCTTCTTGCAGTTTTTGTTTGTCAATGGGCACTACTCCCACTGCCTCGCAAACAAGCCCCCCACCAAGATTCGATAAACTTGCTATCAGCTGAGGTGACAGACGCAAGGCTACACAGCAAGCCGCAATGCTAATAACAGTATCACCTGCTCCCGACACATCGGCAATTTGCCGAATATGGGCTGGTAAGTGATGTTTTTCACCTTGAAAATCAATGTAAACACCTCGTTCCGACAAGGTGATAAGCGTACCACCCAGCTGCAGTTTTTCTTTTAATTGAGTGGCTGCGGCTTCTAATTCTCCTGAATTTTTAACATTAAAACTGATGTTAAGCCCTTCTTTAAGTTCTTTCAAATTGGGTTTAAACAGTGAGGCATGATGGTAATGTAGAAAATTTCGTTTTTTGGGATCAACCACTGTCGGAATTTCGTGAAAATTGGCCAATTCTATTACATCGGCAATGGTGTCTTGGCTCAGCACCCCTTTGTCATAGTCTTGAAAAATAATAACATCACACCTGCGTACCAACTCTCGTACCCGTGTGAGCAAGGCTTCCTGTTCAGCTGGGTTAAGATATGCATCTGTCTCAGTATCAACCCGTACTACTTGTTGTGAGCCAGCAATAATCCGTTCTTTTACAGTGGTAATTCGGCTATCCGACTGCACAATGCCTTCGGTTGATAAGCCTTTTTCATTCAACAGATTTAGTAATTCGTTGCCGTAACCATCGTTGCCAATAACAGAACAAATAATAGGGTTAGCTCCCAACGACTGCACGTTCATCACTACATTGCCAGCTCCACCCAAGCGAAACTCTCGGTGTTGCGCCACCACAACGGGTACAGGGGCTTCGGGCGAAATGCGTTCTACTTTGCCAAACACATAAGCGTCTAACATTACGTCTCCAATAATGAGTACGTTGAGGCGATTGAAAGAGTCAAAAATCTGAGGTATGGTCATAAACAAGAAAACCCGTATAGTCAGCGTGAACCATACAGGTTGGCATTTTCTATGCAAAAGAACAAAAACCCTTGCAAACTTCCCAATTTGTCAAAACCAATCGTCAAACAGAATGTTCATAAAAAGCCCGTAAGTTCGGTTACGAATGGCTTCTCCTTTTTGTAAGGATATGTTGTTGAGACCCATGCCATAGGTAACGCCAAATTGCACCATGCGAGTCTGAATACCTGCGGATAGGTTTAAACCATAATCAATGCGCTTCACTTGTTCGCCAAATACTTTACTACTTTCGGTAAAAGTGCTGTCGGCCAGTTTGGTTTTGGGGTTAATGATTTGTCCTGATCTCTTATTTCGCCCAAACAAACCGATGCCTGCATACACGCCTGCTTCTATATAAGGCTTTACTCTGGCCTTTTTACCGCCTGCCGTTAATGCCAAACTAAGCGGCACATCTAAGTAATGAAGTACAAGATTGGTTTTGGTATAAGTACTGTCGGTAGAGGTAAGCTTGTAGGCATAGCCCCGAGGCTGGTACTGAGCTCCTACATGCAAATGTATATTGGTAGTCAGGCGAATATCGCCACCAAATCCCAAGTTAAACACAGGTTTGAGCTGTGCTTGGCCCAATGATTTTTCAATTGTTTCGCTGAGAGGGCCTGTTGTTTCTACTAAATTAACCCCCATTCTGAACATTCGTTTTTCAAAAAGAGCCTGCGCTTGGGTACACATTGCCACTAAGCAAAGCAAAAAAGTACAAATAGTTTTCATAGTGTTTTTGGGTATGGGATGGAAAATTACAACCTCATTACCCAAAAAACAAGAGCTAAATGCAAGTTTACCATTTTAAGTTTATTGGTCGCAGCATTATTCAAATAATTTAATTGTCTGCTTTTCAGAGACATATACCTAAAAATAGTTGGCCGAAATAGATGTCTTTGGACACTTTCAAGCGACAATATCATGGGAATCACTACTTTACAGCTATGTATCTGCCTCCGCAGGGTTCTCTGCAGCGATAACTCAGCTGTAAGTTGGTAGCAGAAATGGACTCAATAAACCAATTACGAGATGTACTGCGGTTGGTTTTAGGATTAAAAAACATCTCCAACGTTTGTTGGTCAGCTTTTAGTTCGTAGCGGATGAAATCATCGTTGGCCGAACTGGTATAGTCACCGTTGGTTTTAAATTCAATAATGGTTGGATTCTGCTCGTCAGCAGTTTGCCATTTGCCACTTCCGTCGCCTGGGTCAGAGAGGTATTCAACCAATTTCCATTTGCCGACCAAGCCATTGTTGGCAACAGGTTCTGCTTGCTGACAGGCCAAAAACGCCAATAGAGAAACAAATACAATATGCATTTTCATTATTTTGTATTTTTTTCTATTAGACAACTATTTACCCTTATTGGTTGATTTTAGGCAAAAAAAATCCCCACTAACCGAGGTTAGTGGGGAGCTAATGTATTACCAATCAATCTATTACGAAAACAAAGAAAGCACCCCTTTGATACGACTAACCGCTTCGGTAAGGGCTTCGTCAGAGGCGGCAGTTGATAAACGTAAGCAGTTTGGTGCACCAAACGCATTGCCAGTTACTACGGCCACATGAGCTTTTTCTAACAAATACATCGCCAATTCGTCTGCATTATGAAGCGTAACTTCGCCGTCGGACTTGCCAAAATAGTAGCTTACATCAGGAAAAGCATAAAAAGCTCCTTCGGGCATACGCACTTTAAAGCCTGGTACATCTTGCAATAGTTTTACAACCAAATTACGGCGACGCTCGTAAGCCTCTTTCATCATGGCAGGAGCCGACATATCGGTATAGGCTACTACGGCTGCTTTTTGACCAATGCTACTGGTGCCAGAAGTTACTTGTCCTTGCAATTTATCTACGGCATCGGCAATCCATTTAGCCGCAGCAATATAGCCCAAACGCCAGCCTGTCATAGCGAAGCCTTTTGAGAAACCATTCACTGTAATAACTCGGTCGTGAATTTCGGGCATCGAGCCAATGCTAAAATGACCTTTGGGTGTAAAGTTGATATATTCATAAATCTCATCTGCCAATACAAAAATATTATCGTGGCGAGCTACCACTTCACCAATAGCCCGAAGTTCGTCTTCGCTATACACCGAGCCAGTTGGGTTGTTGGGTGAGGCAAACATCACAATCTTGGTTTTGGGCGTAATGGCTGCTTCAAACTGCTCTGGCGTTACTTTGAAGTCATTCTCAAAAGAGCCATCTACAATAACAGCCTTACCTTCGGCGAGTTTTACCATTTCGGCATAACTCACCCAATACGGTGAAAAAATGATAACTTCCTCGCCTGGATTGACAAGTGTTTGAATTACATTGGCAAGGGAGTGTTTGGCACCAGTTGAAACAACAATGTTTTCGGGTTTCCAGTTAAGTCCATTTTCCCGATTGAGTTTATCAGCAATAGCCTTACGAAGTTCCGGAATACCTGCTACTGGTGTGTAGTGATGGAACCCAGCATCAATGGCATCTTTGGCTGCATCACAAATGTGCTTAGGAGTTTTGAAATCGGGTTCTCCGATACTCAAATTGATTACTTTGTGTCCTTGAGCGGCCAGCTCACGAGATTTTTTGCTCATAGCAAGCGTCTGCGACTCTTCGAGTGCATTGATACGATCTGCCAAGAGGCTTTTTACATCTAATTCGGCAATTGCTGACATAACGGTGAGATTGTATAGTTTCAGACTGCAAAGTTAGTTATTTCATAAAAGAAAAAACAAATACTTTGACATATTTCTAATGATTAAATCATTTTTTTGCTATATTTTTAAAAAAAATATATTATTATTGATAATATTTAAAGATATATAATCAACAATGTGTGTTTTTTAGTAATAGCAACCACCTGACCAGCAACCGTTCCGTAAATAAGCTAACAATTGTTTGATTTTTCTTTTGATATTTTCCATCTTTGAGTGACAATTCTTTTGGCAAGTACCCAAAACAAATCTTCAATATATCAATCATTTTCTAACTAATTTAACCTTTTCTACTCAGTTATTTATGAAAAAGTTCTCCCTAAACAAATTGTGGGTTGGTGTTACTGTGTTAGCACTCGCCGTGGCAGGATGTCAGCAAAATGAAGAATTTGCGCCTGATCAAGAAGTGGTACAGAATGGTGACCTTGTGGCAGGTCGTTACATTGTGAAGTATAAAGATAGCCCATTTGCCAACGGGCGAATGAACTTCCAAAACTATGACCAAGCAGTAAGCTCTATCAACAATTACACGGTAAACTTTTTGCGCTCCAACGACATCGAAGATGCCAAAATTACGCATAACTATGTTGGTGATTTTGCTGGTTTTGCGGCCAATTTGGAATCAAGCGATTTAGAAAAACTCAGAAAAAACCCACAAGTCGAGTACATAGAGCAAGATAGGGTATGGGTGCTTGATTTTGAAATAGATGATGTTACAGAGTACGGCGTGGGGATTGCGGCCCAAAGCACTCCTTGGGGTATTACTCGAGTAGGCGGTGCAGGTAATGGCACTGGCAAGCGGGCCTGGATTATTGATACTGGAGTAGATATTAACCAGTCAGGAGGCACATGGGTAGGACATACAGACCTCAATGTCAATGTGAACGGTGGTAGAGCCTACCTTAATGGTGGCTCTGTTTATACTATGCCAGGGTCTGCCTCAACCATTGACGATGGTCATGGTCATGGTACGCACGTGGCAGGTATTATTGCTGCCAAAAATGATGCAAACGCCGTGGTTGGTGTGGCTGCTGGTGCAACAGTTGTAGGCATAAAAGTACTCAGTAACAGTGGCTCTGGCTATACTTCTGATATTGTAGCAGGTTGTAATTATGTAGCAAACAATGGAACAGCAGGCGACGTAGCCAACCTAAGTTTAGGCGGTGGGGCTTCTACTGCTACCGACAACGCCGTAAAAGCCATAGCCGCCAAAGGTATCAAAGTAGCTGTGGCAGCAGGCAACTCCAATGCCGATGCCTCCAACTACTCACCAGCACGTGCCAATGCTACAAACTTATATACAGTAGCTTCGTTTGCGTCGGGCGATGTATGGTCTTCGTTTTCTAATTATGGTTCACCAGTTGACTATGCCGAGCCAGGTAGCAGCATTCCTTCGCTATATAAAAATAACGGTACGGCTACCATGAGTGGTACCTCAATGGCATCGCCACACTTGGCTGGTATTTTGTTATTAGGAACTGTCAAGAATGGCGGCACTGTTACTCGCCCTGCCAGTGGTGGGGTTTCGGCCAACACTTATACGATTGGTAAACGGTAAAAATCTTTTGCTATATAGTCAAAAAACCTTTCGGGCAGCCGAAAGGTTTTTTTGTTTGATTGCTA
>JBGAVQ010000241.1:0-8942 GCA_044228045.1 Spirosomataceae bacterium
ATAGGCCGCTGCAAGAAAAACGACGAAGGAACAGGCTATTATTATCGGCCATATCATCGGTTTTATGCCGATGCTGCCTTTGACCACAAAATTTGGAAGCTCAAATTCGCCTATCGCTTGCGCTATCAAAACCAGTTTAAAGACGACAACGAAACAGGTTTAGAAGCTGACGGTAGCTATTTGCGAAACAAATTTGAGTTATCTTACCCCAACAAATCACGCTTTACGCCTTATGTTTCTACCGATTTGTTTTACGAAATTGGCAACACATTTGACCAAATGCGCAACAAAGCAGGAGTAGAAATTGAAATCAACAAACACCACAAAGTAGATGTGTTTGGTTTTACCGATTATCAACTTCAAGGTCTTCAAGAAAACCGCTTTTTGATGGGTTTGACCTATAAAGTGAAGTTCTAACAAAAAAGTGGATAGCCGCAAAGCCGCTATCCACTAATCAGCCTTTTCAGGCTTCTTCAACAAACTTGTTTTCTTTCTTTTGCCTAAGCTGTTGGGCATTTCTACCCGACTTTACACCAATTCCTTACTTACTTTTGCGGATGTAAATGGATCCGTGCATGTTTTTCATCATTACTTCGGGGCCTCCGCCATTGATTTTTCCATAAACCCAATCTTCAATACTCACTTTGTAAAGCCCGTCTTTTTCGGTTCGGGTGGCTTTTGGCCTGGAACTTTCAATGTCCATGTCAAAGTCACTAAAAATCTCGCCTTGGTCTGATTTTAGCTTAAAATTTGCCTTTATGGTAGGCGGAAAAGTTACATCTACATTACCATTAAGGGTAGAAAATGCCATCGGATTAGCCACTGTCTCTTTAAAATTAGCAACCAAATTACCATTGATGGTATTTGCCACTGCCGACCCTGATATATTGGTGAGTAAGATTTTACCATTGACATTGGTGATTTCTAACTCTCCGTTTACGTTTTCAACAACAATGTCTCCTTGATTAACGGTACTGAGTTTGAGTGAGAAACGAGTCGGCACTTTAATTGACAAATGAACAGCCTTATTAATATAACCCGAACTCACTTTAATTGTGTTGTTTTGTTCTTTGGCTGTAATTTCGAGACCACCGCCGGTAGGAGAAATTCGCTTCATCCCATTCGATTCGCTATTTTTTTCCTTAGCACCACCCTGATTTGAATTTTTCGTAGAAGCATCAATAATGACTTCTTTACCGCTGTAACCCATTACACTGATGGAGCCAGTAACCAACGAAAGTTGCAGAGTACCAACTTTGTTTGGGTCAGTTAATGGAATAACCAACTGTTCTTTTACTTCGGTTTGGGCTACTATGGGTGTTGCTCCTATGGAAGAAGCAAGCAACCAGAATAATAATGATTGTTTACTCGTTTTCATGTTGTTATGATTGTTTTTTGATATATACATTGCCGTTAAAAGTTTCAAATTTGAAGGTTTTGCCACCACTTCCAATTCGGATTGAGGTATCTTTGTTGAGTTTATAAACAGTACCGCCCTCTCGGTTTTCTTGTGTTTTGGTTACTCGAGTTGGTAGTACATCTGTATTGGTAAAGTCGGTATAAAATGCCCCCTGAAAGGTCTTGAACTCACAATCTGCCGAAAAAGTAGGCGGATAGGTTATTTTGAGGTCACCGTTGAGGGTATAATAAGAAGATTTTTCAGAAGGCACTTCAAGATAATTAGCTACCACATTGCCATTGATTGTACGGACTTCGGTAGTTCCCTTGATGTTTGTAAGCGTAATAGGGCCATTTACATTAAAAGCTCGTAAAGTGCCACTTACATTGGCAACAATCACGTCGCCGCCATTGACAGTAGAAACATGGAGGTTTAATTGGGTAGGCACTTTTATGGTAAAATCAAGGTCATAGTGATACCTAACCTCTCGGTGATTATATTGTTTATTTTTATTTCGGTTAGGGCGAGAATCATACGGTTCTTCAATATAAACAATCACGCTATCAGCATTTTGGTTAAATTGAAGTTTAAACTCCTTTTTGCCTTGCTCTAAGGCTTCTTCATCTTTTGCCGAAATAGTTTTGTCTATTTCAATAATCACTTTGTCACCTGAGTAGCCTTCTACTCTGACAAAGCCATTGATATTGTAAATAGCTAAGGTACTGACACTTGCAGTTTTTGACAATGAAAACTCTTTGTGAATTTGCTCCTTAAATTCGGGTTTTTGTGCTGTTGCTTGGGTACAAGATAGTACCACTCCCGCCAAGAGGGGGATTAAAGAAAATTTCATGGCTTTTATATTAAAATTGTTATGGTTTAACTCAGGACAAGTCTTTAATTGTCTGCTCTATTTTAGATTTTACCAAGATGTTGAGGTCATCTTTACGAAGTAATTGTTTAAAGATTTTTATCGAACGTTTTTCTTGTAATTTCACCATCACATCGGCTAAAGCTACTTGCACCAAGGGTGACTCTTGCCGGGTAAGTGAGTGTACCAAGCCCTCTCGCACACGTGGATTTTGCGCCAATTCAGCCAATGCTTCTAATGTGACCAAACGGACATTCACGTTATCGTCGTTGTTGAGGGTTGTGAACAAGGCATCTACTACTCGGTTATCAACTTGCTCTATTTCATTGGTATAACTAACCGCCCTAAGTCGCTCGGTAGCCGACGGGTTTTCGATTAGTGACAAAAGCATCATCTGGCGCATTTCTTGTACCTCAGCCGATAGCGTGTTAATCTGTTGCTGATAAGCTACTTCTGAATCTTGGTGGGCTGTAAACCAATAGCCTGCCACCAGCCCAACACCCATCAACAATACACCATACGCCAAACGAGACACCATTTGTGGCTTCCAGAACTGCCCAAACTTTGCCATCAGGTTTTTCCAAGTAGATGCCCGCTCGGCGGCTACTTCTTGCTTAAATTCACTCAACATGGCATAAAACGCTGGGCGTAATTGCTCGGTAGGTTGAGGCACAGGGCTATTGCCTAACCGCTGCCAAACTTGCTGCAATTCACTTAGTTCATGCTGACAATCAGCGCATTGACTCAAATGTTTTTGTAGGGCTTCTCGTTCAGCAGTTGGCAATTGGTTATCAAACCAGTCCACCAATTGCTCCTGAGCATGTTCACAATTCATGGGCTTTTAGTCCTTTTTCAAGTTGAAAATAAATTTCTTTTAATTCCTTCAAAGCTCGGTGTATTCGTACCTTCACGGCTCCTTCTGTTGTCTTTAGTAATTGCGCTATTTCTATATATTTCAGCTCCTGAAATCGGCTCATTACCAATAATTCTCGATTTTCGAGGCTAAGTTTTTCGAGTGCTGCGTGCAACATAAGCATTTCATGTTCTTTTTCGAGGTGCTCATCGGCGGCAACACCTCCTCCTACTTTTTCGGCCCAATTGGCTACATCGTCATAAGTGGCCATTGGCTTATTTTTTCGGACATGATCGGCTACTACATTACGAGCCAAATGATACATCCATGACCTAAACTCACCTTCGTCAGTAAACGTGTGGCGATATTTAAGCATTCTGTAAAACACGTTCTGAACCAAGTCTTCACTTACATGTGCCTTGCCAGTTACATGATAAAGATAGCCAAACAAGGGACGATGATACCGCTCAAAAAGCAGCCCCATCTTATCCAAGTCGCCAGCTTTTACCTTTAGCATGAGGGCATTGTCTGTCAGTAAGTTCAAGCAAGTAAGTGTTGTTTAGTGAATATAACGTGGAAACTGAGGTAACAGAAGAAGGTTACAAAAGTTTTTAATTTCTTTTTTTGATACTGATTTTTTTACCGTTTACTCAATCATTCATTCAAATTTAGTATCTGAGTAAATTATTTTTGAAAATTAGCAGTAACTTACTGTCATTCTTTCAAATCCTACCCCTATGTCACCTCAACAGATTCTTGAACAGATTTCGCAAAAGGGAATTATTTCTGAACAAGAAAACTTACAACTTACTGATTTTGAGCAGAATAATCCCTTTTCTGTTCATTGGGAACTTCGCACGATGCTCTATTTTGGGGTCACAATGTTGAGTTCGGGGCTCGGTATCTTAATTTACAAAAACATTGATTCCATAGGTCATGGCGTATTGATTGCACTGATAGGTTTGCTGTCGGCAGCCTGTTTTTATTATGCTTGGAAACACCGAAAACCATTTTCGCCTCAATTGGTTGAGGGTGACTCTCCCTTTGCTGACTATGCACTTTTATTGGCTTGCCTCACCTTTTTGACCATGGAAGGTTACTGGCAATATCAGTACAACATTTTTGGCGAACGATATGGTCTGGTTACGTTCATTCCGGCAATTTTGTTTTTGTGCTGCGCTTACTATTTTGACCACCGAGGTGTACTTTCTATGGGGCTTACTGCCTTTGCCTCTTGGGTAGGATTAACTGTTACGCCCTTAGGAGTGTTTCAAAATAATTTTTCGGATACTTATATTGTAATGACGGCAGTGCTGTTAGGTAGCCTTTTTGTATTGGTAGGCTGGTTATCAGAACGTTACGATTTCAAAAAGCATTTTTCGTTTACATACATTCTCTTAGGAGGAAACCTGGCACTAATTGCCTCCTTGGTAGGTTTAATTGGTAACGAGATGCTGTTGTATTTTGTGCCGCTTGCCTTATTGTGCGTAACAATGGTTTGGTATGCTCGGCGCACCCATTCATTTTTCTTTTTACTTATGGGTGTGGTGTATGGCTACATTGGCATTACATACTTGCTTATTAGGATGTTAGATGGCATTGACCAAATATTTTGGCTTGGTCAGTTCTATTTTGCATTTACTGCAGTAATGGTCATTTATTTCTTTTTGAGTTACAAAAAAATCTTAGGAACTGCCAAATGAAAGCCTACAACGAAACCTGGCTTCGCAACCGAGCCATTCAAACAAAAGCCAACTATTGGCAAAAAAAGGGGTTTTTGACCACTGAGCAATTAACTGCCGTGAAAACCCATTTTCCAGATGAATTTTATAACCCAAACATCTGGATTAAAATTGGACTTTTTATCTTTACTTGTTTGGGCTGTTCCTTTGCATTGGGGCTTACCTCCGTTTTTTTTATGGCCATTTTTGATGATGTGCTGGGCTCTGGCCTTTTATCGTTTGTGTATGCTGGGCTTTTTTATGCGTTTCTGACGTTTATTGTAACAGGGCGAAAGTTATATCATTCAGGCGTGGACAATGCCTTACTTTATGGAGCCGTAGGCTGGTTTACTACTGGCATGTTTTTAGTATTGTCTAAGATAACCAATGATGAAGTTTGGCTGTATGGTTTACTTCTTTTGCCTGTATTAATTTTTGCCGTCATTCGTCATGCCGACTGGCTACTTACCGTGGGGGCTTATATTTGTTTCTTCTTTGTAATCAGTGCCTTATGTTTCAAATTTCCGGTCGGAAAGTTGATTTTACCATTTGTATTTATGATGTTTTCGGGGGTGATTTATTTTGTCAAAAAACGTTTTTTTGAACATGACAAGCTATTTTATTGGGCTGATTGCCTTAGTATTATCGAAATTTTAGCACTTATTACTTTTTATCTTGGTGGCAACTATGCCGTGGTGCGAGAAGGCAACGGGGTTATTACGGGAACGTCTGGTCAAATTACCTTTGCACCACTGTTTTATGCCTTCACGGTGCTGATTCCGGCTGCTTACTTGTACTTTGGACTTCGTCAAAAAAACCGAATCCTCATTGTGTTGGGCTTACTTGCCGCAGTTGCATCGGTTATCACATTCAAACTTTATTTTAGTATTGCCCCTCCCGAAATCACCCTAACCATAGCTGGCTTTGCATTAATTGGTATTGCTTGGAGCTGCATTCGGTACCTGCACCCACCCAAGCATGGCTACACCTACGAGCAAGACAAAGAAGCCGACAATCTTAATGTAGAGGCTACCATCATTGCCCAAACACTCGGAAAAACGGCCCAGCCCCAATCAGGTTTACAGTTTGGCGAGGGGAGCTTTGGTGGAGGTGGTGCTGGTGACAAGTATTAACATCAGTAGAAAAATTTGTATTTTTTTGCTATATATTACAATTATTGTCAGAAAAAATGCTGTTATGAGTGGCTTTGTTGCTAAAAATGTATTTTTGTTTTGCCAAAATCATAAAATCAACTTTGAATGAAAACACTCAACACCTACAACTTTGCTGGCAAAAAAGCATTGATCCGAGTAGATTTTAACGTTCCGTTGAATGAACGTTATGAAATTACAGACGATACCCGCATAAAAGCCACTATTCCAACAATTCAAAAAATTATCTCTGATGGTGGTTCTGCTATTTTGATGTCACACTTGGGTCGCCCCAAAGGTGGTCCCGAAGAAAAATATTCACTCAAACACTTGGTCAAGCCTCTTTCTGTAATTTTTGGTAAGCCTGTCAAGTTTGCTGACGATTGCATTGGTTTCCAAGCAGCCGAGTTAGCCGCAGGATTGAACCCCGGAGAAATCCTGTTGCTTGAGAACCTTCGTTTTTATAAAGAGGAAGAAAAAGGCGATGTAACCTTTGCCGAAAAATTAGCCAAGTTAGGCGATGTGTGGGTGAATGATGCCTTTGGCACAGCCCACCGAGCACACGCTTCAACGGCAGTAATGGGGCAGTTTTTTCAAGACCGTGTTTGCGGATATGTGATGCAAGCCGAATTAGACAACGCCCAACGAGTACTCGAAAATGCCGAACGGCCTTTCACGGCAATTATGGGTGGTGCCAAAATTTCTGACAAAATTCTCATTATTGAACGACTTTTGGATACTGTAGATAACCTCATTATTGGTGGTGGGATGACATACACCTTTACCAAAGCACAAGGAGGTAATATCGGAAAATCATTATTAGAAGCTGATAAACAAGAACTTGCACTTAGTATTTTGGAAAAAGCCAAAGCTAAAGGTGTAAACATCATCATGCCGATTGATACTGTAATTGCTGACGATTTTTCGCCTACGGCCAACAGTGCCATTGTACCCAAAGACCAAATTCCAGACGATTGGCAAGGCTTAGATATTGGCCCTGAAACCGTCAAATTGTTTGTAGAAACAGTTGAGAAATCAAAAACGATATTGTGGAATGGCCCAATGGGTGTATTTGAATTTGCCAAATTTGCCATAGGTACCAACGCCATTGCCGAAGCCGTAGTGAAAGCAACTGAAGACAACGGGGCGTTTTCACTTATTGGTGGTGGTGATTCAGCCTCTGCTATCAATAACGCTGGTTATGGCGACCGAGTGAGCTATGTTTCAACAGGTGGTGGAGCATTGTTAGAATACATGGAGGGCAAAATACTACCCGGTGTAGCGGCATTAGACTAACATTCTATTAGCGTATCATACAGAAGGGTTGCCACTTGGTAGCCCTTTTTTGTTGCCGTTTGCTAAATTTCAATTGCAAATGTGTAAAGAAAGTATAGTTTTGCAGAAGTACAATACACTTTGTGTTTGGTTGTCCTTTTTCCTCCCTCCTTAAAACTATGAAAAAGTTCCTTCTTTTTTTACCTGTATGGGTATCCCTTATTCAAGCAAAAGCCCAAACTATAGAACCCTGTGGCTTTGATACTTACCGCACAGAATGGTTAAAATCGCCACAAAATAGGGAGGCCAATGATTACCTCGAAAAGAGAATTAAGCTGTATGTAGAAAAACAGAGAAGTACCCGACGTGCAGCTACTGTTTATACCTTGCCAGTGGTAGTTCATGTAATTCATAATGGGGAGGCCGTTGGTAATTGTCTAAATCCGTCCGATGCTTCTATCAATGATATGATTACAAAGTTGAACAATTCGTTTAGAAACACTAATGCTTTAGGAGCAGACATACAACTGAATTTTCAATTGGCTACTCGGTATGGGGTGGGTTGCAATGGAAGCACCTCAGGTATCAATCGTGTAAACGGTAGCGGGGTGGCTAATTATTCGAGCCAAGGTATGAGTTATGCTGGGGGTTCGGGTGCTTCTGAATCAGCCATTAAAGCACTAAGTAAGTGGTCTCCCACAGAATACATCAATATTTGGGTAATCAATAAAATCAACAATGGTGACGATTTATGTGGTGCGGGCTCGGGCACAACGGGCTTTTCGGGTGGGCCTGGCAACCCAGGGGCTACAGATGGTGTAACCATCATTGCTTCACAAGTTAATGGAACAAGCAATACGCTGCCACACGAAATGGGGCACTACCTGAATTTGCGACATACTTTTCAGGGAGGTTGCCCCGAATCAAATTGTACTACAGACGGCGATTTGGTATGTGATACAGACCCACACCCTCAATTTTCGATCAGTACCTGCCCCGACGGCACCTATGCTTGCACAGGGCCTAATTTTGGGACTGTTGCCCATAACTACATGAACTACTCTAATTGCCCCGATCGCTTTACCGAAGGTCAAAAAACTCGGATGCGAGCTCTGATAGATGGTGGGGGACTTCGGTCTTGTCTTATTCAGTCTCTTGCCCTCACCAATACAACCATCACGGCTCCTACTACTCCAGTTACGTCATTTACCGCAACACACGGAATTGGCGTAACAAATGCTTTTGGTATTGAACGATTTCAGTTCAACACCCTCGATCGAGGCTCCTATTCGTCGTATGCCGACGGAGCCAATTATATTGACTTAACCTGTTCGTCTGCATCAACGTCGGTCAATAAAGGGAGTACTTATTCTTTTACCTTAAAAGCAGCATACACCAACTCTCATTATGCTCGTATTTATATTGACTATAATAATGACGGTGATTTTGACGACACTGGCGAGAATGTGTACACCAGCCCATCATTTGCCAATACATTTTCGGGCAATATCACGATTCCAACAACAGGTGTTAGTATTGTACAAAACACACTTTTAAGGATGCGAGTTATTGCCGACTGGCAACCAATCTCTTCGCCAAGTAGCATTACTGGTTATGATGCCTCTTTGGGTGCAGGTCAGGCAGAAGACTATGGCGTTACCGTATTGGCAGCTTT